>JANMQN010000050.1:0-3255 GCA_031370535.1 Sphingomonadales bacterium | reverse complement strand
GATGGGCGCGCGAAGTGCAGGCTACCACGCATCAGCTGGGGGCCAATGCAATCGAGATGCGCTCGGTCGGAGGTAAGCCGGGATTTGATCCGGGCAACTGGCTCATTTTTCACAGCGCTACTTGCAGCAGCGTTATCGGCTGTCATCTCGCATGGAACGGCGATCACGCCGCTTATGTTGCACGGCACAGTGATGGCCGGGCAACGGTGCTCTTCGAATCGTTCCTTGATCGCAACGCCGCAATTCTGCAGCCGGGCCAACACATTTGTTCGGCGACAAGTATCGTTTCGGTTGCTTTGAATGAAGATCAGCTCAGCCACAATTTCCACCATTTCGTACGCAATGATATTGTGCCGCACCGGTCGAAATGGGGCCCGCGAAAGGTTCTTCTAAACAGCTGGGAGGCTCTGGGTTTTGATATTTCGCAAGCATCTCTTATCGGTCTTGCTGATCAGGCAGCAGCTTTGGGCGCGGAACGGTTCGTACTTGACGATGGCTGGTTCAAGGGGCGGCGAAACGACAGGGCGGGGCTTGGGGACTGGGTGGTTGATCCTGATCTGTTTCCTGATGGTCTAGGACCACTTATTGACCATGTGAAAAGCAAAAAAATGGATTTCGGGCTTTGGATCGAGCCGGAAATGGTGTCGCCCGACAGCGACCTTTATCGCGCGCATCCCGACTGGTGCATTCACGATGGCTCAGATCATCGACCGACCGAACGAAACCAGCTGGTGCTCGATTTATCCCGGCGGGACGTGATGGAATATCTCGTCGCAACCATAACCGATCTGCTCACGAGTAATGATATCGCGTATCTGAAATGGGATCATAACCGGCGGCTATTCCCCTTGGGTACTGGCCAGACCGAGGGCTATATCGAGCTTTTGAAGACAGTCGCCGCTGCGCATCCCGACGTCGAAATCGAAAATTGCTCGAGCGGGGGAGGGCGTATTGACCTGAGGAGCCTGACTATGGCGCATCGCGTATGGCCAAGCGACAATAACGATCCCATCGAGCGCCTGAGTATCAATCGTAGCTGGACTCGGTTTCTGCCTCTTGAAATATTGGGCAATCACGTCGGACCATCGACCAACCCGATTACGGGCCGAAAAACGGAAATAGACTTTCGCGCTAAGGTGGCGATGTTCGGACATATGGGCGTCGAGGCAAACCCGGCTGACATGGATGCCCGGGAACAAGCAGTTCTGGCCCAGCACATCATGCTCTACAAAGTCTGGCGCGACTTATTACACGTTGGCAGTCTCTGGCAGCTTACGCACGATGACGTCGGAATTTATGGCCAGATCGTCGTGTCGGACGGGAAAGCCGTTGCCTTTGCAGCGCAGACCCGTTTTGCTGAGAATTTCAACGTTGCGCCTGTGCGATTGAAAGGGTTGGACGCTGATGCCTATTATCGGGTTAAGTTGCCGAAGCCATGGCCTTCCAAGGCCAGTGCGTATCTTGCCAATCCGGGCCTTTGGGAGGGTGGGGCGGTTCTCAGCGGCACAGCGCTGATGGAAAACGGATTGCGACTGCCGCTTGCCCATCCCGAAACGGCGTGGATCATGACGTTTGAAAAGGAAGCCGTCACGTGAGATTGGGTTGCTGTTATTATCCCGAGCATTGGCCTGTGGACTATTGGGCCGACGATGCCCGCCGCATGGTCGAAATGGGGCTAAGTCGCGTACGCATCGGTGAATTCGCATGGAGCCGGATCGAGCCCGAACAGGGAAATTATGAGTGGGACTGGCTGGACCGCGCAATGGCTACGCTGCACGATGCCGGACTTGGAATCATCATGGGCACACCTACTGCTACGCCTCCCAAATGGCTGGTGGACAGCATGCCCGACATGCTTGCGTACGACGAGGAGGGCCGTCAGCGAGGTTTTGGGTCGCGGCGGCACTACTGTTTTTCGCATGAGGGCTATGCAAAAGAATGCGACCGGATCGTATCTGCCGTTACCGATAGATACGGGCACCATCCGGCAATAGTCGCATGGCAGACAGACAATGAATATGGATGCCACGATACCGCAATCAGCTTCTCGCCCGCCGCACGCGGCAGCTTCCGCATATGGCTTTCCGCAAAATACGCAAATGTGTGCGAACTGAACGCCGCATGGGGTAATGTTTTCTGGTCAATGGAGTATCGCTCCTTTGACGAAATCGAGTTGCCCAACCTTACGGTGACCGAAGCAAATCCGGCGCACTGGCTCGACTTCCGCCGTTTTTCCTCCGATCAGGTTGTGCGTTTTAACCGGCGCCAGGCTGATATACTACGTGCTGGTTCACCCGGACGTGACATCATCCATAACTTCATGGGTTTTTTTACGCAGTTCGATCATCATGCCGTCGGGCGCGATCTCGATGTTGTCAGCTGGGACAGCTACCCGCTCGGGTTCCTTGAGCAGTTCTGGTTTTCGGAGGAAGAAAAACAGCTTTATTGTCGGCAGGGTCATCCGGATATAGCCGCATTTCATCATGATCTTTACCGCGGGTGCCAAGGCCAGGGTAGGTGGTGGGTCATGGAACAACAGCCGGGACCAGTAAACTGGGCGCGATTCAATCCCGCACCGCTGCCCGGAATGGTGCGCCTATGGACATTGGAAGCGATGGCCCACGGTGCGGAGCTTGTAAGCTATTTTAGGTGGCGGCAAGCGCCGTTTGGACAGGAGCAAATGCATGCAGGCTTGCTTCGTCCTGATTGCGCCGATGACCAAGGCGCAGTCGAGGCGCGAGAGGCTGCGCAGGATATTGAGGCAATCGGCAGCATCGGAACCCCGCCCAAGTCAGTGGCTTTGCTGTTCGACTATCAGAGCGACTGGGTCACTGACATCCAGCCGCAGGGGAAAGGCTTCAGCGCCTTTCGCGCCGCTTTCGAATATTACACAGCGCTTCGCAAATTAGGGCTGGATATCGATATCCTGCCGCCTGCTGCCTCGCTTGATGGCTATGCTATGGTTGTGATCCCTTGCATGCCGGTCATGCCTGCAGAACTGGTTGCAAGACTTGCTGTGTTTGCAGGCCCCGTTCTCATCGGGCCGCGCAGCGGCAGCAAGACCGAAAATTTTGCGATCCCACCCGGGCTGGCACCTGGATCACTGCAGTCCCTGCTGCCATTGAAGATCGTACGGGTGGAGTCGCTTCGCGATGGGATGGAATTCGAAGGAGACGGTTTTGCCGTTCGCCGATGGTTTGAAACAGTCGAAACTGACCTCGAACCACAGATCATATTGTCGGACGGCAGAGGCAT
>JANMQN010000013.1:0-19674 GCA_031370535.1 Sphingomonadales bacterium | reverse complement strand
CTGGCTTATGGTGCGAGTTTCGACCTAACCCCGCGTGAAAAGGGAATGAAAGGGGCAATTGAACGAGCACTTGAGCTGGTTTCGCAAACCCCTAATTCCTGGATGCCACAGCAGTTCGAAAACCCTGCCAATATCGAAGTTCACGTGCGCACGACTGCGCAAGAAATATTGGCCGACTTTGCGGACAACCCGATCGACGCAATGATAACCGGCGTCGGAACCGGTGGCCACATTACTGGCTGCGCAGAGGTGCTCAAAAAAGCCTGGCCAAATTTAAAGGTCTATGCAGTGGAACCTACACTTTCTCCTGTGATCAGCGGAGGACAACCTGGCCCACATGCCATTCAGGGTATTGGTGCCGGCTTTATTCCAGCCAATTTGCACACGGCTTTGCTCGACGGCGTTATCCAGGTCGATCCTGAGGCGGCGAAGGAGACCGCACGCCGTGCAGCGCGCGAGGAAGGCATGCTAGTCGGCATCTCATCCGGCGCGACGCTTGCAGCAATCGCCCAGAAGCTGCCCGATCTGCCAGCCGGAAGCCGTATCCTCGGGTTCAATTACGACACTGGCGAGCGCTATTTGTCGGTTCCAGATTTCCTTCCTGTTTAATGAAGAAAAAGTGCCGGGAACGACCAGTATCCCGGCACCTCTCCATGCCCCAGAACTTATCCAGTTAGCGTTTCGTAGGCTTCGCGTCAGGTTTGCCGTCTCCATCATCGTCTAATTTGTCAGGCTTCCCGTCACCATTGACGTCCCACGCATCGGGCGTGCCATTCCCGTCTCGGTCCCAAGCATCGGCTTTACCGTCTTCGTTAGAGTCTATTGTGGGCGGCGGCACCGACACTTCCGGCGCAGGTGAGGCCTTCTGTTCGGTTGGTTTTGGGCCGGTTTGCGCACCCGCGCCACCGCCCATTGAAAGTGTCGCAATCGCTATAACCGTAAGTATTGCGAACCTATTATTTAATTTTGACATTGGTTGCTCCTGTAAGCCAACCCCCTGTCAATCCGGACTTTCTTCTGTTGGACCGAACAAAGCCAGCGACTTGCGCCGACATGACGTTCGGTAGAGGCTGTTGGAAAGCAAGCCTCTACCCATCGCAACGCACGTTCTTTTGATCGTCAAGCGACTGCGAACATCTCTGGCTCTAGCGCCATAATGGCCTCGCTTCCCGCCTCAATCTTGCGGCGCAGGGCACCGCAATCAGGCATGAACCGCTCGGCAAAATAGCGTGCTGTCACAAGCTTGGTTTCGTAAAATGAAGCGTTATCCGTTCCCGCATTCAAAGCCCTTTGAGCAGCCTCGGCCATCCGCAGCCATTGCAGACCCAGTGCTACGATACCCATAATGTGCATATAGTGATGTGCACCTGCGCCGACATTGTTCGGGTTCGCCATGCCGTTCTGCATGAACCACATGGTCGCGGCCTTCAGCTCGCTATTGGCTTTTTCCAGACGCCCTGCCAGATCAGTCAAAGGTCCGGTCTTCGCCGAAGCACATTCGTCGTCAACAACCTTGAAGAAAGCCTGCACTGCACGCCCACCATTTTGCGCAAGCTTGCGGCCGACAAGGTCCATCGCCTGCACGCCGTTGGTACCCTCGTAAATCATCGCAATCCGCGCATCGCGGACATATTGCTCCATGCCCCATTCGCCGATGTAGCCGTGCCCGCCATAAACCTGCTGGGCGTTGGTTGCGACCTCATAGCCCTTGTCAGTGCCATAGCCCTTGATGACCGGCGTCAACAACGAGAGCAGGTCATCGGCCATTTGCCGCTCTTCCTCGGTCTGCGCGTGATGCAGCAAATCGGCTTGCAAAGCACCCCACAGGCACAAGGCGCGCATCCCCTCGGTGAATGCTTTAGAATCCATCAGCATCCGACGTACATCGGGGTGAACAAACAACGTGTCGGCCTTCTGGTCCAGATCCTGCGGCCCGGTCAGCGCCCGGCCCTGACGGCGATCGTGCGCATAATGCACCGCATTCTGGTAAGCGACTTCAGCGATGCCGAGGCCTTGCTGGCCGACGCCCAGTCGCGCAATATTCATCATGATGAACATAGCGGCGAGGCCCTTATTTTCTTCACCCACCAGATAGCCTGTCGCGCCGTCGTAATTCATAACGCAGGTTGAATTGCCGTGGATACCCATTTTATGCTCGATTGAGCCACAGCTAACCGCGTTACGCGCACCCAGCGAACCATCGTCACTCACCATAAATTTCGGCACTATGAACAGTGAAATGCCCTTTACATTATCGGGCGCATCCGGCGTCTTCGCCAGAACCAGATGGATGATATTCTCGGTCAGGTCATGCTCGCCCGAAGAGATGAAAATCTTCATCCCCGTTACCGCATAGCTGCCGTCGCTGTTGGGGACAGCCTTGGTACGGATGAGGCCCAAGTCCGTACCGCAATGCGGTTCTGTCAGGTTCATCGTGCCGCCCCATTTGCCTGAAATCATGTTTGGTGCATATTTTGCTTTTAGCTCGTCGCTACCCTTGACCAAAATCGCCGAAACCGCGCCATGGGTTAGACCGGGATACATCGCGAAGGCCATGTTCGAGCTCGCCATATATTCCTCGAATGCCATTGAGACGATGTGCGGCATTCCCTGCCCGCCAAACTCGGCAGGCGACGACAACGTGCCCCAGCCGGCTTCGCAATATTGCGTGTAAGCGTCCTTGAAGCCTTCGGGCGTGGTTACGCTGCCGTCGGAATGACGCGTGCAGCCCTGCAAATCGCCAATCTGATTCAGCGGAAACAGCACGCCCTCAACAAATTTCGCGCCCTCGACTAGGATTGCCTCAATCATATCGGCACTGGCATTCTCGAAACCAGGCAAATTGGCGAAACGTTCAATGCCCAACACTTCATTGATGACAAACTGGGTATCGCGAACGGGGGCTTGATAACTGGGCATGATTTGTCCTTCGACGGCTAAAACTATTGATTTTAGGCTGCTGCCGATTTTTCGGCGTGTTCTACTTTTTCGACTGTGGCAACAAAGTCGGTCAGTTCCTTGATTGCACTCTCGATATCATCGCGCTGTGCCTTTAACAGGTCTATGCGGTCGCGGCATTTCTGGATTGTAACCCGGCGTTGTATATTGCGTCCGTCATTCAAATCGTAAAGATCGATCATCTCGCGAATTTCGGCGAGGCTGAAACCCACCCGTTTGGCACGCAATATCCACGCCAGTCGCGCACGATCACGCTTGGAATAAATTCGCGCCAGTCCCATACGTTCAGGAGAAATCAGGCCCTGATCTTCGTAAAAGCGCAACGCGCGCGCCGTGACGTCGAACTCGGTCGACAAATCGGAGATGGTGAATGATTCGCGGTTAAAGGCGTCAGGCGTATCGATCGTTGCGTCGGCCCGACCTTCATTACGCATAAATTTATCCATGGCGACGCCTTCCCTCTTCGTTGCACTAACGTCACTACTTTACGTTAGCGTAAACGTCAATCATGGAATTTTATTTACCGCGATAGCCTTAAGTCACCTCGAACTGCTTCCGGACGACAAACTGCCATCAAATGGAATAAGCGAAATGGGCGCAGATCAGTTGATTGGTTTCGGTGGAGAAGCTTGTGGAGTGATATTTGGGTCAACCACTGGCGGCGTAACTGGAACAACAGGCAGTTCAACCACCGGAACGGGCTTCGGCTCTGGTCGTTTTACCGGCGTGGAAATGTCCTTCAGGACCACGACTTCTTGCCCCATCTGCGTGGCCTCAAATAGCGATTTGGCAAAGGCGTGCGGCAACCGGATGCAGCCATGTGAAGCGGGATATCCCGGCAAATGACCACCGTGCATCGCAATGCCATCCCACGTCAGCCGCTGCATGAATGGCATAGGCGCGTTGCTGTATAGGTTCGATTTATGGTCGATATTCTTTTGGAGGATATTGAAAATGCCGGTCGGCGTTTCCTTACCTTTCTTGCCCGATGAAATAGTGCTGAACCCCAATAGCTTATCATTCTGAAATACGTAAATTCGTTGAATATCCAGTACCGCGACAATTTTCATTGGGCCTTCGTAAATATCGCGTTTTTCCCAGACAAACTGGCCCGGCTTTAGCGAATCCACCGGGTCCTTTTTCTTTGCTACCTTCGGTGCGGGAGCAGGAGTCGGTGCTGGCACAGGTAAAGGATCTGGTGTGAATACAGGCGGCGGCGTCGCTACTATAGGATCGTTTACCGAAGGCCCAGGCACCGTTGGATTAACAGGTTGCTGAATGGGTGAAGCTGTCCGAGTTGACGCTTGAACCTGCGCTATCGCTGGAGCGGCAACGCCACACGCGGAGACGGCCAGGATAACGGCAGCCTGCAAACTGCGAAAACTCGCACGGAACTTCATGAAAACTGCCCCTGAAAAATATGTCCGTCTGATGCGACCGGTGATTATCAGCTCTTATGTAGCAAGTATCTCAATCTGTTTCGACCGTATTTGTGCCCCATAGCCCGCCCACACAAAATTAATCGCGCTTAACCGTCCGTGATTTGCGTCCAAATGCAGTTTTAAGGGTTTTGGCAACGACTCTGAGCCATTATCTAGGTTGAGATGACACAGATGGGGCGAAGACAGTTTTTCCAATCGGCGGTTGCGGGCGCGGCCATGCTCGCGACGCCTTCGACTGCACGTGAGATCGTGTTCGTTCGAGGCACGGGTAAAGCAAGTGGCACTGGACCCACGCCGCTTCTGTTAAACCGCGCAAAGGCGGCCCTGGATCTGCATAAAAAGCATGTTCTTAACCGCGATTTGCTGGCCATTGCTGATTTTTCCAAGCCGTCGCGCGATCCGCGCTTTTATATCGTCAATATGCGGAGCGGTCAGTCCACCACGTTTCTTGTCGCGCATGGCAAGGGTTCCGACCCAAGTCATAGTGGCTGGGTGCAAAACTTTTCCAACACTCCGGGATCAGAGGCGACATCTTCAGGCAGCTATATTGTCGGCGAGGGTTATTTCGGTGAGCATGGCGCCTCGCGGCGGTTGACTGGGCTTGATGCACAAAATGACCAAGCTGAAGCGCGCGCCATCGTCATCCATCCTGCTTGGTATGTAAGCCAGACGATGATCGCCGAACAAGGCAAGATTGGGCGAAGCCAAGGGTGTTTTGCCTTCTCGCAAAACGATATTGCGCAAATACTTGATCGCCTATCGCCCGGCACGTTGCTTTACGCGGATAAGGTTTAATTCATTACCAGCATTAGGACGAGGATCGGTCATCGTCGAATGATTTCAGAGATGCCGAGGTAAAGCTTTTTCAGTTCTATTTAGCTCCGGTTCCCCGATTTAAATACACCGCAAATAATTCGCTTGCCGCTATTGCCGCTCGGGTCGGTAAGATAGTCGTCAGCCTTTTCATGGATAATCAGTGCCGCGCCGTCGGCATCGAGAAGTCCGCTTGGGCCTTCCAGCATGATGTCAGGAAGTCTGTGCTCTAACGTCATTTTTTTGTCTGTCCCGACAACGATGTTTGGCAAGTCGCCGCCATGTGCGCCCATAGGATTATCGCGTCCATGCTGCTTCATTCCAGGATTCCAATGGGGGCCCGCCGTTGTAAAATCGGGCGCCTGACATTTGCCGACACTATGAATATGAATGCCAAAAGTTCCGGGAGCGGCCGCTTCACCAGACAGGCTTAGAAAAATTCCGTCGTTGCGCTTTGAGATAGTGACCACTCCCGCCCACGAACCATCTGCGCGCGCCAAGTCTGCGGTTAACACTTCTGATACCGCTCCGGTCTGGGCGCTCGGCATGGTCGAACAGCTGGAAATTAAAGGGATGATTAGGATCGGCAGCAACTTACGCATTACATTCTCCTGAAATTCGGACAACTAGCCCGACCATATCGATAACTTCAGCGCGCTCAATTTGTTTCACGCCTTTGTAACCCGCATCAGTGCACCCATTCGCTTAGACCGACACCTTGTGCATAGAGCAACGCCGTCAGGTCATTATGTCGGACCGAGAAATTAGCGGCTTTGGCGAGTTGAGGGCGAGGGTGATAGCCAACACCAAGACCCTGGCCTGCAACCGCAGCGGCAATCATTGGCAAATCATTTGCGCCATCACCAACAGCAAGCGCCGTAGCCATATCGATGCCCTTCACTGTAACCGCAGCTTCCAGCACGGCTTGTTTTGTCGCTGCATCGACAATGTCGTCCGCCAGTCCGCCAGTTAGTTTGCCGCTTACGATTTCCAGCACATTGGCGTGAACTTCAGCAAAACCGATCTTGGCCGCAACCGGACCGGTGAAACTTGTAAAGCCGCCCGATACCAGCACAGTATGCGCGCCCCAGCGAGTCATGGTCCTCACAAATGTCTCGGCTCCCGGCATAGGCCGCACGCGCTCCTCCAAACATTGCGCGATAACTTTTTCGTCAAGGCCACAAAGCAAAGCAACCCGGGCTTTCAATGCTTCGGCAAAATCCAGTTCCCCCGCCATCGCGCGTTCAGTTATTGCCGCGATTTCCGGCTTTATACCCGCATAATCGGCGAGCTCATCGATACACTCGACCGTTATCATGGTGCTGTCCATATCGGACACGAGCAGCATCTTGCGGCGGCCCGCAGCTTGCTGGACAACGATATCGAACCTATCCTCCATCGGGGCGAGTGCGGTTCGTGCGGCATCGAGATCCCCTTCGAATCCAATGTCCACGGCTCTGTCTGGTTCAATCCACTCTATTTCCGCCGGTGCGCAGCCCGCAGCGGCAAGCCGGTCGCAGGCGTCCGAAATACTTCCTCTTTCGCAGGCGTCTGCTGCTATTAAGGTGGAGATGGGCATGCCGAATCCTGAAGCCAAACCGAAGCTCGCGCTTATCGCGGGTCCGACCGCTTGCGGCAAGACCGCATTGGCACTGCGCTTGGCGAAATCGCGCAATCTCGTGATTATCAATGCCGACAGCGCTCAAGTTTATTCCGACCTCCCGATATTGAGCGCTCAGCCCACACCCTCAGAACAAGCCAGCGTACCGCACCGTTTGTTCGGTTATCTTGACGGATACAATATTTGCTCGGCGGCGCGGTGGGCGGCTGATGCAAAACTCGCGATTGCCGACGCGCATAACAACGGAAGCTTGCCTGTACTCGTCGGCGGGACTGGCATGTATTTGCGTACATTATTGGACGGCATTGCTCCGATACCGGAGGTCGATCCCGACCTGCGCGCAAACATTCGCGCATTGGATGTGGCAGATGCTTATGCTGCGCTCAAGGCAAAGGACCCGCAGGTGGCAGCCGCGCTCGCGCCAGCGGATGGCAGCCGGATCGCACGCGCGCTTGAGGTAATAGAAAGCACAGGTCGCAGTATTGCCGTCTGGCGCAAGGATAAGGTCGGGGGTATCGCAACCGAGATTGCCTTGCACCCTCTGGTTCTGTTGCCTCCCCGAGAGTGGCTATACGCGCGGTGCGATGCACGCTTCGATACAATGATGTCTGACGGGGCAGTTAACGAGGTTGAAGCGCTTCTGTCCCGCAGCCTGTCCAGCGACACTCCAATCATGCGCGCCATCGGCGTCCCCGAAATTTCTGATATGTTGTCCGGAAAAATATCGCGCGACGAGGCCGTCACCTTGGGCAAAATTGCCACTCGGCAATATGCAAAGCGACAGTTCACTTGGTTCCGCAATCAATCTCCCGCTAACTGGTCGCCATGGGAGCAAGAAATAAATGATTCAAATATGCATATAATTGAAACTAAATTACGTTATTTATAGTTGACATGTCATTTTCGAACCATTAGCCAGCCCGCTCTTGCGAACCCTATTGCGCTGCAACATAGGGTCCGAACCAAGTTATTGAGGATATAAAAGTGCCCGAAAAATCCGGTGCAGAGATATTGATTGAAGGCCTAATCGAGCAAGGCGTGGATACCGTATTCGGCTATCCGGGCGGCGCCGTATTGCCCATCTATGACGCGCTATTCCAACAAAAGAAGATCAAGCACGTCCTCGTCCGCCACGAAGCTGGCGCGGCCCATGCAGCGGAAGGCTATGCCCGCTCTACCGGTAAACCGGGAGTCGTGCTGGTAACCTCCGGCCCAGGAGCGACAAACGCGGTTACTGGCATTGCCGATGCTTTTCTGGACTCGATACCGCTGATTGTCATTACCGGCCAAGTATCCACATTGTTGATCGGCACTGATGCCTTTCAAGAAGCAGACACGGTTGGGATAACGCGGCATTGTTCGAAGCATAATTACCTCGTCAAAGACCCGGCAGACCTTGCCGCCACGGTTCGTGAGGCATTCGCCATCGCGACCAAAGGCCGTCCAGGTCCTGTTGTCATCGACATTCCCAAGAATGTGCAGGTTGCCACGGCGCCAACCGATGTCAAAAGCAACGCGGCGAAACGGTTCCATCCTGCTGGTGAGGCCGAATATGCTTTGATCAACAAGGCGGTCGAACTGCTCGCCAACGCCAAAGCGCCAATCCTCTACACCGGCGGCGGTATCATCAACTCCGGCCCGGACGCAAGCAAAGCGCTGCGCGAACTGGCCGAACTCACGGGCGCGCCTGTCACCTCTACGCTGATGGGCCTCGGCGCATACCCTGCTTCGGGCGAGGCATGGCTCGGTATGCTGGGAATGCACGGCACGTACGAAGCTAACATGGCGATGAACCAATGTGACGTTATGATATGCCTAGGTGCACGGTTTGATGACCGGATCACAGGGCGACTGGACGCATTTTCGCCCAATAGCATCAAAATCCATGTTGATATCGACCGCAGCTCGATCAACAAAACCGTTCGTGTTGACCTTCCCATCGTTGCTGACGTCGGCACTGCGATCCGCCAGATAATCGACGTCTGGAAAGGCCGCAAGGTCAAGCCGCAGCCGCTGACCGAATGGTGGACGAAGATCAAGGGTTGGCGCGCAGTAGAATGCCTAAACTATCCTGCCAGCAAAGCAGAGATCATGCCGCAGTTCGCTATCGAACGGCTTTACGTGGCCACTAGAGACAAAGATCCGATCATCACCACCGAGGTCGGTCAGCACCAGATGTGGGCGGCGCAGCATTTCCATTTCGAGGGCCCCAACAAATGGCTGACCAGCGGCGGCCTGGGCACGATGGGTTATGGGATGCCCGCCGCTATCGGCGCGCAGATGGGTAACCCTGATGCACTGGTCATCGACATTGCTGGCGAGGCCTCGATCCAAATGAACATTCAGGAAATGGGCACGGCAACGCAATACCGCCTGCCCATCAAGGTATTCATCCTCAATAATGAATGGATGGGTATGGTCCGCCAGTGGCAGGAACTAACCTATGAAAGCCGATATTCGGAAAGCTATTCAGACAGCCTGCCAGACTTTGTCGCGCTGGCCGAAGCCTATGGCTGGAAAGGCATTCGCTGTGAAGATCCCGCAAAACTGGACGCAGCGATTGCCGAAATGCTGGCTTATGACGGGCCCGTCATGTTCGACTGCCGCGTGTCAAAGAAGGCCAATTGCTTCCCGATGATCCCATCGGGCGCAGCGCATACCGACATGATCCTGCATTCGGACGAAGTGTCGGGCACAATGGATGATGAAGCAAAGGCGCTTGTCTGATGCATATCAAGGAAGAATTTGCCGAACGCCACGTGCTCACACTGACCGTCGATAACGAGGCGGGAACGCTGGCGCGGATCGCGGGCATGTTCACCTCGCGAGGCTATAACATCGACAGCCTAACCGTGGCCGATATCAGTGAGGATCATGCGACGAGCCGCATCACCATTGTCACCAAAGGCCCACCACCGGTCATCGACCAGATTATCGCACAGTGCGAGCGGCTGGTTCCGGTGCACAAGGTAACCGATCTGACCGAAGCCGGCCCGCATGTCGAACGTGAACTCGCATTAGTCAAAGTTAGCGGCACCGGCGACCAGCGGGTCGAAGCGATGCGGCTGGCCGATATCTACCGCGCCCGTGTCATCGACGCGACGGTCAACAGCTTCATTTTCGAAATCACCGGCGGGCCGGAGAAGATCGATACCTTCGTGACGTTAATGCGCGAAGTCGGATTGGTCGAGGTCGGGCGTACTGGAATAGTCGGCCTGATGCGCGGACAGGGTCCGTCATGAAAAAATGGCTGATTGGAGCTGCTCTGCTTTGCCTTAGCGCCAGCGCCGCAAATGCGGACCGTGCTTTTGAACAATGCGTTGATGGATCTGACCAAAACGATCCGGCAGCCATTGATTGCAGTAACGCATGGACGTTGCCCGAAGAAGCACATCTCAACGCCACTTGGAAGCGTACGCTCGCTATTGTTGGCGGCTCCAAAACAAAGCAAGGCGCAAATCTGCTGCAGGAACAACGCGCTTGGTTCGTATTCAAAGACAAGAGTTGCCTGCATTACTATACCCCGGGGCTGAGTAGCCTCGAACGCCGCAATGGGGGCATCTGCCGGG
Source organism: Sphingomonadales bacterium (assembly GCA_031370535.1). Lineage (GTDB taxonomy): Bacteria > Pseudomonadota > Alphaproteobacteria > Sphingomonadales > Sphingomonadaceae > Sphingorhabdus_B. Next base: position 9,271 of record JANMQN010000013.1, on the reverse strand, counting down.
CGCGCGTAGTCGCCGACCGCACTGCCCAGCTTGAAAACATCATCGCCGATTTTCCCGGCGAAAACTGATCCAGATTAAATTGACGGTAAAGGGATGAAATAATGAAGGTTTTTTACGACGCCGATTGTGACCTCGGCCTTATCAAGGACAAGAAGGTAGCGATTGTCGGCTATGGCAGCCAGGGTCATGCCCACGCCCAGAATTTGCGTGACAGCGGCGTGGCTGATGTTGCGATTGCCCTTCGTGCGGGCTCAGCGACTGCAAAGAAGGCCGAAGGCGCTGGCTTCAAGGTCATGGCAAATGCCGATGCGGCTGCTTGGGCTGACATCCTCATGATCCTCGCGCCTGACGAGCATCAGGCGGCAATCTATGCTGATGACATACACGCCAATATGAAACCGGGCGCGGCGCTTGCCTTTGCGCATGGTCTCAATGTGCATTTCGGCCTGATCGAACCACGCGCCGACGTAGATGTCATCATGATTGCACCAAAAGGCCCGGGCCATACCGTACGCAGCGAATATCAGAAAGGCGGCGGCGTGCCGTGCCTGATTGCCATCGCGCAAAATGCCAGCGGCAACGCACACGATATTGCTTTAGCTTATGCCAGCGGTGTCGGCGGCGGACGCAGCGGCATCATCGAAACCAATTTCCGCGAGGAATGCGAAACCGATCTGTTCGGCGAACAAGCCGTGCTCTGCGGCGGGATCACCCATTTGATCCAGGCCGGTTTCGAAACACTGACCGAGGCAGGCTACGCGCCCGAGATGGCCTATTTCGAGTGCCTCCACGAAACCAAGCTGATTGTCGACTTGCTGTACGAGGGCGGTATTGCCAATATGCGCTATTCGATTTCGAACACCGCTGAATATGGCGACATTACCACCGGCCCTCGGATCATTACCGAAGAGACCAAGGCTGAAATGAAGCGAGTCCTTGCAGACATCCAGTCAGGTCGGTTCGTGAAGAACTTCGTCCTTGATAACCGCGCTGGACAGCCTGAACTGAAGGCCGCCCGAAAGGCTGCCGCTGCCCACCCCATCGAGGCGACCGGTGCGAAGCTTCGCGCCATGATGCCGTGGATTGCCAAAAACAAGCTGGTTGATCAGGCGAAGAACTAAACTTTTTCACGCCTTGACAGTTCAGGGGGAGGCATCGACAACTATGCCTCCCCTTTCGCTTGTCTGGAGCATCCCAAATGCGCAAAATTTTATTCGCTCTTCCGCTGTTCGCCGCCGTTCCGCTCATCGCCCAAAGCGCACCACAAGTTCCCGGAACTATGGACGTAGCACGTGTCAGCGCTGGAACTTACAACACCGACCCCGGCCATACGCTGATCGGCTGGCGCGTTAGCCATTTTGGTTTCAACGATTATTTCGGCATTTTCGGCGATGCCACCGGCACGCTGACCCTCGATCCGACGAAGCCCAACGCCGCAAAGGTCAACATCACTATTCCCGTTGGCAAGGTAACCACCGCTAGCGCCGGCTTGACCGGACATCTGCTTCGTGCGGGCAAAGACGGCGGAAAGCCTGACTTTTTCGGCCCCACCCCGGCCGACGCAAAGTTCATTTCGACCAGTGTGGTCGCCAAAGGAACCACTGCCAAGATCACTGGAAACCTCACACTCAACGGCGTCACAAAACCGGTTGTGCTTGACACGAAATTTTCAGGGGCTGGCAACAATCCGTTTAACAAGAAAGCCACCGTGGGTTTCCACGCCACAACCACAATCAAGCGCAGCGACTTTGGCGTAATGTACGGTATTCCCGTAGTATCCGATAACGTCAAGCTGGACATTAGTGTCGCCTTCGAAAAGGCAAGCTAAAACCTAGCCTAGATATCGCGCGTCGAGACTAGCCTTTGCCGCGCGATATTCGGCCTCCAGCTGGTCGACAAATTCGGCGACTGTCTGGACCTGCTTGATCGCTCCGATGCCCTGGCCCGAGCCCCAGATATCTTTCCACGCCTTGGCCTCGCTATTACCGCCCGAGCCGAAATTCATCGTCGAGATATCGCCCTTCGGCAGATTGTTCGGATCCATGCCGGCACGCTCAATCGACTGGCGCAGATAGTTGCCGCTGACGCCGGTAAACAGGTCGGAATAGACAATGTCTGATGCTTTCGCCTCGACGATATTTTCTTTGTAACCCTCGACCGCATTGGCCTCTTTGGTGGCGATAAACGCACTGCCAATATAAGCGAGATCCGCGCCCATCGCTTGCGCTGCCAGCACCGAAGCACCATGCGCAATGGACCCAGAAAGTGCAACCGGACCGTCAAACCATTCACGGATCTCTCGCATCAAAGCGAAGGGTGAAGTCACGCCCGCATGCCCGCCAGCGCCCGCCGCGACCGGAATAAGGCCGTCCGCGCCCTTCTCGATCGCCTTGTGCGCAAAACGATCATTGATAACGTCATGCAACACAATCCCGCCCCATGAATGCACCGCCTTGTTCAACTCCTCCTGCGCGCCCAGCGACGTGATCGTAATGGGCACCTGCCATTTGGCGCAGGTCGCAATGTCTTCCTGCAAGCGGTTGTTCGATTTGTGCACGATCTGGTTGACCGCGTAAGGCGCCGCCGGCCGGTCTGGATGCTCGCGGTTATGCGCGGCGAGTTCCTCGGTAATCTGGTGCAACCATTCATCAAGCTGCGCCTGCGGCCGGGCATTGAGCGCAGGAAACGAACCCACTACGCCGGCCTTGCACTGTGCGATGACCAGTTCCGGCCCCGACACTATGAACAAAGGCGAGCCGATCACCGGCAGGCGGAGTTTGTCAAAAATTGCCGGAAGAGCCATGTTAAAATCCCTCTCTTAATTGCTTGCTTAAATGTCGGTTAGCCTTAGGCGCGTGCGGCTGTCAAACGTCAAGAAAGGACCGGCCTTACCGTAAGGTCACTTTTTCGGTTTTAGATATTTGTCGAACCATTCGACCGTTCGCTTGAGCGAATCCAGCTGGTTTTCTTTCTTACGAAAACCGTGCCCTTCGGCAGGATAGTAAATGGTCTCAACGACGTTACCCTTCGCCTTCAGTATTTCGTGCACCTCCTGTGCCTGACCCTTTGGAACACGAATATCATTTTCACCTTGGATCGTTAGCAACGGTGCTTTGGCGTCCTTTATATATGTTAGCGGTGAAGCGCGATCATAGCCTTTTGGATTATCCTCGGGGGTCCCCATCAGGCTGCGCAGATAGGCCTTCAGAACTTCGTCCATGTCACGGTACATCGTTCGCCAATTGATGATGCCGAACCATTGCACCCCGGCGGCAAATTCGTCGGGTGCCTTGCCGATCGCCATCAGTGTCATAAAGCCGCCATAGCTGCCGCCGAAGATGCCGACTCTTTTGGCATCGACATAGCCGCTGTCGACTAGGAATTTCTTGGCCTGGATGGTATCTTTCAAATCACCACCGCCCAGATCGTCGTAATTGGCGGTCTGGAATTCTTTGCCATATCCCGTCGATCCACGAAAATTGGGTGCGATGACGATATAACCGCGACTGGCAAGCGCGGCCGCGATGTCGTCGAAATAATCATCGGTCTTACCCGTCGGACCGCCATGCGGCAGCACAATCGCCGGATTGCTACCATCGCGCTGCAAATTGGCTGGCATGGTGACCAGCGCGCTGATCAGCGTTCCGTCAAAGCTCTTATAAGTCACCATTTCGGACTTCGCGAGTACTTCGGGCCGCAGGCTGGCAACGGCAAGCTGGGTGAGCGGATGCACGCTGTCATCACTCAGGTCGTAACGGCTCAGCTCGCCCGACACATTGGCAGCCATGTTCACCACCAGCACCGAACGACCGTCGGGCGAGCGCGTGTCGTTGCCCGTCGTAAAGTTCAGGCCGGGCGGCATTTTCAACGGCGTTTCGCTGCCCGTCTCAATATTGTACCGAACCAGCGTGGTGCGCAGATCGTCACTGCTTTCGACGAGCAGCGACTTGCCATCGCGGGTGAAGCGGATCGCGGTCTGGTCCCAGACGATAGGCTTCAGCCATTTCCACTGTCTACTTGCCAGATTGTAGAGTCCCGCGCGTGGGCGGCCGGTATCGACATCGGTGGTGACCGCCAACCATTGTCCGTCAGGCGTAATGTCGAGGATACGGTAGATGGTGTCCTTTTTGGCGAGTAGTGGCGTCGCCTTTCCGCTGGCGACATCGATGCGCCAGATTTCATTGCTACTCGAATCGATCTTTCCCCGGTTGGCAAAGACCGTCTTGCCAGCATCGGCCCAAAGGCGCGGCGACCAGCCATATTGCGGATCGGCCTCCGCGGTCAGCACACGGACGTTGCCATCGGAATCGATGACACCGACATTGCTTTGTGCCTCGCTCTTTTTCTTCACAGCCAGTGCCATGCGTCCGTCGGCAGGGCCGGGCACCAGATTGCTCTCGCTTAGCTCATCTGTGTCGGTAATTCGTTCGACCGCCCCGCCGCCCGTGGGCACGCGGTAGATGTCGTTATACTCGTCGCCGCCCTTATCCTGCGTGAAATAGAGCCATTTCCCGTCGCGCGATGCCGCAAGCCCGCCTTGCGATTCGTCCGACTGCGTCATCTGCAAGGGCCAACTGCCATCGGCATCGGTCCGCCAGATATTGTAGCGACCGGTGAGATTGGTCGACAGGAAGACATGCTTGCCATCAGCGCTCCAAGTTGTGCTGCCAACGGAGCGCGAATTGCCGATATCCTCTAGCGGAACAACGCGTGCCTCGGGATTGGAAGGCGAGGTCAGACTTTTGGGCTCTGTTAGTGGACGATCGGGTGTCTTTATCTGAGCGACGAGTGACGATGTTGTGCTAAGCAGGGCAGCAGCAAGCAATATGCGCATAGATTTTCCTCCTTTTATGTCAGGAGGCTAGCCAATTTTACCATTCAGAAATAGGAAAAAATCAGCAACTATTTGCGGCACACGAAATAGCCCGAACCTAGCCATGTGCCGCGCTGTTGACCTTGTCAAACATCCAGATTTCCAACCCGTTTCAATTCCGACCGGAGCCGCTCTTCATCGAAGGCGTGCTGGGCGAACCTGCCGCCGCGCTCTACCCAGAACAGGAACAGGTGCGCGGACCATCGGTTGGGGTTGGGTTGCATCCGGCCGTGACGCAGATCCATTCCGCGATACAGGACTGCATCGCCCGGCTCCATTTCGACTGCAGAAAAGGGTTCCTGACCGAAATCATCAAAACAAGGCCCCTCAGATTTGACGGGTATAGAGCCGACTTCGAGCGGCCATGGCACATCATCGCTATAGGCGAGCGTGAGAGACACGCTGTGCTCGCATGATGGGCGGTCAGAATGAACGCGGCAGATATCATCCTTGTGATAGATGCGAAAATAGTCGTAGCTGGGCAATACGTCCGCCCCGGTAAGCTCGCTGATGATCGGAGTCATGCCCCAAAGAAATGTTGTCAACGGACGGTAGAAATGGCCCGAGATATCGATCGTATGCTGCTTTGAGAGCGGGTGAGTTTTGGCAAAGGTCTCAAAGGATTTTCCCGCGGCTCTGAGGTCGATTTGTACCTGCTTGAACAGGTTGGAAGCAACCTCAGGAGGGATAAGGCCCCGTATCGTCGCATAGCCGTCTTCGCCATAGTCGCCTTCGATTCGCATACAATTTTCTACCCCACTTTTGACTATTCACAAGCCCCTAGGGTGTGGATTTTAAGCCCCGTTCGCCGCGCTTAAAATCGCCCTTACGCTCGCGGTTGCCACGTCGCGGCTGATACCGACGCCGAACAGGATTGGTCCCTCGCCCACGCGGCATTCGACATAGGCGGCGGCCCTTGCGTCGGTGCCGTGGCCGATGGCGTGTTCGCTATAGTCGATGATGTCGAGCGAGCCACCGAGTGCGGATTCCAGCGCATTGGCAAGGCTCGAGATCAGGCCGTTGCCTCGTCCGCTGACGCTTTGTTCGGTGCCGTCGATGCGGATTTTGCCGGCAAATATGCGTTCGTCTTGGGCCTTTTGGCTCTGGCTTTCCTGAAAGTCGATGAGGCGGAAGCGGCCTTCGCCTTTCAGGTAATAGCATTTCTCGAACGCTTCCCATATGTCGGCGCTAGTCAGTTCGCGGCCGGTGGTATCCGACAGTTCCTGCACGATGACCGAGAAATTGGCCTGCATCCTTTTGGGAAGTTTGAGCCTGTGGTCCTGCTCGATCACCCAGGCGACACCGCCCTTGCCGCTCTGCGAATTGACGCGGATGACCGCTTCGTAACTGCGGCCCAGATCGGCGGGATCGATGGGCAGATAGGGTACCCGCCAGATTTCGTCGTTCTGCAGATCGTTTGCCGCAAAGCCCTTTTTGATTGCATCCTGGTGGCTACCTGAAAACGCGGTGAACACGAGCTCGCCCGCATAAGGGTGGCGCGGGTGGACGGGCAGCTGGTTGCAATATTCGACAGTCTGAATGACCTCGTCGATGTTACTGAAATCGAGGCCAGGGTGCAGCCCCTGAGTGTACATGTTGAGCGCCAAGGTTACGAGATCGACATTGCCGGTACGCTCGCCATTGCCGAACAGGCAGCCTTCAATGCGGTCCCCGCCCGCAAGCAAACCGAGCTCAGCCGCCGCGATCCCGCTGCCACGATCATTGTGCGGGTGAAGGGATATGACGACGCTTTCGCGCTGCGATATATGCTTACACATCCACTCAATCTGGTCGGCATAGACATTGGGCATAGCCGCCTCGATAGTGGCGGGCAGATTTAGGATGAGGGGCTTGGCTGGCGTGGGCCTCAAAACTTCGATCACCGCTTCGCATACCTCCAGGCTGAACTCGAGCTCGGCGGTGGAGAAGGTTTCCGGAGAATATTCAAAATGCCAGTCCGTTTGCGGGAAGCGCGCAGCCTGCTGGGCGAGGATCGTCGCGCCTTCGACTGCGATGGCTTTCACGCCTGGCTTGTCGAGCTTGAACACGATATCGCGCCATGCCGGGCTGACCGCATTGTAGAGATGGACGATGGCTCGCGGCGCGCCTGCCATGCTTTCGAAGGTTTTCTCAATGAGGTCGCGGCGTGACTGCGTGAGGCTTTGGATCGTCACATCGTCAGGAATGCGGCCGCTGTCGACGAGGTTGCGGATGAAGTCGAAATCGGTAGCTCCGCTGCTCGGGAAGCCAACTTCAATTTCTTTGATGCCCACCTTGAGCAGCAAATCAAAAAATCGCGTCTTCTTTTCCGCACCCATCGGGTCGATCAACGCCTGATTACCGTCGCGCAGGTCGGTCGAAAGCCAGCGTGGGGGCTTACTTATAGTCTTGGTCGGCCATGCGCGGTCGGGCAAGTCGACCTGCGGGAAAGGCCGGTATTTTCGGATTGGATCAGTTAGCATCATAATGAATTACAACTTCGCTGTTGCACGCGCTGAAGCGGGCTTTGGAGTCTAAGTCGGTGGTTGTAAACCCTTAGGCGGGCGGCTCAGCGGGTGGCCGAACGAAAGCGCACGCCTAAGGGCGCGTAAGTCGTAGGAGGAGCGATAAGGCGCGGTTGCGTGACATTATATTGCGTCGTTAGCGGTGTATGGCAACATTCGTCCAGCTTTAATTTGCACATATGCTTATTTCGTTACCTGCCGCATTCTGCCGAATGCGTTATCGATGTCCCAGAAATACTCAGGGCTGTTCAATAGATCGCGGCTGCTGAGCAATATGAATGGGCGACACCCCATCAGAATGCAACGCAGGCTACAAACCAGCAGATTTAATCGCCCAATCGCTTCCGACCGGCCGGGCAGCGAACAGTTTCGGCGCTCCATGTCAGTCATAATATTGGCAAACCGGGCAGCCACAAGTTCGTTGTACCTCCGGTGCGGCCCGCGATGCATCGGCATCTTGCATAAGGAAGCGGCATTTTCCGTTGCAGGCAGCGCCAGTCCATTGACCGAATAATCCCGAGGGCAGGAACCCTACATATGGTGTATCTGAAAGCTCTTGGCGAAATGGCCGTGCCCGAACACGTATACAGGCGACAGGTGATGCATCTGGAAGTCCGATCGCGCCGTTATACCATTTGTGTCCTTGAATCCCCGTGTTTCGGTCGCCTCTCTGAAAGCAGTTTCAGGGACATATAATTGACCAATTAATAGCCAGCAGAATGAACGGCATTTTGTACAAATTTTCTGCGAGCGGAAATCACCCTATCCTGAATATCGGGTGATAAGGTTAGACGGTCGGAATTGGTCATTCCCGAAACTTCCATCATGCGGTCAATTGCGCCGTTTGTTGCGATATCGCTGATTAACCGAACGACATAGCTCATAGCCTTGTTCACAGACAAAGCACCCCGTTCAAAAACCAGCCGTTGCCGCGAAAGCCAAGTCAGCCCGCGTGTCCGAATGCTCTCGTTGGTTAAAGTGTCGAACGCTGTGCTAACCAGCGATGGAAATGCAGCGCCGTCGTTGCATTGGCGATATCAAACAATAGAAAATGAGGGGGTATTCAGATAGCCAGAATATGTTCTGTTTTTGTTGCTGGTATTTTGAGACGCCTTTATCAACAGCGCTTTTCGAATTTTCCTCTCCTCAAGATCAAATTTCGACCTGACTTCCGAGTTCGACGACCCGGTTGCTGGGTAGCTTGAAAAACTCCATGGCATTCGCTGCATTACGCAGCATCCATGCAAACATCTTTTCACGCCATATCGCCATGCCGGGTATCTTCGATGCAATTAAAGTCTGGCGCGACAGGAAGAAGCTGGTGTGCATCATATCGAATTTTGGACCACATAATACAACCTTATCCAGCGTGGCCGGTACATTGGTTTCCTCCAGAAATCCGAAACGCATTTTGACTCGGTAGAACCCCTCGCCCAAATCCTTACAGAATATCCGATCCGCTTCCTCGACAAAAGGAACGTCTTCGATCTGCACCGTCAAAATAATCACCCGTTCGTGGAGAATTTTGTTGTGCTTGATGTTATGCAACATCGCAGAAGGCACGCCGCTCGCCGCAGATGCCATAAAGATCGCCGTGCCCGGCACGCGCGTTGCGCTCGTCGACGCCGATTTGATAAATATTTCCATCGGCATCGTACTTTCGGCCATACGCTCGCGCATCAACGCACGGCCGCGAGACCAAGTGGTCAGCAAAGTGAAAATAACGAGGCCAATCATCAACGGGAAGTAACCGCCATCCGGCACTTTAAGCAGGTTGGCGCCGAGATACGCCATATCCACCACAATGAAGATCGCGAGGATCGGCAAGGATTTCCACTTTGGCCATTTCCACAACTGGAACAGCACGACCGCGAGCAGACAGGTGTCGATAAAC
>JANMQN010000177.1:0-8992 GCA_031370535.1 Sphingomonadales bacterium | reverse complement strand
CTGCCTTGGCTAAGGCGCTAGTGTGAAGTCAGCCAACCAACTGGGGCAGTCTGAAAAGACCCGCTATGCGGAGCGCGATGCCGAACTGCGCCAGATGCGGATTATTGCGACCGGTTTGCTGTGTTTCATGGTCGCCTTGTTTGTCGCAGGAAATTATATGGAGACTCGCTATGAAGGCCATTGGGGCTTTCTGCGCGCATTTGCGGAGGCCGGCATGGTTGGCGGCCTGGCCGACTGGTTTGCGGTGACCGCATTATTCCGGCACCCGCTCGGTATCCCCATCCCTCACACGGCCATTATTCCGAACAATAAAGAACGGCTTGGCCGAACTCTGGCCAGTTTCCTGCGTACCAATTTCCTGACCACAAAGGTTGTTGCCCGCCGCGTGCAGCGGATGGACGTCGCCGGCGCGATAGGCAAATTTCTTAGCACACCTGCCGGTGGCGAAGGCCGAATGCGGATGGGGGCGTCGCGACTGATGGGCGATATCATCGCCGCGCTCGACGACGAACGCTTGGGCGGTGTCGCCAAAGGTGCGATCCGCAAGCAGCTCGACAAGCTCGATATTGCTCCCTTGCTGGGTCAGCTATTGACCGCCATGATTAAGCAACGACGGCATGTGCCGGTACTTGATGGCATCATCAAATGGGCATCGAAAACGCTGGATGCCAATGAACATCTGATCCGCGCGATGGTCGAGGAGCGCGCCAATACGATCATGCGCTGGACCGGCCTCGACGACCGGCTTGCCGATGCTATCGTCAACGGCCTGACAAAATTGCTTCACGATATGGCTGCGGACCCTGACCATCCCTTGCGCGAAAAAGGCGAGGAAGGCCTTGCTAGCCTTGCCCATGACTTGCGTCATGACAAGGAATTGCAGGCAAAGGTTTCACATTGGAAAGGCCAATTGCTGGAAAATCCGGCAATGAACAAATGGATCAACAGCCTGTGGGATCAGGGCCGCGACGGGCTGCTAAAGGCCGCGCGCAACCCGGATGCGGCGATGGCGGGAAGCTTCGGCGACGCGCTCATCAAACTTGGTGGCACGTTGCAGGATGACGCCCGCCTTAAACATCAGATTAACCGCTTCGCCCGCCGCGCAATCGTTGGCACCACCGAAAATTACGGCGACAATATCGTCGCTCTAGTGTCCGACACAATTGCCCGCTGGGATGCCTCGACTATCACCGACCGCGTCGAGAATGCAGTAGGTAGCGACCTGCAGTTCATCCGCATTAACGGGACACTGGTCGGCGGAATGGCCGGAATTGTAATCCATGCAGTGGGGTTGTGGATATAGGCTTACAGAGCAGCGATCATGCGCTCTGCCGCTGCTGCCGCCACACGCGCACCTCGTTTTAGATTGCTTTGGAAATCCCCGCTGCTTTGGCTATCGGCATTATCGGTCGTAGCCTTGATCGCAGCCCACGACACGTCCATCCGGGAAGCGGCTTGTGCAACTGCGGCCGTCTCCATGTCGATAATGTCACCGCCAAGCGCCTCATAAAGACGCCGACCATGATCCGGATTTTCTACAAAACTATCGCCGCTGATTATCCGGACCTTGGGCAAGCCGATGTCGGGCATGGTTTTGGCCCGAAAAGGCTCGACATGAGCTTCACCAATCGGCCAAGCTCCTGCGGTATAATGTGCAAAGCGGTCATGCCTTGAGGCACCGTAATCGCCCTGCACGGCCTCGGTAATCTGAAAACAGTCGTCTTCGATATCCGACAACTTACCTGCGGTGCCAACGACAAGTAGCAACTGCACATGATAATGCTCGACTAGCATCATTGCGGCCATTGCCGCGTTGACCTTACCTATCCCGCTACATGTAATCGCGATGTTCTTGCCTGTATGCTGCACCTGCCGCACCAGAAAGCCATGCAGGGGTTCGCCGTCCGAGCTCTGGCCTGAAAACAACGCCGCCGCCTCGGCATCCACGCCTGTAATGATACCTATGCGTTCAATCATCGATGTCGCCTTTTTGTTATTCTCCGTACAGACTTAAATCGGCTTTGATGTGATTATGATGACAACCGCAGCAAATTCCGCAACTGAAGACGAAATGCCGACAACAGGATTAAAGATTTTCTTCGATGGGGGGTGCCGACCAAATCCCGGGCACATGGAAACAGCCGTGGTTGTGGGTGGCGTGGCCTATTTTCAGCCTGACTGTGGGACCGGCAATAGCAACGAAGCCGAATGGCTGGCATGTATCCACGCATCCGAAATTGCGCTATTCATCGGCGCGCGGGACGTGGTACTTCTCAGCGATTCCGCGCTGGTCGTCGGTCAGGCCGGTGGGCGCGCCAAATGCCGTAACCGCGACTTTGCGGCACATTTGGAAAAGTTTCGGTTACTCGCTGACAATTTCGATCGGATCAGAGTTCGCAAAATTCCGCGTACGCAGAATCTCGCGGGCATTGCGCTGGCCAAAACCCATTTATAATTCAACTTCCGGCTGCAAGCATATCCTCGATCCGCACAAATTTCTCCCGTGGGGCGCCGTCACGGGCACGGGCGATTTCAGCTTCCTCTATCTTTTTCCAGTCGCTGAATTTCACGACCTGAACACTGCGCTTGTCCAGCAAAACATCGAGACCGGCTCTGCCCTGTTTGCGAGCGCCTGACTTGATATCTTCGGCGACAACATCAATGATATTGTAGCCATCGGGCCGGTTCGTGCCAATGGTACCCGACGGACCACGACGCGCCCAACCGACGCAATAAAGACCTGGCAAAATCCGGCCCTCGACATTGGCAAAACGCCCTCTGCCATGTTCATAAGGCACGCCTTCGATGGATGGCGTTTGATAGCCAATGCAGCTGATTACCATCGAGCATTCCAGCGCATAAGTTTCTCCCGTACCAACGCTGCGAAGCTGTTCATCGAGCATGGTGCGCTCGACGATTATACCTTCAACCTTATCTTTGCCTTCGATGGCGACCGGCGCCGCGAAGAAATCAAAATTGATGCTGATTGGCTTATCTGCGCGAAAGCTCTCTGGTATCGCCGCAAATTCGCGCAAGTGCGTGACCGATTTGCGCATGCCAGGTTCCAGCAAAGCGTCCTCGCCCAAATCGGGCAGATCATCCTTTTCAACCCGCGGCGTGGCACGCACTAGGTGCCCAAGCTCTCCCAACTCTTTGGGCGTCATCGCAATCTGGTGCGGGCCCCGCCGCCCCAATATAGTGATGTCTTCGGTGCCAGCGTCTTCCAACAGGTCAAGCGCATGACTGACAATATCAGAGCCGCCAAATTCCGCGCGCGTTTTGGATAGTATGCGTGCAACATCAAGCGCGACATTACCGTTGCCGATGATAACAACATGCCTGCCATCTAGTGGTGGTTTCAAGTCGGCGAAATCGGGGTGGCCATTATACCAACCGACAAACGCCGCGCTGCCATACACGCCGGGCAAATTACCGCCGGGAATTTCAAGCGGACGATCATCAGGTGCGCCAGTCGCGAGCACAACGGCATCATACAGCCCCTGCAATTCATCGACACTGACGTCCTTGCCCACCGTCACATTGCCGACAAATCGCACATTGTCAGACAGCGCGACCTTTTCATAACGGTTTGACACTGCTTTGATTGATTGATGGTCGGGTGCAACACCAAAGCGGATCAAACCGAACGGGACCGGTAAGCGGTCAATAATGTCGACGCGCACGTCATCACCAAATTTCTTTTGTGCCGCTTCGGCAGTGTAATAGCCCGCAGGGCCCGAACCGATAATCGCGATATGCAGCATGCCTGTTCCCTCTGAGTCGGCAGGCTAACCTACTTCGCACAAAAGAAAAGGGCCGGAACACTTTCGTATCCCGACCCTCTCTTAATCAAATTCTAGAGTGCTTAGAATTTGGCTCCAACCTTCACTCCATAGAAGCGCGGCGGCGACGGGTAAACCGCGAAGCTGTTGCCTTGTTCCGGAATGGGGAAGGCAGTGATATTATAATAGGTGTCAAACAGATTTTCGACATAGCCTTCGATGCTGTACTTGCCGTCACCGAAGTTGATGCCAGCTCGCAGGTTGACGATTCCAAAACCGTCATTTGCAGTGAAACGACGACCCAGATTGTCGTTCAGCGGGAACGCATCACTCTGCTGGCGGAAATCAGCGTGGAACAGGCCGTTTACGCCCGTGCTGATCTCTGGCGTCCAGGTCACCGCACCTGTAATTGTGTGCTTTGGCTGGTTCGACGCCTGACGACCATTGTCGCCGCCAGCTCGCGGATCAGTTACCTTGGCATCGACAAAGGTATAGCCCAGGTTGAATGCCAGATCAGGGTGCGGACGAATTATGCTTTCCAGCTCGACGCCCTTCGACACCAGCTTGTCATAGTTGAGTACGACGAAGTTGGTTCCGGAGAAGCGGTTTGACTGGTAATTCTTGAAGTCCGAATAGAACAGCGAGGCGTTGAACTGGAACTGGCGTGTGAAGTTTGTTTTCACCCCGATTTCGTATGCATCAACGGTTTCATTGCCGAATTCGAGATCGGTCAACTGCGCTCCATTACCGCCGAGCAGCACAGAATCGAAACCACCGCGGTCAAGATTGTACCCGCCCGATTTGTAACCGCGATCATATCCGCCATAAACGAGCACATCGTCATTCACTTTGTAGGCAAGCTTAGCTGTACCAGTGAATTCACTTTCCGAACGGTCGTCGGACCGCACACCGTTGAATTCGCTGTTGACGGCGGGGTTACAAGCCAAAAGAAACGCCGGGCCGTACAAGCCAACCGACTGCAAACCTGCGCGATATGCTGCCGATGCAGGGCTCAGGAAGAATGAGCAGGCCGGAACAACCGAATTGAGATTGGTGTCGATGTCCTTGGTTTCGTGATTGTAACGCAAACCTAACGTCAGCGACAGATTGTCAGTGAAGTTGATGATGTTATGCGTGAACAAGGCGAAAGCCTCAGTATCCACCTTGTACGAGTCATTCTGCTGACCAGCACCGGATGGCGTACGCGGCAACGGAACACCGCCGAACACGGGAACCAAAGGCCCCAATGTTCCAAACAATTGCAAGCCGGTGGGCAAAGTTGTGCTTCGTGTAAGGCCATTGATCACGCCATCGACGTATTGGTCGGCCTGACTGCCGAAACGAATGGTATCGTTCAGCGTCAGCTTCTCATTCAGATAGAAACCACCAACGAGCCAATCAACGCTGTTGTTAAATGCGGTACCCTGAAGGCGGATCTCCTGTGTGAAATCCTTGACACCAGTACGGTAATTGTCGCGATATGCACGGTCCAAACCGGAGAAATCGATGTCCTGGTTACGCCGCGCATCCCAGTCACGATAGGCGGTAATCGACGTCAAAGTCGCTGCGCCGAAATCCCAGTTCAGTTCACCCGAAACGCCCCATTCGTTAACCTTCTCGCTCAAATCGCGACCTGGCGTTACCGCCATGCTGCGGCTTCCGCGAGTAAAGGCCGGGATGCCGACCCTGCCGGTCGAGCCGCCCAAGGCGGGGTTCCCCGCGAAAGCGTTGATAACATTGGTCGCAACCAGCGCCAGCGCCGAGTTGGTCGACGTATCGATGCCTGGGAAAATCTGCAAACCGCTAAGCGTATTAACGGCACCGCAGCATACTTCGTCGGTTTTCGCGTAATCGCCGATGAAGCGGAAGCTGACATCTTCGTTCTCGAACAATGCCTGACCACGCACGAAATAACGGTCGATATTGTTGATCTTGTCGCCGCTGTTGACGTCGGTGATATAGCCGTCTCGCTTGTGATAGCCGCCGTCGAGACGCAGCGCGAGCTGCTCTGAAACGGGGCCAGTAATGCCCGCCTTGACTTCGATTTCATCCAAATTGCCATAGCTGGCCTCGACATAACCACCGAGTTCGAATTTAGGCTTCTGCGTGGTGATGTTCAGCGCGCCAGCCGAGGTATTGCGGCCAAACAATGTGCCCTGTGGACCGCGAAGCACTTCGACGCGCTCGATTGGCGGCAATTCGGCGAGCGCCACACCGGCGCGTGAGCGGAATACGCCATCAATGAACACGCCGACGGCAGGTTCAAATCCGGGGTTGTCGCCCGCGGTACCAATACCGCGGATCGAAAGCACTGCGCCAGTCGCTGATGACTGACCAGTCGTCGTTTTCAGCGAAGGTGCGAGCTGCTGAATGCCTCGGATGTCGACGACACCGGCATTAGCGAGCTGTTCGCCGCCGACAACGCTAACAGCGAGAGGCACGTCCTGCGCGGCCTGGTCACGGCGCGTGGCGCTGACGATGATTTCATTGTCGGAATAAACTTCGTCGGCAGGCGCAGCAGCTGCTTCTTGTTCAACGACTTCGCCTTCCTGCGCAAAAGCAGCGGTCATCGGCGTGGCAAGCACGGCGGCGCTGGCAAGCAGCATATGGATCGATTTCATGATGTTCCTCTTAAGACTTTTTGCGGCCGAGCCGCTGGGGGAGATTGAATTCGGACGGAAGCCCGAGCTCAACCTTTAGCTAGAAGAATTTAACAAAACATACCAAAGAAATTCAATGTTTCCGTCGGTTTGCACACCGCCTGTGACTCAATTGCAACATTCAAAGGCTTGCTGACGCACTATCACCCTTCATGATAGTAGTCATAGACAGTTTGGGCGACCACCGCCGATACGCCGGGCGCTCTCTGTAAATCCTCAAGGCTAGCGCTGCGCACTGCCCTTGCGGTTCCGAAGTGCATCAAAAGGGCCTTTTTGCGTGAAGGCCCAATGCCTGGAACTTCATCGAGCGGGCTGGCAGTGATTGCCTTGCTACGTTTCGCCCGGTGTGCGCCAATAGCGAAACGATGCGCTTCATCGCGCAGCCTCTGCAGATAGAAAAGCACCGGCGCGTTTACCGGCAAGTCGAACTCGCGACCATCGGGGAAGTGAAAGGTTTCGCGGCCCGCATTGCGGTCTGGACCTTTCGACACACCAATGAAGGCAACATCCTCAACGCCAAGCTCGCGCACAACCTCCATCACCGAGCTCATCTGCCCCTTCCCGCCGTCGATCAGCACAAGGTCGGGCCAGTTCTCATCGCGTTCGTTTTCGGCTTCGTCTGCCATCAACCGTCCGAACCGCCGCGCCAATACCTCGCGCATCATCGCGAAGTCGTCGCCGGGGGCGGTATCCGGATTTTTGATGTTGAACTTGCGATATTGGCCCTTGATAAAACCCTCCGGTCCCGCAACGACCATCGCACCCAATGCGTTGGTGCCCTGAATATGGCTGTTATCGTAAATTTCAATACGCTTGGGCAGCTCGGGCAGTTCGAACAAGTCAGCGACTTCGTGAAGCAACTTACCCTGGGTCGTGCTTTCGGCCAGCCGTCGGTCAAGCGCCTCAACAGCATTGCGCGTCGCCTGCGCCACCAGCCTCACGCGGTCGCCACGTTGGGGGACGGCAATCTCGATCTTGCGTTCGGCACGTTCCGAAAGGGCTTGCGCGAGCAAGTCGGCCTCAGCCAATTCCCGATCCAATAAGATTAACCTTGCTGGCGGCACGTCTTCGTAAAACTGCGCAAGGAAACTTGTGAACACCTCGTCCTCGCCCAATTCGGACACGTGCGCCGGGAAAAAGGAGCGGTGCCCCCAATTCTGCCCGCCACGGATGAAAAACGCCTGAATGCCCATAACCCCGTTTCGGTTTGCCAGCGCGAATATGTCGGCATCGCCAATGCCTTGCGCGTTGATTGCCTGACTACCCTGAATGAAGGTTAGCGCCTTTAATCGGTCGCGTAGCATTGCGGCACGTTCAAAATCGAGCGCTTCTGCAGCGCCTTCCATTTCCTTCGCCAGTTTCGCCTGCACGCCCGATGATTTGCCGTCGAGGAAGGACTTGGCGTCGGCGACCAACTCGGTATAGGCCGTATCGTCGACGCGCCCGACACAAGGTGCTGAGCAGCGCTTAATCTGATAAAGCAAACAAGGCCGATCACGATTGTTGAAGAAGCTGTCCGAACAGCTGCGCAACAGGAATAGCTTTTGGAGCGCATTGAGCGTCTGGTTGACCGACCCGGCGCTGGCGAATGGACCATAATATTGCCCCTTATGCCGCCGGGCGCCCCTGTGTTTCTGGATGCGCGGAAATTTATGGTCGGACCGGAGCAAGATGAACGGGAAGCTTTTGTCGTCGCGCAGCAACACATTGTAGGCCGGACGGTACCGCTTGATAAGCTGCGCTTCCAGCAGCAAGGCCTCGGCTTCGCTGTTCGTCGTGACAATCGTCATTGACCGCGTCAACGCGACCATGCGGCGCAAACGATTTGGCAGCCTGTCAATCTGCACATAATTGTTCACGCGGTTTTTGAGCGCACGCGCCTTGCCGACATAAAGCACATCTCCGCGTGCATCGTGCATGCGGTACACGCCGGGTTTGTGCGGGAGGGTCTTTAGCACATTGCGGATCGCCGCTACGCCGGTATCAAAATCTGGCGTATCGGCCCCGCGTACAGCGTATGTCGCCTTCTCCTCATTAAAGCGCGAGGATGCGTTAGGTTGGTCTGGGCGGTCGGCTTTGGACATTGATTGTGACTTAATACAACCTGCGGCCAATACAACACGTGATCCCCCTGCAAGTTGGGATCTCGGGCAATTGTGCATTACATGGCAGTATTGAACTCGTGAGGCCCCGCCTACGCGGAGACGACGAAGCCTTAATTCAGCGAGTTAATCGACTGATCGATCAGAGAAGAATCGGCCTTCGCATCATGATGCGCCGCAATCAGCTGCGCCGCAGCAGCAGCCGAAACCGAAGCCGCTTTAGCCCGCACATCTGCAATTGCGGCACGCTCAGCGGCGGCGATTTTTTCTTCGGCAGCCTTGGCGCGGCGACCGATCAGCGCCGTTGCGTCGGTCTTGGCCTGCGATACGATCAGCTTGGCTTCTTCTTCCGCAGCAGCCTTCATGTCTATGGCGTCCTGCGCGGCTTGCTTGGCCTTGGCTTCATATTCGGCCTTGATCGCTTCGGCTTCGGCGCGAAGCGCGGTTG
>JANMQN010000125.1:0-14974 GCA_031370535.1 Sphingomonadales bacterium | reverse complement strand
ATTCCGCCGCCAGACCTGCGCCCAGCCCAGGAAGAAACGCTGGTCGCCGGTCATGCCGTCGATAACCGGCGCTTCTTTGTCGCCCAGCGACGCCTTATAAGCATCATAAGCGATGGTGAGCCCAGCAAGGTCGCCGATATTCTCGCCGAGTGTGAATTCGCCCTTTACTGCTGCATCAGGGAAAATTTTGTAGGCGTCATATTGAGCGACGAGCTGCTTGCCAGCCGCTTCAAACGCCTTGACGTCACTTTCGGTCCACCAGTCCGACAGCTTCCCGGTCTGGTCATATTTCGCGCCTTGGTCGTCGAAATGGTGGCTGACCTCGTGGCCAATGACCGCACCGATGCCGCCATAATTGATCGCAGCATCGGCTTTTGGGTCGAAAAATGGCGGTTGTAGGATGGCGGCCGGGAAGACGATCTCATTCATTCCGAAATTGGCATAAGCATTGATGGTTTGTGGTAACATGCCCCATTCCCAGCGGCGAATCGGACCGCCCAGTTTCGACATATTGTCGTCGAAGCCCCATTGGTTAGCGCGCATATCGTTGCCGAACAGGTCACCACGAACGATCTTCAGCTTGGAATAATCCTTCCAGCGGTCGGGATAGCCTATCTTTGTTGTAAAGTTGGCGAGTTTCGCCCGTGCCTTTAACTTGGTTTCGGGCTGCATCCATGTCAGGCCATCGATCCGGCGGCCCATCGCGCCGAGAACGTTCTTAACGAGCACGTCCATTGCGACTTTGGTTTCTGCCGGGAAGTATTTGGCGGCATAGGCCTTTCCAACTTCGTCGCCCACCGTTCCCTCCGTCAACGAAACGCCGCGTTTCCAGCGAGGTTCGCGCTGCGGCGTCCCCTGCAAGACGGTTCCGTAGAAAGCAAAGGTCGTGTCGGACACCGAATCGGGCAGCACGTTCGAGAAACTTGCTAGGCTGTTGACGATCATCTGATCTTTCAAAATGCCCAGATCGGTTTCGGCATAGATTTTCGAGATTCCGGTAATCGCGGTGGGCTGGGCCACAACGACGTCTGCTATCTTGGGGCTGGCCTTGGTCAATATGCTCGACATTTTAAGCCCGGGCGAGATGGCATCCAACTGCGCCAGCGTCATCTTGTTGTAGGTTTTGGTGGCGTCGCCCGAATCTTCGCGCGTCCACTGCACACCGGCAATTTTCTTTTCCATTGCGAAAATCGCATCGGACCGGGAAACCGCATTTTTCTCGCCCGCCAACGTCAGCATCTTTCCAAGGTAATCTTTATAAGCTTTTCTGATAGCTTCAAATTTGTCATTTTCGACCAAGTACATATCGCGGTCTGGCAGCCCGGTTCCACCCTGGAAAATTTGAAAAATATAGGCGTCAGGATTTTTGTCATCCTGTCCGACAAAGCCGCCGAACAGGGCGCCAACGCCGTTACGAGCTGCGGTCGGGAGAAGCTTTTCAAATGCTGCCTTGCTCTTGATACCGCGCACTTGCTTTAACCAGGGCTGGATTGGCTTTAAGCCCTTCTTTTCGACCGAGGCGGTGTCGAGATAGCTTGCATATACGTCGCCCGCCTTGCTGCCCTTGCGCTCCTTCTCGCCCTCAAGAACCTGTTTCACTCGGTCCTTCGAGAGGTCATCAAGCGCAGTGAACATACCAAAATTGGATTTGTCCGCTGGGATTTGAGTCCGGTCGGCCCATTTCCCATTGGCAAACAGGTAAAAGTCGTCGGCAGCAGAAACACTGGAGTCCATGCCGGTAGCATCGAAGCCATAAGTGCCAAGTTGCGGCCCATCTTTTGCAGCCGCGTCATCGGCTGCCGGAGCGCTTTGAGCGAATGCCGGCGATGCTAGCGTCAGACAAGACACGGAGGCCGCAAAGGCCAGTTTGGTTGCAAGCTTCATTTATGGATTCCCCGATCTGAACAGGCGTCCACGCTAAAACCACTTAGCCGGTCACGGCAAAGTTTTTATCCACCAGCCGCAATTGCTTTCGACCGGCGTCGCCATTTCGAGCTAATCCACCAGCGCCAGAACCAAGCCGCAAGGACATATCCAACTGCGGCTGCAACTACCGATATGATTGCCAGCCCCGCAACACCTTCGATGATAGCTGTCGGGGCTTCCGAAAATACCCAGTCGGTCCATGCCGACAGCGGCGCACCCGTTTCGATAAGTTCGAGGAAACGGCCAGACCCGGCGCCAAGATGCAGCACGGAATTGCCGATATAAACCGAACCCGCCAGAATGAACGGTGTTGTTGCTGGCATGCTCAAAAATGTCATCGCTGCACCAATCGGGATATTCGCCCTGAACGGCAGCGCAAGCAGGGCAACGCCCGCGATCTGAACCCCCGGAATCAGAAGAAAAATACCAACCAGGAGCCCAAGCGCCACGCCGCGGGGCACCGAGCGCCGAGTAAAGCGCCATAACGCGGGATGAAAAACGCGCTGCGCGAAAGGGCGCAGGAAACGACTGCGCTCAAAACTGTCGCGCGTCGGGGCTTGGCGGTGAATCCATGCACCGAGTTTGTTTTTGGGCGGCTTCATCCGCGTTCCCGCATGATTCGCCCTTGATCGCGCTTCCAATCGCGTTCCTTCTCCGTTGCGCGCTTGTCAGGGGCTTTTTTTCCCTTGGCCAGCGCCAGCTCCACTTTTGCCCTGCCACGTCCATTAAAATAAATCGACAGCGGAACAAGTGTCATACCTTGACGCATCACTGCGCCGTGCATCTTATTTATCTCGCGCGCATTAAGGAGCAATTTACGGGGACGCTTGGGTTCATGATTATTGCGGTTGCCGTGGCTGAATTCGGGAATGTTGGCGTTGATCAACCAGATTTCCTCGCCTTTGACTTCGGCATAACTCTCGGCAATCGACCCTTCGCCGAAGCGCAGGCTTTTTACCTCTGTGCCGGTCAGCGCTATTCCAGCCTCAAACTTGTCCTCGATAAAAAAATCATAACGCGCGCGCCGGTTTTCAGCGACGGTTTTTACCTTTTCGAATGCTTCAGGTTTAGGGCGTGCCATCAGATCAGACCTGCGTTCTCCAGAGCGGCATCGACCTGAGCACGGCTAGCTGCGCTTGGTGGTGTCATCGGAAGGCGCAATTCGCTTGGAAATCCTTGGATAACACGCGAAATCGCATATTTGATGGGTCCCGGTGATGCATCAGAAAATAACGCAAGATGAAGAGGATATAGCTTATCATTGAGATTACGCGCCAAGTCATAATCGCCCGACGCACAAGCCGTCTGAAATTCTGCGCATAATTTTGGTGCGACATTGGCCGTAACTGAAATGCAGCCCACGCCGCCGCTTGCATTGAATGCAAGCGACAACTCATCTACACCCGACAATTGGCAGAAATCCTTTGGGCAAGCCAAGCGATGATCGGTGACTCGCGACAAATCGCCGCTTGCGTCCTTGATCCCTATAACTGTCGGCAATTTGGCCAGCGCCGCTACTGTTTCCGGCTTGATATCGGTGACTGTCCGCGCAGGCACATTATAAAGGACGATCGGAAGATCATTCTTTTCGGTCATCCTGTGGAAATGCGCGTAAATTCCCTCCTGATTCGGCCGGTTATAATATGGCGCAACCACTAGACCCGCTGCAGCTCCGCTTTTCTTAGAGAAATTGAGATGCAGTATTGCATTGGTCGTATCGTTCGATCCGCATCCCGCAATCACCGGCACACGTCCAGCTGCTTGCTCGATGCACACCTCAATCACCCGGTGATGCTCGGCATTTGACAGCGTCGAAGCCTCACCTGTGGTTCCCGCAGGCACAAGCGCGCTCGAACCTTGCTCGATTTGCCAGTCGATCAGCGCACGAAAATGCTTCTCGCTAAACGCTCCGTCGCAAAAAGGAGTCACCAGAGCCGGAATTGAGCCGGAAAACATATGCATTAACCTTCATTCTGGACCATAAGCTCAACCTATGGGGTATATAGTTGTTCGTTCAGCACGTGATAAGGATGGGGCACATAATATGTCCAGCATGGTAAAGCATCTCATTTCGGCATCTATGCTGATTCTTCCCGGAACAGCTATGGCAGCGGCGCAACAACAACCGGAAGTTGTCTGGTCGCGCGGGACGGGCAGCACCGTTCCCGCTGCTCCTACGCAAAGCCAGCCGATAGTTGTGCCGGTTGCGCAATATGACCCAAGCGAAGGAAATATTCCTGCTGCATTGCAGCGCTGGAAAATGCTGAGCCAGTCGGCCAATTACAGCTTTGGCGAATATGCATCGTTCCTGATGGCTTACCCTGACTGGCCAAATGCCGAGGAAATGCGCAAGAACGCCGAACAGGCGATTAACCCGCTTAGCTATTCGCCGAGCCAGGTCGTTGCGTATTTCGACAAATTGCCGCCGCTCTCGAACGCAGGACGCGCCAAATTCGCGATTGCGCTTGATGCCACCGGGGACAAAGCACGCGCAGAGGTCGCTGCGCGCGATGCGTGGCGGGGCGGTGCGTTAACCGATGATGATGAAGGGCGGTTGTTTCGTATTGCGGGCAACAAGTTCACCTCCGCCGACCACGACGCTCGCGTCGACCGTTTGTTATGGTCAAGCGCGACACGCGCAGCCGAGCGCTGGATAGCCTATACTTCGCCAAATCGCAGGCCTGCATTCGCTGCCGCGCTCGCGCTGCGGACGAACGCACCGGATGCGTCTATAAAAGTACAAGAAGCTGGATCGTCTGCGAACAACGAGGCGAGCCTGCTGGCCGCTCGTGCCGACACTCTGCGCACTTCAGGTAACAGTTATGCGGCGCGCGAATTGCTGGCAAACCGTGCCAACCTCGTGGCACCAGCCCCTGTCCTGAAGGACTGGTATCAGTTGCTGTTGACCCACGCCCAAGCTGCCGCCGATGATGGCCAGTATGATGTGGCTTACCGCATTGCTTCCCGCATAGACGACGCGGCACCGGCCGGCCTTATTATGGTCAATCAGGATCTGTCGACGCGTGATCGCTATACCAGCTTGGCTTGGCTGGCAGGGACGCTGGCGCTTGAACGGCTTGGCCGTCCGAGTGATGCCGTCAAGATGTTCAGCATGTACGCCGATGCTGCGAAGTCGCCTCAGACGCGATCGAAAGGTCTGCATTTTGCAGGTAAGGCCGCGGCCAGAAGTAATGACCAGACGAGTGCTACGCGTTTTTATGAACAGGCGGCGACTTATTATGAAAGTTTCTTCGGGCAACTGTCACTGGAGCAGTTGCGTCGTCCGTTACCGCGCGTTCCCAGCGTTGCGGTGACGCCGCCCCCGCTTTCTGCGGGCAGTACACCGCCGGTTTACATGGCCGCGGCGCTAGCTTCAAAATATGGCAGCTGGAGAGACCAAAGCAATTTCCTCCGCGCTATTTCAAGCAATGCAAAAACGCCTGCCGATTTTACAGCGGCCTTAGGCCTGTCGAAAAAGATTAACCGTCCCGATCTGGCGGTTATGGCGGGGCGTACTGCCCGTTATTATGGCTATTCCGACTTGCTCGGTAATGGCTATCCGACGGTTAATGTGCCTGCATCACAGAGCCATAATTGGACGCTGGCTCATGCAATCATGCGGCAGGAGAGCCAATTCGATCAACGCGCTGTCAGCCGCGCCAACGCCCAAGGATTGATGCAACTCATGCCAGGGACGGCGCGGGAAACCTCGGGCAAGATTTCGATGGCCTACCGACCCGAAGCGCTTACCGTCGACACTGATTATAACATTGCCTTGGGCTCGACCTATATTCAGCGAATGCTTGATTATTACGGCGGCAGCTACCCATTGGCGATTGCTGCCTATAATGGCGGGCCGGGGAATGTGAACAAATGGCTTAAGGCCTATGGCGACCCGCGCACGGGCCAGATCGGCATTATGGAATGGATCGAAAAGATCCCGCTCAGCGAAACCCGTGACTATGTCTACCGGGTGCTCGAAAATGCAGTGATGTATGACCATCTGCATCCAGAACGCGCGCGCGTGCGGTCGGCAACCCCGCTCAGCACCTATCTGGGCAAATCGACGCCGGGATGACATAAGCTGCTCCGATGGAGCGCACTAACCCTATTACACCCGCCGGATTCGCCGCCTTACGCGAGCGGTATGAGCAACTTTTTGCTGTTGAGCGGCCTGCGGTTGTGGAAATAGTCCATTGGGCGGCGGGAAATGGTGACCGGAGCGAGAATGGCGATTATATTTATGGTCGCCAGAAACTGCGCGCGATCGACCGCGAGCTAGGCCAGCTTTCCAAAAAGATGAAGGTCGCCAAAGTGCTCGATCCTTCAAAGCAGGAAGATCGCAGCCGGGTGTTCTTTGGAGCAACGGTTACGATTGCCGATGTAGATGACGTCGAAAGGATCGTCACTCTTATAGGAGATGACGAAGCAGCGGCAGGCAAAGGCCGTATAGGCTGGAATTCCCCTATGGCGCGAGCCCTTCGCGGCGCAAGGGTCGGGGAAGTAAAAACTGTATCGCTGCCCACCGGTCCGAAAGAGTGGGAAATAATGGCGATCGATTACCCCTTGGGCGAATAACCGAGCGATTTCGTAGCCATTGAAACAATGTCGGCTTCGGCTTCGGGAAAATCCTGGGGCACGCTGGCTTCCAATTCCTTCACCACATGCTTCAAAAAAGCAATCCGCGCCGCTTTTTGGTTATTTCCGTTGATAACTGTCCAAGGTGCCCAATGCGTATCCGTTCGTTTGAACATGTCCTTCATCGCATCGAGATAATCATCGCGCTTCTCGCGGTTGCGAAAATCTTCTGCGGT
This sequence comes from Sphingomonadales bacterium, assembly GCA_031370535.1. Taxonomy (GTDB): domain Bacteria; phylum Pseudomonadota; class Alphaproteobacteria; order Sphingomonadales; family Sphingomonadaceae; genus Sphingorhabdus_B. Next base: position 8,234 of record JANMQN010000125.1, on the reverse strand, counting down.
TACTTTCCATCGTTTGGCGGGATCATCCAGCCTCTCGGTCAGCACCTCGTTCTGCGTTTCCTGAGTGACATGCAGAAATAGCTTTATGATCTTTGTGCCGATCTCTCCCTGCCGCGATTCGAATTCGTTGATCTCATCATAGCCGCGCCGCCATTCGGCCTCGCTGCAAAAGCCTTCGACGCGTTCGACCAATACGCGTCCATAATGGCTGCGATCCCAGATGCTGACTTCGCATTTGCCCGGAAGCTTGTTCCAGAACCGCCAGAGGAAATGCTTGTCTTTTTCCTCCGAAGTCGGTGCGGAAATCGGGAAAACTTGGTAATAACGCGGGTCCCAATTGGCGGTCAGCCGTTTGATTGCGCCACCCTTGCCGGCCGCATCCCAACCTTCGACGACGATTAACGTCCGCGCTTCATGTAGGATATGGAGCGACTGCAACTCGGCAAGGCGGTCCTGCAGCTGCTTCAGGTCCGCATCATAATCGCCATCATATTTTTTGCCGGATTCATAATCCGAAAGGTCTATTTTCATGGTCTCGTTTCAGCACCTTATAGCGTCCGAAACAAGCCGGATGGCGACACCGTTCGATATCGGGACAATTACGCCTTAGGTGGTTGCTCGACCACGCGGATATTCAGCTCGCGCAACTGCTTGGGTTCGGCAGGCGACGGCGCGCCCATCAGCAGGTCCTCGGCGCGCTGGTTCATCGGGAACAGCGTGATTTCGCGCAGATTCTGCACGCCGCAGAGCAGCATCACCATGCGGTCGACACCAGCCGCCATGCCACCATGTGGTGGAGCGCCATATTGGAACGCGCGGTACATCCCGCCAAAGCGTTCTTCGACATCGGCTTGAGTGAGGCCCGTCAATTCGAACGCCTTGACCATCAGGTCAGGATGCTGGTTGCGGATCGAGCCCGAAGCAAGTTCGTAGCCATTGCATACCATATCGTATTGATATGCCTTGATGGTAAGCGGGTCTTGAGTCTGGAGCGCCTCCAAACCGCCCTGCGGCATCGAGAACGGGTTATGCGCGAAATCGACCTTTTTGTCTTCCTCGCTCCACTCGTAGAACGGGAAGTCGATGATCCAGCAAAAGCGGAAGCTATCTTTGTCAATCAAATCGAGTTGTTCACCAGTGCGCGTGCGCGCCGCGCCTGCCAGCTTGGCCGCCTGCTCTTCTTTGCCGGCAGCAAAGAAGCAGCCGTCATCGGGACCCAGGCCGATGGAGTCGTAAAGTGCCTGCATGCCCTCCTCGCCGTGATTCTTGGCAATAGGGCCGCCGAATTCGCCAGCTTTGCGGGTGACATAGCCAAGGCCCGCATGGCCTTCACTACGCGCCCACTCGTTCATATCATCAAAAAATTTGCGGCTCTTCTCGGCGGTTTTCGGTGCCGGAATGGCGCGAACAACACCGCCGCCTTCAACGATCCGCTCGAACAAGCCGAAACCGGATTTGCGGAAATGATCGGTGACGTCGTGGATGATCAATGGGTTACGCAAGTCCGGCTTGTCGGTGCCGTAATCAAGCATGGCTTTCGCATGTGGAATACGCGGAAATTCACCGGCGGGTGTTACCTTCTTTCCGTTAGCAAATACCTCGAAAACGCCGGCCATGACCGGCTCCATTGTGTCCCAAACTTCCTCCTGCGTAACGAAGCTCATTTCCAGATCGAGCTGGTAAAATTCGCCCGGTAAGCGGTCTGCGCGCGGGTCTTCGTCGCGGAAGCATGGCGCGATCTGGAAATAGCGATCGAACCCTGCAACCATCAGCAATTGCTTGTATTGCTGCGGAGCTTGCGGCAGCGCAAAGAATTTGCCCGGGTGAATGCGGCTGGGTACCAAGAAATCGCGCGCGCCTTCGGGGCTGGACGCGGTCAGGATCGGCGTCGAATATTCGGTAAACCCGATATCTTCCATACGCCTGCGCGTTTCGCGGATGATCTGGGTGCGTTTGACGATATTCGCATGCAAGGTTTCGCGGCGAAGGTCGAGAAAGCGATATTTGAGGCGGGTTTCTTCAGGATATTCCTGCTCGCCAGCAACGGGCAGCGGAAGTTCTTCTGACTTACTAAGCACAGTTACGCTGCGCGCAAAAACCTCGATCTCTCCGGTCGGCAGGTTCGGATTGATCGTTGCACTGCTCCTCGCCTTTACCTCACCGTCGATGGTGACAACGCTCTCGACGCGCAGTCCCTCAAGGATTGCCAACGCAGGACTGTCGCTATCGGCGACAATCTGGGTCATCCCATAATGGTCGCGCAGATCAACAAAAAGCACCCCGCCATGGTCGCGCTTGCGATGGACCCAGCCTGACAGGCGAACGGTCTCTCCGACATGTGCGGCGCGGAGTTCGGCGCATTTGTGGCTACGATAGGCGTGCATGGGTCACTCAATTCAAAAAAGCTGTGGAAAGCGGGCCTAACAAACGTGCAGCGGCGCTTTGTCAAGTCACGATTGCCTGTTAAGGGCAATGCCCCATGCAGATTCATCCACTCATCACCGATAGCAAACGCCTTGCCGAATTGTGCGAGCGGCTCGCCCAATCACCCTTTGTTGCGGTCGATACCGAATTCATGCGGGAAAATACTTATTATCCCGACCTATGTCTCGTCCAGCTCGCGGATGCTAACGAGGCGGCCGCAATTGACCCCAAGGCCGAGGGGCTCGACATGACCCCGATGCTCGATTTGCTCTGCAATAACGAAGATGTGCTGAAAGTATTTCACGCTGGTGGGCAAGATATCGAAATTTTCTTTAACCTCACCGGTAAAACTCCGCACCCGATGTTCGACACACAGATCGCGGCCATGGCGTTGGGTCAAGGCGAACAAATCGGCTATTCCAATCTTGTCGATCTCTGGATGAGCATCCAGCTCGACAAAGGCGCGCGCTTTACCGACTGGTCGCGGCGGCCTTTGGACAAGCGGCAGATCGATTATGCGATTGCCGACGTCACGCATTTGTCGGTTATTTTCCCGATGATGCTCGAAAAGCTGAAGGTGACTGGGCGCGGAGCCTGGCTCAATGACGAGATGGAGCGGATTTCCGATGCCGCCAATTATCGCAATGATCCCGAAAATGCCTGGAGCCGTATCAAGGTCCAGTCGCGCAAGCCCGAAGTCTTAGGCCGCCTGCAAGCGATGGCCGCATGGCGCGAGAAAGAAGCCCAGCGCAAAAATATCCCCCGCGGGCGAATCATGAAGGATGAAACCCTCGCCGATATCGCCGCACATCCGCCGAAAAGCCAAGCTGATTTACCCAAGGTCCGCGGACTGTCGCCCGCATGGCGTGATAATGAGATTGGTGCGCGGCTGATCGGTGTGATCGAGGCCAGCCAGCCAATGTCGCGCGATATTCTACCCGATCGCGGCCGTGGCGCACCAGGTGGTGGGAAGGATGGTTCGCTTGTCGCGGACCTGTTGAAGCTGCTACTCAAAATCCGGTCGCGCGAAATCAACGTCGCACCGCGCCTGATGGTCCGAACCGAAGAACTGGAGCGACTGGCTGCGGGCGACCGTGAAGATCTCGAAGTGCTCACGGGCTGGCGTTACGAGCAATTCGGGCGTGATGCGCTCGATCTGGTTGAAGGACGTTTGGCGTTCGCTGTAGTCAATGGTAAGCTCAAGATGACGCTTACTCACGAAGAGGATATGGTGAGATGAAAACGCTAACGCCGCTCACATTATTGGCATTGGCAGCTTGCACCGCTCCCGCACGCGAAGCGCCTTATACCACCGAGCCCGTGCCAGTCGAAAAAGCGGGTGGTTTCAGTTGCAGGGCCGAATCGGTCCAATATGCAATCGGTCAGAAAGCCCGCGTCGAACTCGGATCGAAACTAGTAAAAGAAAGCGAATCGCAAACATTGCGCTGGCTTCCTCCGCGTTCAGCCGCAACAATGGATTACCGGCAGGACCGATTGAACATAGCCTATAATGACGACATGGTAATCACCCGCGTTAATTGCGGCTAAGCGTCGAGCACTCTTTTTACCAAAGTCAGATTAACCGGTGAATTCTCCGCCAAAGCCATTGCGTTGGCAGCACGGGCAAAGCTCTCGATTGCGGTATAGCTACGTTCAATACGCCTTTTCACGTAGCTAAGGGCGTCAATGCTGATCGCGGCTCCCCGATCCGCCAGCTGCTTTTGCAACAATTGCTCGATCATCTCATCATCGGGCGGTGCGATTTCAAGCAGAAGAGCAGCCCCCAAACGCGACTGCAAATCCGGTAGCGAAATATTCCAATCCGCCGGACGCCAACGCGATATGAGCAGCAACGGCACTTCGCTCTCTTGTGATCTGTTCCACGCGTTGAAGAGCGTTTCGGCGGCATTCGTCTCGGCATCATCAATGACCGTCCCACCCTGCCCCGAGAAATAGCGCGCCATCAGGCTCTTGCCCGAGCGCGCTGGGCCAGTGAGAATTGCACAGCGTCTCGGCCATGTTGCAACGCTACTTAACCCTGCAAAGGCGGTTGAATTGGATGGCGTGATGATAAGGCTGGACGACGCGCCGCCACGCAGTTCGTCCAAAGGCAAGGCAATCTGGCGCATCGGTTCAGCGATTGGCGCTCACGGACGGGGTGGCTGCGCGGGCGGCGTCGACTGGACGTCGCGTGGTGAATCATCTTCGGGCACGACCGATTTGACAACCTCTTCGAGCGACTGGGTTACCGGCGCATCTATCTGCGGGTCGACGCCGCCTTCAACCGGTGTTTCTTGCACTTCGGCATCGAGTTCTTCTTCGTCGACCACTTGCTGTTCCAGCACAAGCGACGCGTCGGCACGCAAGCGGCCAGCGGCAAGCGCCGACTGGTACAATTCGTCCATCCGCACCACGGCCTGATCCATCATCGCTGGAATACCCGAACTATTTGATGTGCGAAGCGTAAAAGAACCGAGGAACCTGTTATCAGGGCCATAACGCGCTGAAAAACGACCGATGACGGGACCACCCGGCCATTGCCGTTCGATCCGCGCAATCGGGATGATGACATCTGCGGCACCGAACTGATCGAGAATGGTGCGCCACCAGATGCGGCTTCGGCGGTCGATTTGCCCTGCGTTCAACAAAAGTGATTCGCCGCCCGCACCGCTTGGCCGGACATAATCGATTGTGCTTTCCGCCGTCCGGTATTTGGCCCAGCTGCGTTGCCACGACGTACGCTGTTCGAAAACCGTCGGCGCACCTGCCGTATAGGTAACGGGTAACAGCAACAACGGCGCCGAACGCCGCAGAACGCCGCTTACACCGAGTAATTGCCCTGCCCTAGCACGGTCGAAAAGCACGCCGAGCTTTGCCACATAGCGCCGCGGACCGATCTGCTCTTCCTGAACAACAATCGCCGCAACAATGCCGTCGAGCGTTGAATCGGATAAGGTTGTACCCGCACTACCATGTGTTTTACGCCACAGTGCGCTCCAGGCGAGGCGCTGCGCTTCTTCCCAACCTTTTTGCCGGGCTTCGAAGGCGTTTTTTCCGGTGACGTTGACCGAAACGCCCGTGACCTCGAAATCACCTGTGCTTGCAATTGGCGCGATACCTCGCTTTGGACCTTCGATTTGGGCAACAACAATGCCCCCGCCAATCAGCGCCAATGGCAGGCCAATTGCCGCGATTCCAAACCATTTCCCGCCCGATCTTTTCATTGTCGCAACCTTTAGGCGACATAGGCGTGGAATTCCAACCCTGTTCTCGCTAACGGCGGTAAATGGACGCAAAAATTGAAGCAAACGAGCCCTACACCTACGCCAAAGCGGGCGTGTCTATTGACGCTGGCAACGCGCTGGTGCGCGCGATTGCGCCGCTTGCGAAAGCCACGAGGCGGACGGGCGCGGATGCCGATCTTGGCGGGTTTGGCGGGTTCTTCGATTTAAAGGCCGCAGGGTTCAACGATCCGCTGCTGGTTGCCGCGAATGACGGCGTTGGCACGAAGCTCAAACTTGCAATCGACTCGGGACGGCACGATGGCGTCGGTATCGATTTGGTTGCGATGTGCGTGAACGATCTGATCGTACAAGGTGCGGAGCCGCTTTTTTTCCTCGATTATTATGCCAGCGGCAAACTCGACCTCGAAGTCGCGACCGCCGTCGTCGCCAGCATCGCCGAGGGCTGCAAACTCGCCGGCTGCGCATTAATCGGCGGAGAGACCGCAGAAATGCCAGGAATGTATTCAGACGGCGATTATGACCTGGCCGGTTTCTGCGTTGGCGCGGTGGAGCGTGATCAGGTGCTGACGGCCGACAAGATTGCCGATGGCGACGTGCTGCTCGGGCTGGCCTCATCGGGTATCCATTCAAATGGCTTTTCGTTGGTGCGGCGACTGGCAGCCGACAAGGGCTGGAAGCTCAACCGGCCTGCTTTGTTCGACCAGAGCGTGATCCTTATCGACGCACTGATGGCCCCGACACGCATTTACGTGAAGTCACTGCTGCCGCTTGTCCGCACCGGCAAGATTCATGCGATGGCGCATATTACCGGCGGCGGCCTGCTGGAGAATATCCCTCGCGTATTGCCCGCTGGCCTTCACGCTTTTGTCGATGCCGATGCGTGGAAGCAGCCGCGCCTGATGGCGTTCCTGCAGGCGCAGGGGAATATCGAACCCGAAGAAATGGCGCGCACGTTTAACTGCGGTTTAGGCATGGTGGTTGCGGTTGCGCAAAGCGACGTGGCGGATGTGACGGCGACGCTAGAATCTGCTGGCGAGACTGTTCACCGCATCGGCTATATTGCAGCAGGTGAGAAGGGCTGCACCGTATCAGGCAGCGTCGAAACGTGGAGCGCGCAGGCCGACTGGACTGCTACCCATAATGGCTAAAGCCAAAATCGCCGTTCTGATCTCCGGAGCAGGCACAAACATGGCTGCCTTGCTCTACGCCGCCAAACACGCCGACTGCCCATATGAAATCGTCCTCGTCGCTAGCAACAACCCCGATGCTGAAGGCCTGAAAATAGCCGCTGCCGAGGGCATCGCAACCTTTGCCCAGCCGCACAAGAATATCGACCGCGCGGTTCATGACGCGATGATGCACGACCGGATTGTTCATGCAGGCGCCACGCATGTCGCACTCGCGGGCTATATGCGGATATTGAGCGAAGCCTTTGTGCATAAATGGGAGGGACGGATGCTCAATATCCATCCGTCGCTTTTGCCCAAATATAAGGGACTGCAAACGCACCAGCGCGCAATTGATGCAGGCGACAGCCATGGGGGGTGCAGCGTGCATCTTGTGACGGCGGAACTCGACGACGGCCCGGTGCTGGGGCAGACCGAAGTTGCAGTGCTGCCCCAAGACAGGGCCGAAACACTCGCTGTGCGTGTTAAGATGGCGGAGCATCAGTTATATCCGCGCGTGCTTGCCGAATATGTCAGCCGCGCCACCGACCCGCAATATCTAGCATCAAAGGTCCGCGAACTGGCGCTGGCGCAGCCCGAGGCTGACGAGGTCGCCAGCCATGGTATGCCCTGCTTCGGCATCATCGGCGGCAAAAAATTCGCGTATGTTTCGGTCGACCATCATGGCGACGGCAAGACTGCGTTATTGGTCAAAATCAGCGGCGCGGAGGAGCAGGCGATGCTGATTGATAGCGACAAAGGCCGCTACTACCGCCCCGCCTATTTCGGCGATGGCTGGATCGGCATCAGGCTCGATCTGGGCGATACAGACTGGGACCATATCGGCGAATGGCTTGCGAAAAGCTGGCTAGCGGTCGCGCCGAAAAAACTGACCAAGCTGATGGACGTGGCATTGGAATTTTAATGATGCTCCAGCTGCGATTAGCCCTCTTCCAAGACATTCCGACGATGCACGGAACCTGTGTTGAACAATTCCACATCCGGCAAGGATGGCAGTTCGTCAGAGCAGCACCAAATGATCAAGTTAGTGTTCAGTATCTTTTCAATAGCCAAAACAAATAAGGCCGCCGGATCGCTCCGACGGCCTCTCTCCTAAATTTCATGCCGGGATGGTTTTACCCAACGATTTCTTCCGGCTTGAAGAAATATGCGATTTCAATCGCTGCATTCTCGTCGCTGTCCGAACCGTGGACGCTGTTCGCCTCAATGCTCTCCGCCAGTTCCTTGCGGATAGTGCCGGGCTCGGCGTTCGCAGGGTTGGTTGCGCCCATGATGTCGCGGTTACGCTGCATTGCGTCTTCGCCTTCGAGGACCTGCACAACGACCGGTCCGCTGATCATGAAATCAACCAGTTCGCCAAAGAACGGGCGTTCCTTGT
>JANMQN010000121.1:0-14684 GCA_031370535.1 Sphingomonadales bacterium | reverse complement strand
AGATCCGGTAGTAAATCCCCAGACCCGAACAGCAACGTTGCGTGCCGTGCTGCCCAATCGTGGCGGAATGCTTAAGCCCGGCATGTTGCTCTCCGTCACCATCGAGTCAAAAGCGCGTACGGCGCCTGCAGTACCTGAACTGTCACTCGTTCGCGAAGGCGATACCAGTTTCGTTTACGTGGTAGGGCCTGATCAGATAGCGAAGAGATTAGCTGTAAGGACGGGTGGCCGGGACGGAAACCTGGTTGAGGTTGTAGAGGGCTTGGCGGCTGGAGACCGGATTGTGACCGAAGGCGTCGTTAAGCTGTCCGATGGCGCGAAGGTTCGTACCGGAAAAGCGCAAGGCAGCGCTGGCGCGGCCAAAACTCGCTGATGGCGATCTGAGATGAGCATATCCGATCTCTCCGTCCGCAGACCGGTATTTGCGGCGGTTCTTGCGATATTGATGATACTTGTAGGTATTGTCGGCTATCTCAATCTGCCTGTTCGCGAATATCCCGATACCGAGCCTCCCATCGTTTCGGTCGACACGAACTACACGGGCGCGGCTGCAGCGGTAGTCGAATCGCGGGTGACACAAGTGCTGGAAAACGCACTGGCCGGTATCGAGGGTATCCAGACGCTGACGTCACGTTCGCGCGATGGGCAATCGTCGATAACAATCGAGTTCGCACCCGGACGTACGGTAGACAGCGCGGCTAATGACGTCCGCGATCGCGTCGGCGGCGCAATCGACGATCTACCCGAAGAGGTTCTCGCGCCTGAAGTGCGCAAGGTAGACGCTGATTCATCGCCAATCCTGTTCCTCGTCATATCCAAACCAGGCTGGTCGCGCCTTGAATTGAGCGATTATGTAGACCGCAATTTGGCCGACCGCTTTTCGGCTCTCGACGGCGTTGCTCGCGTTTTTATCGGTGGCGAAGCGCGTCCGTCAATGCGGGTCTGGCTGCAACCCGACCGGTTGGCAGCACTTAGCCTGACGCCAGCCGACATCGAAAATGCACTACGCAGCCAGAATGTTGAGTTACCTGCTGGCCGTTTGGAATCGGCTGATCAGAATATCACGTTGCGCGTCACCCGTGCTTTTGCCGATGAAAAGCAGTTCCGGGAGTTGGTGGTCTCCCGAGGGACCGATGGATATCTGGTGCGTCTTGGCGACGTCGCGCGAGTCGAAACCGGGGCGGAAAATCCTTACGCGGCGTTTCGCCTGAACGGAAATTCGGCGCTTGGCATGGGCATCGTCCGTCAATCGGGCGCGAATACCCTGGCGGTTGCTGAAAGCGCCAAGAAACTTGCTGAAGATATCAAGCCGACGCTGCCCAACGGCATGACAATGACTGTTGGTTCGGATGATTCGTTGTTCATCAGCAAGGCCATTGATGGCGTCTGGGTAACGCTCGCCGAAGCCGCCGTTTTGGTTGTGCTTGTTATATTCCTGTTTCTGGGTAGCTGGCGCGCGACGATCATTCCGGCGATTACCGTGCCGATTTGTTTACTCGCAACATTTGCCGTGCTTTGGGTGCTTGGATTTTCGATCAACTTGCTAACGCTGCTTGCGATGGTTCTGGCCATCGGCCTCGTGGTCGATGACGCGATTGTAGTTTTGGAAAATGTCTATCACCGAATAGAGAAAGGCGAACCGCCATTGGTCGCCGCGGTTCAGGGCACCAAACAGGTCGCGTTCGCAGTTATCTCGACAACTATCGTCGTCTGCGCGGTTTTCGTGCCAGTGATGTTTTTGGCCGGGCAAACCGGATTACTGTTCCGCGAACTGGCTGGTGCGATGATTGCCGCGATTGCCTTTTCCGGCTTTGTCGCGCTCAGTCTTTGCCCGATGCTCTGTTCGAAGTTACTGCGGAATGAAGAGCGCGGGAAACTAGCCCGATGGGTCGACGACCGTTTCGGTCGGCTAGAAAATTCTTACAGCAGTCTGGTTGCACGCGTCATAGCCAAACCCCTGTTTGCGTTGCTGGGCGTAGGTGCGTTTCTGGCTATTGCAGCCTTTGGCTTTACATTGCTTGATTCCGAACTCGCGCCCGGTGAAGATGTTGGCATCCTGAACGCAAATATTTCAGCGCCTGAAGGCACGGGCTATGTCGCGATGGATAAATATATGCTCGATGCATCGAAACCAGTGCTCGAGTTGCTTGATAAGGGTACCGTTCGTTCGATCATCCAGCGAACGCCCGGCGGCTTCAGTGCAAGCGATGATTTCAATAGCGGTACATTCGTTATCTTCCTTAAACCTTGGGAAGAGCGAATGGAAACCACCGACGATGTGGTATCGCAAGTAAACAAGATCCTCGCCAACTTGCCTGCCGTACGTGGCAATGCGTCTGCGCGATCGTCGCTAGGGCGCGGTCGGGGTCAACCGCTGAATTTTGTAATTGCAGGCTCGACTTATGAATCGCTTAGCACCGCGCGCGACCGGATATTGGCAGCGGCGAGCACTAATCCCGGCATTGTAAATCTGGACTCGGACTATAAAGAAACCAAACCGCAAATGGAGGTCGAAGTCGATACCGCCCGCGCTGGCGACCTTGGCGTTTCGGTGGCGGATGTCAGTCAGGCGCTTCAATCGCTTCTCGGTTCACGGCGGGTTTCGACATATGTCGACCGCGGCGAAGAGTATCGCGTGATTGTGCAGGCCGACGCGATCGATCGCGCGTCTCCGGAAAATCTGGCTGCCATTCAGGTCCGTGCGCGTGACGGCTCGCTCGTGTCGCTTGCAAATCTGGTAAAGTATAACGAGACGGCAGGCGCGCGCGATCTGGGGCGTTACAACAAGTTGCGGGCCGTCACACTCTCTGGAGGGCTAGCGCCCGGCTATACGATGGGTGAAGCGCTCAAATTTCTTGAAGCACAGGCTGCAGCATCTCCCGAGGTACTTGCCGTAGGGTATCGCGGAGAAAGCCAGGCTTTCAAGGAAACTGGTGGTTCAATTGTAGTCGTGTTCGTACTGACCATATTGCTCGTTTATCTAGTGCTTGCGGCGCAGTTTGAAAGCTTCGTTCATCCGCTAACCATCATCACCACCGTACCTCTGGCGGTCGGCGGTGGTGTTATCGGTTTGGCGCTGACCGGCATGACTCTCAATCTCTATAGCCAGATCGGCGTGGTGATGCTTGTTGGTCTAGCGGCGAAGAATGGCATCCTGATCGTCGAATTTGCCAACCAGTTGCGCGATGAAGGCAAGGAAATCATTGATGCCATCCAGCAGGCCGCAGCACGACGTCTGCGTCCCATCCTCATGACATCAATTGCAACAGTATTCGGCGCAATACCTCTCGCCATTGCCGGGGGTGCAGGCGGAGCGGCGCGGTCGGCAATCGGCGTTGTCATCGTATTCGGCGTGACTTTGGCAACGCTCATCACGCTCGTCCTGATTCCGATCATTTATTCCCGACTGGCGAAATATACAGGATCACCTGAAGCGGTGTCACGTCGGCTTGAAAGCGAAATGAAGGTTCAGGAAACATCCTCAGTCTGACGTTTCCTTAACCCGCAACATTGCCAGCGCCGCGAGTGCCATGACTACCGCCGCAAAAGCCATCGTCCAGATTGGCTCGGTTGGAAAAAATGTCTTGAGGATACTGCCCATCACAGTGGCAACCAGTAACTGAGGCACCACGATAAACACGTTGAAGAGACCCATATAAATACCCAGCTTGCTCTGGGGCAAGGTTGAGGCCAGAATTGCATAAGGCATCGCCAAAATTGAAGCCCAAGCAATACCAACTCCGATTTCCGAGATAATCAGCAAATTGGGATCGCGGATAAACAGGAAGCTAGCATAGCCTGCAGCCCCCGCTAGCAAGCACAGAATGTGCGTTCTTACCTTGCCAATTTTCCTCGCTAGCGTCGGCAATACAAACAAAGCGGCCAACGCGGCAACGCCATTGTAGATAGCAAAAAGCGTGCCGACCCAATTGCCGCCTTTGCCATAAGCAGCGCTCGCAGGGTCGGCAGAACCGAACATATATTGCGCCACCACAGGCGTGGTATAAATCCACATTATGAATAAAGCCGACCAGCTAAAAAACTGCGCCAGCGCCAGCTTTTTCATAATGTCGGGCATTCCGGAGAAATCTCCAACAATGTGCGAAAGCACGTTGTTATCGCGTCCCGATTTTGCGAGTTTAATGGCTAGCAGGCTCGCAATTCCATAGGCGGCCAGCAGCGCGCCGAGAAGATAGACCTCTTTTTCGAGGCCCATGACTTCGACCACCACTGTTACAATGATGCCCGCCAATATCCAAATTGCAGCCCCGCCCAAAGACCGCGCAGCCAGCGCCCGCATCGTGCTGCCGCTGTCTTCGGCAGGGCCATCGAATGCTTCCATTTCAGCCGGGCTATATTCTTCTGTCGTCAGAACGGTCCACAGCACGGAAGCAAACAGAGCAATCCCGCCGAACCAAAAACTATACTTCACAGTGTCAGGTATCTGTCCGTCCGGTGCGACATTGGTTACGCCCAAATGGTCGAGCAAATATGGAAAGACGGAACCGACAACAGCGCCTGCACCGATGAAAGCCGTTTGCACAGCGTAGCCTGCGGTATGCTGGTCCTTATGAAGCATGTCACCCACGAACGCGCGGAAAGGCTCCATTGAAATGTTGAGCGATGCATCCAGCACCCACAGCATCACCGCCGCAAATAGCAGAACTTCCGCAAGCGGCATCAACAGAAGCGAAAGAGCCGCCAGAATTGCACCTGCGAGGAAATAGGGGCGACGACGCCCCAATTTGCCAAACCATGTTCTGTCGCTAAAATGACCGATAAGCGGCTGCACTAGCAACCCCGTCAACGGCGCGGCAATCCATAAGGCCGGCAAATCATCCAGGCTCGTGCCTAGTGACTGGAATATGCGCGACATATTTCCGTTTTGCAGCGCAAATCCGATCTGAATGCCGAAAAAACCGAAGCTGATATTCCACAGTCCCCAAAATCCCTGATGTGGTTTTTCCACTGGCCTACCCTCTCCCAAGGTGTTGTTATCAAGTGACGCTGGCAGAAACAGAGAAGTGCCGCAATGGCAGGAGGCGTGTTTAGCGGTTACGCATACGTATAAGCTTCAATGCCCACCGCAAGATTGACGCACGATGAGCTTGGCCGGCAGGACAGCGGTAGGCGCCTGCTCGTTTCGAATTTGTTTCAGCACTCCATCTACCAGAACCTCTCCTGCCAGTCTGTAATCCTGCTGGATAGTAGTCAACGGCGGATGCGTCAGGCTAGCGGCAGGAATGTCATCGAAGCCCACAATTGCTACATCCTTTGGAACATCTAGCCCATGCTCACGCAATGCTCTCATCGCGCCAATTGCGATGGTATCGCTCGCCGCGAAAATCGCATCAAACGCTTCACCGGATGCGATAAGCGCCTGTGCTGCGTCATAGCCCGCATCCTGTGAATTCAGCGCGTCAATCTGCAATTTGGGATTGGCAATTAGTCCCTCGCCTCCCTGCGCTTCGCATGAACCGCGATAGCGGTCCTGAAATTCCGGATAGTGACTGCTTGCGTCACCAAGGAAAGCGATTTTGCTGCACCCGTGCTGCATCAAATGTCGCGCGGCATCGATACCACCTCGAAAGTTATCACAACCGATTGTCGTTCCTGGCTGCCCTTCTTGCGCGAAACCCCACCGAACAAAATGCGTGCCCTGCTCCACCAATTTCTCAAGCTTTACGCGGTATAATTCATAATCGCCATAACCGAGCAGGATGATGCCATCCGCTTTACGGCTGTCTTCATAATCGACGTGCCAATTCGAGGATAATTGCTGGAAAGAGATTAGCAGGTCATAACCTCGATGAGCGCATGTTCGGGTTAGAGACCCCAGCATTGACAGGAAAAATGGATTGATGCCGGTATCATCGGGCATAGGTTCTTCGAAGAAAAGCAATGCCAGCGTCCGAGTTTCCTGTAGCCTCAAATTAGAGGCGTTCTTGTCCACCTTGTAATTGAGTTGCTGGGCTATCGCTTCGATGCGCAGTCGCGTCTGTTCCGACACCGTTGGGCTGCCGCGCAATGCCCGCGACACCGTCGGCTGCGACACACCCGCAAGTTGCGCAATATCAAATGATGTGGCCTTGCCTGCCATTTCGGTCAGCGCCTTTCCAGCTCCCTGCTGTGTCTTAGGGCTGTCGCATGGGTGGCGCAATGACCACCCAAATCCTTTGAATAAATCAGGAATGATGTTGCAAAATTGCAACAGTCCGGAATGCATATTCTGAATACGTATGTGGATTTCTGGTCAACGGGTACCGTGAAGCGCATTTTGTCATGGTCATAATTGCATCCATCCGAGCCTGCGTCTGGGTGCGTAAACGTAGCGGTCACTATCCATCTGAAAATGGATGGGCCATTTAGGGGAGTAAATCATGGCCAAGTTCCAGTTTAATTCTGCGCGCCGTTTCGCGCATAGTGCCAGCCGCTTTGCGCTAGGTACTGCGATGATTGCCGCTTTTGCGGCGCCAGCTTTCGCACAAGATGCAGCACCTGCGGAAGAAGAGGAAGGCGATGCGATCATCGTTTCTGGTTTCCGTGCCTCGCTCGAAAATGCTGTAAACGAAAAGAAGAATAATGACCAGATCGTCGAGTCGGTTTCGGCGGAAGATATCGGCAAGCTTCCCGACGCTTCGATTGGCGAGTCGATCGCCCGCCTTCCTGGTGTAACGTCGCAGCGGCTTAACGGCCGTTCGAACAACATCTCGATCCGCGGATTCGGCCCAGATTTCTCGCAGACCGTACTGAACGGCCGAGAGCAAACTTCGACTGGTGACAGTCGCGCGGTCGAATTCGATCAATACCCGTCGGAAATAGTCAGCCAGGTGGTAGTCTACAAATCGCCGACCGCATCGCTCGTTGGTCAAGGCCTTGTTGGCACCATCGACATCCGCACCGTTCGCCCGCTCGATTATGGCAAGCAGGTTTTAGCTATCGGTGCACGTGGTACTTACCCCGATTTGGGCGCACTGAATGCAGGTTCTAAAAAGTACGGCTACCGCGCCAACGCAACGTATGTTGACCAGTTTGCCGATGACACGATCGGGATCGCGCTGTCGGCGTCTTATGTTGACGAGCCTTATCAGCTTCAGGAATTCAATGCTTGGGGATATGCAGGTTCGGGTACCGCAGCATCACCAGCAGTCATTGGCGGATCCAAGTCGTTCGTGACCTCAACCCAGCTGAAACGCTTGGGTCTGAACGGCACGCTTCAATATCAGGCATCGGACACAGTCCGCATGACCTTCGACGGTTTCTACTCGAACTTTGAAGACGATCAATCGAAGCGCGGCATCGAACTGCCGCTTGGCTTTGGCGCTTTCGGCACGACCGGACCGACCGGTACTACAGTGGCTGATGGTTTTGTAACTGCTGGAACGTTCGGTAACGTCCAGGGCGTCGTCCGTAACGATATCTTCCAGCGCAAGGCAGATCTCTATTCGTTCGGTTACAATGCCGAATATGACGGTGACGATGGCTGGAAAGCGTTTATCGACGTTGGCTATTCACGCACAGACCGTAACGAGCTGAGCATCGAAAGCTATTCGGGAACCGGCTTTGGCCAAGCACTTGGTGCAACCGATACGATTAGCTTTACGTCTGGCCCATCGGGCACGGTATTTGACCCAACGCTCGACTACAGCAATCCTTCTCTCATCCGTCTAACCGACCCACTCGGATGGGGTGGCGGCGTTGTGCCACAAGCTGGCTATTACAATAACCGCATCATCGAAGACGAACTGAAGCAATATCGGGTCGGCGTCGAAAAAGAAGTCGAGGGCTTTTTCTCGGCAATCAAGTTCGGGTTGAACTATACCGATCGCAACAAGAGCCTTACCCCGGACGAGTTTCTCGTTCGCCTCCGTGGCGGCGCCCTTGAATTGCCGATTCCGGCCGGTGCACTTTTGCGGCCGACCAACCTCAGCTATCTTGGCCTCGGTCCGGTGGTCAGCTATGATGCGCGTGACCTGATTGCCGACGGCACCCTGGTTCTTGACCGTAACCTGTCACCCGACATTCCAGCGAAAGCTTATAATATTACTGAAGACCTGATGACTGCCTATCTACAACTCGACATCGAGCAGGAAATGGGCAGCGGTACTCTCACAGGTAACATCGGCGTCCAGGCCATCCATACCGACCAAGGTTCGTCGGGCACGGTTTTCGCTGGCGGCGTCGCTCGTTCGGTGCGGGCAAGCGCAAGCTATTGGGATGTTTTGCCAAGCCTCAACCTGTCGATGCGTTTCGACAGCGATTTCGTCATCCGTTTTGCTGCGTCGCGCCAAATCCAGCGTCCGCGTCTTGACGATTTGCGCGTTGCTGTTTCGTATGGCATCAGCAACATAGTTGCCAACAGCCCGACAGGTCTTGCACCGTTTATTGACGGTAATGGCGGCAACCCGCAACTTCGTCCTTATCGCGCCAACGCGTTCGACCTGAACTTCGAAAAATATTTCGGCCAGTCAGGCGTGATCTCGCTCCAGCTGTTCCATAAGGATATTAAGAGCTATATCGATCGCACACGTTTCCCGTTCGATTTTGCAGGCTATCCGCTGCCAACCGGCCTTCCGCCCGCCACGCTGATCGGCCGTCTTGAATCATCGTTCAACACCGGTGGTGGCAAACTTTATGGTGCCGAACTCGCGGTTACCTTGCCGTTCGTTAACATCAGCGAAGCACTTGACGGCTTCGGCGTGACTGGCGGCGTTGGCTATACCAAAACCAAGATCGAAGATGCAGCCGGCAATATCGATCAGATTCCCGGCTATTCGAAATGGGTGGCCAACGGCACAGCCTTCTTCGAAAAATGGGGCTTCAACGCGCGCGGCTCGGTCCGTTACCGTTCGACCTTCCTTGGTGATTTTACCGGCTTCGGGGGTTCGCCGACGCGGCGCACGGCGCTTGCTGAGCTGATAGTTGACGGCCAGATCGGCTACGACTTCCAAGAGGGCAGTGCACTGAAAGGCTTGTCCGTGTACGTTCAGGGCCAGAACCTGACCGACGAGCGCTTTGCTTCGGTCGGCGCGGCCCGCAATCAGGTAATCGACTACCAGATTTACGGCCGCAGGTTCCTCGCCGGGTTCACCTACAAGTTCTGATGGGTTAATCATCGGCCCCCGCCGCGGTAGGACAAAATCCTGACGTGGCGGGGGCCTTTTTTGTCGGTAAGTGGAGAGCATGGAGAGATCTCTGAAACAGATCGTCATAGTGGGAGGCGGAACGGCAGGATGGATGGCTGCGGCTGCCTTCTCGCGCTTTCTGGGTCCAGCTTACAATATCCGCCTGATTGAGTCGGATGACATCGGCACGGTTGGTGTTGGCGAAGCCACCATTCCCGCCATCCAATTGTTCAATCAAAATCTCGGCATCGACGAAAACGAATTTGTCCGCGCTACACAAGGTTCGTTTAAACTCGGCATAGAATTTGTCGACTGGACCGAACCGGGGCATCGATACGTCCACGCTTTCGGTCAGGTCGGACGGCCATTAGGCTTGCTCCCGTTTCATCATTATTGGTTGCGGCACCACCAGCAGGGTGGCGCATCTTCGCTTTGGGACCATGCCCCAACGGCATTGGCAGCAGCGGACAATCGGTTTTCGCGGCCCGTCGAAACGCCCGGCTCGCTGCCCAGCGGCGTGGCTTATGCTTATCATTTTGATGCCGGACTTTATGCGGCCTTCTTGCGCAAATACGCCGAAGCGCGCGGCGTTTCGCGCACCGAGGGCCAAGTTGTCGATGTCGCGCTGGATGGCGTAAGCGGCTTTGTTGAAACCGTAAAGCTTGCATCGGGTGAAGCCGTCAATGGTGATTTGTTCATCGACTGCTCGGGCTTTCGCGGGTTGCTGATCGAACAAGCGTTGGAAAGCGGTTACGACGACTGGTCGAACTACCTGCCCTGTAACCGTGCCCTCGCCGTCCCATGTGCATCGGTCGATCCGTTGACGCCCTACACCCGATCAACCGCGCGCGAAGCTGGCTGGCAATGGCGGATTCCGCTGCAGCACCGAACCGGCAACGGCTATGTCTATTGTAGCGATTTTGTCAGCGATGCGTGCGCGACTGAGACGTTGATGTCGAACCTTGACGGTAAACCGCTGGCCGAACCGCGTCAGTTGCGTTTCGTAACCGGCAAGCGGCGGCAGATATGGAAGAAAAATGTGGTGGCCTTGGGGCTATCGAGCGGCTTCCTCGAACCGCTGGAGTCGACGAGCATCCACCTAATCCAATCGGGCATCGCCAAACTGTTAAATTACTTCCCGACAGCGGGATACCAGCAGGCCGATATCGACGGTTTCAACGGCGAGATGGATTTTGAGTTCAACGCGATCCGCGATTTCATTATTCTGCATTACAAGGCGACCGAACGTCCGGGCGCGTTCTGGAAACAATGCCGTGAAATGACGATCCCTGACAGCCTTGCCACCAAGATGGATCTGTTTAGAGCTAATGGACGCATCGTCCGGTTCAACGAGGAATTGTTCACCGAGCTTGGTTGGCTGCAAGTGATGTGGGGCCAAGGATTGCGCCCCGAAGGCTACCACCCGCTCGCCGACCAATTGATGCCCGAGCAGTTGAACGAGTTCATGGCGGTTTCGCATAAACATGCCGCGCATGTTGCCAGCCAGATGCAACTGCACCAGGACTATATCGCCGCGAACTGCGCAGCACCTCCCCTCGAAATGGAAAAGGCCCTGCCATGAAAGCGAAATTGCTCGCCAGCTTGATTGCGCTGACGCTTGCGACGCCCGTCGTTGCCCAATTCTATCGCGATCGCCTGCCCGAGGACGAAGTGATCTATTTCGTCCTACCCGATCGTTTTGCCAATGGTGATCCGAAAAACGATACCGGCGGCATCAAAGGCGACCGTTTGAAACATGGCTTCGATCCTACCCATAAAGGCTTTTATCAGGGCGGCGATCTGAAGGGACTGACCCAGAAACTAGACTATATCCAGTCGATGGGCGTCACCGCAATCTGGTTCGCACCTATATTCAAAAACAAGCCAGTTCAAGGCGGGCCAGGCCAGGAAAGCGCCGGATATCACGGCTATTGGATCACAGACTTCACGTCGGTCGACCCGCATTTCGGGACCAACGCCGAATTCAAGGCGTTCGTCGATGCAGCGCATGGACGGGGTATGAAAGTGTATATGGATATCGTCGTGAACCACACGGCCGATGTCATCCAATATCGCGATTGCCCCGGCGATTGCGCCTATCGCAGCATCGCGGATTACCCCTACTCCCGCAAAGGCGGCGCGAAGGGTGCGCCCATCAATCCCGGGTTTGCGGGCGATGGCGTCCAGACTGACGAGAATTTCGCCAAACTAACCAACATGAATTTTGCTTATCAACCCTTTGTTCCGAAGGGCGAGGTGAATATCAAGGTTCCGGCATGGCTGAACGACATTCGCTACTACCACAATCGCGGCAATTCTTACTGGAAGGGCGAAAGCGTCGTATATGGCGATTTTGTCGGTCTGGACGATGTAGCCGCCGAAAACCCGCGTGTAGTTCGCGGATTCATCGATGTGTTCGGCAAATGGATCGACGATTTCGGCATTGATGGCTTCCGCATCGACACGTCGAAGCACGTCAATTCCGAATTTTGGCAGGTATTTGTGCCCGCCATGCAAGAACGCGCCAAAAAGCGCGGCATTCCAAACTTCCACATCTTTGCTGAAGTGATGGTCGACGGCACCGACACCGCAACGCTTGCGCGCTATAATCGCACGGACCAATACAACACGCTAGATTTCGCCTTCACTTGGGCTGTAGTGGATGCGCTAAGCGGCAAAAATGGTCCTGAGCCCTTAAGCCGATTGATCGCCAATGACGTTCTCTACCGCGATGGCCCATCTTCGGCAAAACGGATGCCGACATTTCTCGGCAATCACGACATTGCCCGCTTCACGACGAACCTTCGCCGGAGAATGCCAGACATCGGTCAGGACGAATTGTTGAAACGGACGCTGCTGGCGCATGCTTTGATGTTTACGATGCGCGGCGTTCCGACCATTTATTCGGGCGACGAGCAAGGTTTTGTGAGCGATGGGGGTGATCAGGATACGCGTGAGA
This sequence comes from Sphingomonadales bacterium, assembly GCA_031370535.1. GTDB lineage: Bacteria > Pseudomonadota > Alphaproteobacteria > Sphingomonadales > Sphingomonadaceae > Sphingorhabdus_B. Next base: position 2,600 of record JANMQN010000121.1, on the reverse strand, counting down.
CGCTGTTCGCATCGAAGGTAAAACTCTATCTCGACAACGACCTCATCGGCACCGACAAAACGCACGCGCAGGATAATTTCGCGCAGGATCATCCAATTTATCGGCAAATTGCGATGCTGTCGAAAATTCGTCTGGCGTCTCCACCGTTGCGTCGTGGTAAGACGGTTGTTCGTAACCATGGCGAAAAGCCGGGCTTGTTTGCCTTCAGTCGGATTGATGAAGCCAGCGGTGAAGAGGTGGTCATCGTCGCCAATACCAGCAACGAACCCGTTACCGGCAATTTCGAACTTAGCCCCAGCGTTACTGGTTTTGCGCCGATCTATGGCAACTGCCCCTCGCTGAACGCGCCGGGCTCGGCTGCGGTCACGCTTCCACCCCTCGATTATGTGATCTGCACCGTCAAATGAGTAAAATGCAAAAGACATTACCCAAGACAGAAAACGACCGCCCGTGGTGGCGCGGCGCGACCATTTATCAGGTCTACCCGCGCAGCTTTGCCGATTCCAACGGCGACGGCATCGGCGACTTGCCGGGAATTACCGGTAAGCTGGATTATATTGCCTCACTCGGCGTTGATGCGGTCTGGCTGTCGCCATTTTTCACCTCACCGATGAAAGATTTCGGCTATGACGTAGCCGATTACAGCGATGTTGATCCGATTTTCGGCACGCTCGCAGACTTCGATGCACTGATTGCGAAGGCAAACTCACTCAGCCTCAAAATCCTGATCGATCAGGTTTATTCGCATACGTCAGACTTGCACGCATGGTTCGCGGAAAGCCGTGCAAACCAGAATAACGCAAAATCGGACTGGTATGTCTGGGCCGATGCCAAGGCCGATGGCACCCCGCCCAATAACTGGCAATCGGTGTTCGGCGGCCCTGCATGGACATGGGATGCGCGTCGGCGTCAATATTATATGCATAATTTCCTTAGCAGCCAGCCGCAATTAAATGTGCACAATCCGGACGTGCAAAATGCGCTGCTCGGCGTTGCAAAATTCTGGCTCGACCGCGGCGTCGACGGCTTCCGTGTCGACGCAATCAACTTTGCGATGCACGACCCCGAATTGAAGGACAATCCGCCTGCGCCTGGCGGAAACGGTCTACGCACGCGACCTTTCGATTTTCAGCTGAAGGTCAACAACCAGTCACATCCCGACATTCCGGCTTTCATCGAGCGCATTCGCGCGCTCACCGACAGCTATGATGCGCGCTTTACCGTTGCCGAAATTGGCGGTCCCGACCCGGACCGCGAAATGAAGGCCTTCACCGCCGGCGATACGCATTTCAACAGCGCGTACGGTTTCAACTTTCTTTATGCAGAGCAACTGACCCCAGTGCTCGTCCGCGAAGCGCTCGAGGCGTGGCCCGACAGCGACGGCATCGGATGGCCGTCATGGGCGTTCTCCAACCATGACGCGCCACGCTGGATCAGCCGCTGGGCACCCGAAGATGCTCGTGACGCCTATGCCCGGATGGTGATGCTGCTATTCGTGTCGTTGCGCGGCAATGTCATTCTTTGGCAGGGAGAAGAACTTGGACTTACCCAAGTCGAAATCCCGTTCGAGAAATTGCAGGACCCCGAAGCCATCGCCAACTGGCCGCTGACTTTAAGTCGCGATGGCACGCGAACACCAATGCCTTGGCAGCGTAGCGCACAAAATTGCGGATTTAGCACGGTCGAGCCTTGGCTACCGCTTGGGCCGGATCACGAGGCAATGGCGGTCGATTTACAAGAGGTTGATCCTGCTTCGATGCTGGCGCTTACCCGCGAACTTGTTGCCTTCCGCAACGCCAACGAAGCAATGCTCATCGGCGATTTGCATATCCTTGAAGCGCAGGGCGACTTGTTGGCATTCGAGCGCCGCAGCGCAAATCAGCATTTGATTTGCGCATTCAATATGGGCGGCTCGGAAATCGACTGGTATCCGGCGCAGCCGGATCGCTGGCGCCTGGTCAAGTCGGTGAACGAGGCAAGCGCAGGTTCCCTTCCCGCCTATGCCGCAAAAATAATAGAAAAAATCGCTTAAGGAGCAGCAAGATGGGCAGCAAGAAAATCAGTTATCCGGTTGTTGCACTGGGCGGCGCGTTGCTTACCGTGGCCTCCGCCAATGCGCAGCCGGTCGCGACAGCCTCGTCGCCAGATGGCGCAGTTAGTGTTGCTGTGACCATCGACGGCGATGGCCGTGCGGCCTATGCAGTTACACGCAAGGGTAAACCTATCTTGGCGCCATCGAAGCTCGGTTTCCTTTTGACCGACGCGGTTAAGGTTGATCGTCGCCTCACCGTTACAGCTCAGGAAATGCGCGATTTCGACGAAACATGGACTCAGCCTTGGGGCGAATGGAAAAACATCCGCAACCGTTATCGCGAACTCAAGGTGCATCTGAAAGAAAGCACCGCACTCGCCCGTGTTTTCGCCGTCACCTTCCGGCTGTACGAAGACGGCGTTGGCTTTCGCTACGAGTTCCCCGAACAGCCGAACATGGTGAACACCAACATTGCCGATGAGCTGACCGAATTTGCCTTTGCCAGCGATGGCACGGCTTGGTGGAAGCCTGCCTTCCTGTGGAATCGCGAGGAATATCTCTACAACAA
>JANMQN010000094.1:0-12576 GCA_031370535.1 Sphingomonadales bacterium | reverse complement strand
GCTGCATCGCGCCCTCGCCTTCGAGCACCTGGACGACGACCGGGCCGCTGATCATGAAATCGACCAGTTCGCCGAAGAAAGGGCGTTCCTTGTGGACGGCGTAGAAGCCTTCGGCCTGTTCGCGGGTCATGTGGATGCGCTTTGAAGCAACGACGCGCAGATCTGCTTCTTCCAGCATCTTGGTAACCGCACCGGTCAGGTTGCGGCGGGTTGCGTCAGGCTTGATGATCGAAAAGGTGCGGGTAACCGCCATGGGAAGCTCCATTATTTGGGGGTGTGAATTGCGCGCGCCTCTAGCCTCTGCTGTGCAGCATGGCAAGGCTGTTCAGTTTTGCGGGTTGGCTAGTTCTTCGCGCCACCCATAATGACCGCCGCGGTCCCGCCGCTTTCGTTCGGAGTAGCAGTCACAACCAGCGTTGCGTCCTTGTCACCCTTGGCCGAAAAGCTTGCCGTTTCGCCTTTGTCAGACGTGCTGGTCGACTGCGTGTTGATCTTGAACCCGCGTTTTTCAGCCTCGGCCTTGTAGAAACCGACAACCTTGGTGGGCGTGTCTTTGGTCAGCACCGTCGCCATGCCGCCACCCGTGCCGTCCTTGTCACTGCCGCCCATAAACGCGCCTTTGACCTCGCCGCCGGGATAGACTGGCAGGCCAAGCGGCAGACCTTCTTTTGCCGCGGCGTCGCCAAAGGTGATCTTACCTTCGCCATCCTTGCCTTGGAAGGTAATCGTGCCGCTTTCGTCGTTTTTATCGGTATCGGAGGTGATCTTGATTTCTTCTCCGTCGGTCGTGGTGACGGTAGTCGTATCTTCATTGTTGCCGCAAGCGGCGAGCGCCAACAGTGCTGTCAAAGGAATGAGGTGTCGCATAGTGTTTCTCCCTTGGCCCACCCCTATATCCCAGCTTTAAGGCCCCTGCACCCATTTTCCGCCACCCTGTTTCCAGTAGCGGCGTTCGACATTTTCGGTCTCGGCGATTGCACGCCACGCAGCCCGCGCATTATCGGTATGGCTCGGTGGGAACAGGTAAAAGGCTCTGTCGAAGTCGAGCGCCTCGTCCCGCCAGACGCCGTCTGCTAGTACGATAAATTTGGCGAGATTAGCCGCAACTGGCTCGCCGGATAGTAATATCGGTTGGAGCGAATCGTCCGCATCCCCCGCCTTTGTATGCGCAAGAAAGCTATCGGGTTTGTGGCCCCATAATGCCGCCGAAATAATATCAAGCTGCGCACTCTCCCCCACCACCAGCAACCTTCCGCCACTGTCCAGCACGCGTTGGGCAATGGGGGGCAGAACCTTTTCAGCAGGATCACGGGTCAGCTGGTAAAAATCGACCTGCATCGGGTTTTTTGGCATTTAGCTTTCGAAATTATCGGCCACAAACCGGTCGAGCAACCGCACGCCAAATCCCGTCGCGCCCTTGTCCCAAACAGGCCCCGCCTTGTCCGCCCAGACCGTGCCCGCGATGTCGAGATGGGCCCATTTCACGCCGTCCTTGATGAATCGCCCAAGGAATTGCGCTGCGGTGATTGAGCCTGCGCCCTTGCCGCCGATATTCTTCATATCAGCAATCGGGCTGTCGATCATCTTGTCGTAAGCCTTCGAAAGCGGGAAGCGCCATAGCGGGTCACCCGACGCCTTGCCCGCAGCAGTCAGCTTGTCCGCAAGTTCGTCGCTGTTCGAAAAAAGCCCGGCATATTCCGTGCCTAGCGAAACGATGATCGCCCCGGTCAAGGTCGCGAGATCCACGATATATTCGGGATTATAATTTTCCTGCGTCCAGTGCAGCGCGTCGCACAATACTAACCGACCCTCGGCATCAGTATTGAGCACCTCGATCGTCTGGCCCGACATCGAGGTCACAATGTCGCCTGGACGCTGTGCATTGCCGTCGGGCATATTTTCAACAAGCCCGCATACGCCGACGACGTAGGCCTTGGCCTTGCGGCCAGCGAGTGCCTTCATTGTACCCGCTACCGCGCCTGCGCCGCCCATGTCCCATTTCATATCTTCCATGCCAGCGGCGGGTTTGATCGAGATGCCGCCGGTGTCAAAGGTCACGCCCTTGCCAACCAAAGCAACCGGGCGTTGCTGTGTACCGCCCGTACCGTCCCATTTCATGACAAGCATCCGTGCGGGCCTGCGCGATCCTTGTGCCACGCCAAGCAACGCGCCCATGCCGAGCTCGCCCATTTGCTTGTCGTCGAGTACGGTGATCTCGACACCGAGGTCGGCCAAGTGCCGGCAACGCTCGATGAAACTCTCAGGATAGATGATGTTGGCTGGCTCGGTGACCAGTTCTTTGGTGAGCGCTACGCCATCGGCAATCGCCTGATACCCTTTCCATAACCCGGTCGCCTCGGCAGGCGCGCCGACAACGGTTAGTGCCGTAACCGTCGGTTTGGATGTTTCTGCCAATTTGGTGCGATATTTGTCCATCCGCCAGTTGCGCAAGGTCGCACCATAAGCGACTTCCGCGGCTGCCTTGGCTGCCAGATTTGCGGCGTAAACGGCAATATGTGTGGCGCCAGAGGTCTGCACCTTGGCAATGATTTCGCCACCCGCCTTCTGGTAATCGCCCGCATCACCCTCGGCCACAGCGAGCAACACGATGCGGACCAGCTTGCCGCCTTCTTCCGCTATCAGCAAAAAACTCTGACCGGCATCACCCTTGAACCGCGCAAGCTTCGCTGTGTCATGCACCATCTGTGCATTGTCGAGCGGAAACTGAAAGCCTTCGAATGTGTTTTTGGTCACGATGAAGGCAAGGACATCGGCCGATTCTGGACGCGCTTGAGCGAATTCGATCTTCATGAAATTGGTCAGCCTTTCCGCTGCATGTTGTATTGTTGCCGCGCTCTATAGGCGCAATTGTGCAGTGGATTAAAGCAAAAGATAAAGCCGGTTGCCGCTCCGTTAACCGCATATACAGTCATGCGGCGCAAGATGGGTGGACCACCGACCATAGCGGCGATAAAGGACATTCCGGTTTTTATGAATATCCCCGCCCCTCCGCCCCAATCATCCCGGCTTTTGCTGGCGACGCTTCTGCTGTGCTGCACAGCATTGCCGTCCGTCGCTGTGGCACAGGAAGCCGAGCCGGATGCGGTCGAAGCCAAAGCAACCGGAGATCAGATCGGATTTTCAGCAGCTGTGGTCGAATACGACTCAAATACAGAAATTGTAACCGCCAAGGGCGACGTTATCATTAATCGCGATGGCTACACAGTACGGGCAGACAATGTGATTTGGAACCGTACGAGCGGCGAAGTGAACGCCATTGGTAGCGTCCGTGCAGTCGGCCCCGAAGGCGATGTGGCCTATGGCGACAAGATTGTCCTAACCGATGCGTTGAAAGACGGCGTAATCGAAAACCTGCTGGTCGTGCTGGCAGACGAAAGCCGCTTGGCAGCCAAGCGGGGCGAACGCAAAGACGGAGTCTATTCGCTCGACTACGCCGCATATACCGCGTGTAAGGTCGAAGGCCCGGACGGCTGCCCCAAGAAACCGAGTTGGGAGGTGAAAGCGACTAAGGTCGTCTATGATCCAGCCACGAAGAGGGTCAAATATGAAGGGGCTCGCATTGAGCTTTTTGGTCTACCGGTCGTACCTTTACCATTCCTATCGCATCCCGTCGATTCCAAGGCCGGAAGTGGTTTTCTTGTTCCAAGCATCGGTTTTTCCCGAAACAACGGCGTTGAATTAGAGGAATCCTATTACTGGCGGATGGCGCCAAACCGTGACTTGACGGCGTCGATAACAGCTTTTTCTAACGCCGCGCCGTTAGGAAAGCTAAATTTCCGTTCGCTGGAAAAAAAGGGCGCGCTAGAAATCACGACCTATGGCACCTATAGCAATCGTATCGACACCAGCGGCGCAGTTATTCCCACGGGAAGTAACGTTTTCCGCGGCTATGTGGAAGGTGCAGGACGGTTTCAGCTCGATCCTTATTGGTCCATTTCGGCATCAGGTCGCTGGGCATCCGACCGCACCTTCCTGCGCCGGTATGACATCAGCCGTGATGATCGGCTGCGCTCGACTTTCGCGGCTGAGCGGATTGGTATTGATAGCTACTTCTCGCTTGCGGGCTGGGCCGTACAGACACTTCGTCCGGGAGACAATCAGGGCTTGGCTCCAATAGCCCTGCCCGAGATTGACTACAGGCTCAGGATCGATGACCCGCTGCTGGGCGGCAAAATCCAGTTGCAGGCAAACAGTCTGGCAATCGGCAGAACTAGCGGGCAGGATACGCAGCGCGCGTTTGCATCTGCAAAATGGGATTTGCGGACTTTGACCGGGCTTGGACAGGAGATTACTTTCACTGCGCTGGCACGAGGTGATATTTATCATAGCGATGAAAATGCATCCACCGCCACGATCATCTACCGCGGCGATTCCGGCTGGCAAGGGCGCGGCATTTTCGCAGCTGCAGCAGACATAAAATGGCCTTTTGTAGGCAAGGCTTTTGGCGGCACGCAGATTTTTACGCCTCGCGTTCAGATCGTCGCAGCGCCGTCCATTGCTAACCTCAGCATCCCCAATGAAGATTCAAGGGCAGTTGACCTTGAGGACAGCAACCTTTTCGCGCTCAATCGCTTCCCCGGTTACGACCGCTTCGAGGATGATTATCGGATCACATATGGCTTCGACTGGGCTTTGCGTAAATCCAACTTTACGGCAGATGTAACGGTAGGCCAAAGCTATCGACTGTCCAACCGAGCATCTATATTCCCGGATGGCACAGGACTTTCCGACAAGGTTTCGGATATTGTCGGCCGAAGCGAATTTCGCTTCAAGGATATTGTAAAGCTCACTCATCGCTTTCGCTTAGATAAAGACAGCTTTGCCATTCGCCGGAACGAGGTTGATGCGACTATTGGTTCGCGGGGAACTTACCTGCAGGCTGGCTACCTGAAGCTCAACCGTAACATCGGACCAACGGTCGAAGATCTTTCTGATCGTGAAGAAATCCGATTGGCTGGGCGCGTACGTGTCGCGCGTTATTGGTCCATTTTTGGTTCAACAATCATAGATTTGACAGATATCAAAGAGGATCCGACATCTTTTGCAGACGGTTTCGATCCCATCCGTCATCGTTTGGGTGTAGCTTATGACGATGACTGTCTGTCGCTCAGCCTTACTTGGAGACGCGATTATCAACCGACGGGCGACGCCCAGCGGGGTAACGGCTTCCTGTTCCGGCTGGCATTTCGTAATTTGGGTGTGTAAGGCGGACGCCAAATGGGGGTCAGAATATTTGCTGCTCATCTGCTGTTCAGCAGGAGCCGATTATTTCCCCCATCCAAATTGACTTTATACTGGATTGACATCGATGAAGTTATCTAAGCGCTTATCCCTTGCCGCTGCGATGGCGACTGCCACCGCACTTACGCCATTGGTTGCGCAAACCGTTGCAGACGATGCCACACCTGAAACGCGGCTCGACATTCCGGATGGACAACAATTATTTGGAAAGAACGACCCGAATCTTCGACGCGCTACTGCCCAGGTAAATGGTGAAATCATTACAGGTACAGATATCGATCATCGCCTTGCGCTGATTGTGGCTGCCAATAACAATAAGCTTCCTCCAGAAGAAGTTGCGCGGTTTCGTGCCCAGATCCTGACTAACCTGATCGATGAAACTCTTCAAATTCAGGAAGCAGCGGCCAATGAGATTGACGTAACCGAAGCTGAAGTAAATCAATATTTCGATCGGGTGGCGCAGCAGAATTTCAATCGACCTGGTCCTGAAGTCGAAAAATATCTGATTTCGATAGGCTCCTCGGTCGCCACGCTAAAACGCCAAATTAAAGGCGAGCTTTCGTGGAGCCGGTTGCTGTCGCGCAACGTGCGGCCTTCGGCGAATGTGAGCGATGATGAGGTGAATGCCATCATCGAGCGGATTAAGGCAACCAAGGGCACGACGGAATATCGCTTGGGCGAAATCTATCTGTCGGCGACGCCGGAAACCATGCCGGCGGTAACCGAAAACGCCAAAAAGATAATGGATCAGCTGCGTCAGGGCGGCAACTTTGTGGCTTATGCGCGTCAATTTTCTGAAGCTTCGACTGCGTCGGTTGGCGGCGATTTGGGCTGGCTGTCGCTTGCTCAGCTTCCGCAATCGCTGTCTAATGCTGCAGCATCCATGAACTCGAATGAAATACAGGCGGTGCCTTCACCGGGCGGCATCTCAATCCTGCTGTTGATTGACAAGCGTCAGGTTGCCACTTCCGATCCTCGGGATTCCGTGTTGAGCCTGAAACAAATAGCGATAACTTTCCCAGCCGGAACAACGGAGGCGCAAGTTGCACCGATGGTTAAGCGTTTTAGCGAAGAAACCCAAAAGATAACCGGATGTGGCGCTGCTGATGAAATGGCACGCCAGTTGGGCGCCGAGGTTGTCAACCGCGATGGCATAAAGATTCGCGACTTGCCGGGCCCCCTGCAGCAGGTAATGCTTGACCTGCAGGTCGGCCAGTCAACGCCTCCCTATGGCTCATTGGAAGATGGGGTCCGCGTATTCGTTATGTGCGGTCGTGACGCGCCGCAGGAAGCCGCTTCGGAAAGTTTTGACGAAATCATGTCACGACTCGAGGAAGAACGCGTGAACAAACGCGCAAGGATTTACCTGCGCGACCTTCGCCGCGACGCAGTTATCGAATATAACTAATGCCGACGGACCGACTGGATTTACCGCTGGCTATATCCGTCGGTGATCCAGCTGGAATAGGCCCAGAAATCATCGGCAAATCTTGGGAAGCCCGGAACACCGCCGGGCTTTCGCCGTTTTTCGCGATTGGCGACATCGGTAGCTTTGCACCGCATTGGGATGGTCCCGTGGTCCGCATTGAAGACCCAGCAGATGCCGCACAGCATTTCGGCTCAGCTTTGCCAGTCGTTCAACTCCACAGTTGCATTTCCGTCATTCCCGGCGTTCCCGATATGGACGGCGCACATTGTGCCTATCAGGCGCTCGAAATGGCGATCGGATTTGCGCGGGCAGGAAGTGCCGCGGCGTTAGTCACAGGACCTGTTTCAAAGGCACAGCTATATACTGTTGGCTTTACCCATCCTGGCCAAACCGAGTTCATTGCAGAGCGGTGCGGTGTTTCGAAAAACAATGCAGTGATGATGCTCGCTGGGCCAGACCTACGCGTCGTGCCGATGACCACGCATATTCCGCTGGCCTCGGTGGCACAAAAACTCGACGGCAGGCTCATTCGGCAAAGGTTGCGCGCGACGGCCAAAGGACTGCAACGGAATTTCGGGATAAAGAATCCCCGCTTGGCGGTTGCAGGCCTCAATCCGCACGCCGGCGAGTCAGGCAATATGGGCCGCGAAGAAATCGATCTGTTCATTCCCGCTATCGAGCAAATCCGCAGTGAAGGTTTCGACGTCATCGGGCCGCTCCCCGCCGACACGATGTTCCATGCAGAGGCGCGCTCGCACTATGATGCGGCGTTATGTGCCTATCACGATCAGGCGCTTATTCCGCTGAAGACGCTGTATTTTCATGATGCAGTCAACATAACACTTGGTCTGCCCGTCGTTCGAACCTCACCCGATCATGGCACGGCTTTCGGTATAGCAGGTCAAAACAAAGCCATGCCCAATTCGATGATTGCCGCGATTAAAATGGCGGAAATGGCAGCGCTCAACCGCATTACCGCCGACGCACTATAATGTCCGTAAAACTACCGCCGCTCCGCGAAGTCATTGCCCGCCATGGTCTGTCTGCCAGCAAAGCATTGGGCCAGAACTTCCTGTTCGACGAGCAATTGCTTGACCGGATCGCCGCAATTCCCGGGCCTCTTAAAGGCGAGCATGTATTTGAGGTTGGCCCGGGGCCTGGTGGTCTGACGCGTGCGCTGTTGCGCGCAGGTGCAAATGTGTTGGCTGTCGAAAGGGACCGGCGCTGTCTGCCGGCACTGGCGGAATTATCAGACGCGTTTCCTGGACAATTACGTGTTATCGAGGCCGATGCCCTTAAAATTGATCCCTTCGCAGAAATCGGCTCACCCTTTCACATCGTATCGAACCTTCCCTATAATGTTGGCACCGCGCTCGCGGTAGGCTGGCTGGCTGGCGAGCTCTGGCCACCGCAGTGGAAATCACTGACGCTGATGTTCCAGCGCGAAGTTGCAGACCGGATTGTCTCGGCGCCTGGGACCGACGCCTATGGCCGACTGGCAATATTGGCACAGTGGCGGTCGAAAGCCGCCATCGCGATGCCCGTCCATCGTTCCGCGTTCACACCGCCGCCGAAGGTCATGTCCGCCGTTGTTCACATAACGCCCTCCCCCGCGCCCGATAGGGTATCGATGTCAGTCCTCGAAAAACTGACCGCAGCCGCATTCGGTCAGCGACGAAAGATGTTGCGACAGAGCTTGAAGGGTACCAGCGGTGCGCTCGAAGCGTTGGTCGCTGCCGGTATTGCTGCGGACCGGAGACCGGAAACGGTCACCATTGAAGAATGGTGCGATTTGGCGCGGCTCCTGTCATAACAGTTTTAGAAGGGGTGGCGCTTTCGGGTAGCCAAAGCTAAGAGCTTCGAATGCAATCCCTGCCCGCCCATGAACAATCGGCTTTGGACGACATAGATCATGGTCGCATGCTCGGCCAGGTGCAGTCATGGTCGGAAATCAACAGCGGGTCAGGCAACATTTCAGGCCTCGCGACAACGGTGAAGCTGCTTGCTGACGCATTCTCGGTGTTGCCGGGGCAAATAGAGCTGGTCGACCCGGAACCGGTCGAGAAAGTCCTTAGCGACGGCGCAATCGAAACCGTAACCCATGGGCAGCATTTGCTTTTGACAGTGCGTCCAAATGCACCGACGCAGCTACTTTTTACAGGTCATATGGATACCGTCTTTCCAGCCGATCATGGCTTTCAGGAACAGCGCTGGCTTGACGCTGGCACGCTCAATGGTCCCGGTGTAGCAGATATGAAGGGCGGCATTGCCGTCATGCTTGCCGCTTTGCAAGCTGCAGAAACGTCGACCGGGTTTGAAAATGCCGGTTATCAAGTGCTGATCAACAGCGATGAAGAGGTTGGTTCGCCTTCGTCGGGAGGGCTGATTGCAAAACTGGCGCAAAACAAGCTGGCTGCACTGACATATGAACCTGCCCTGCCCGACGGTACATTGGCGGGCGAGCGCGGCGGTAGCGGCAATTTCTCCATAATAGTCACCGGCATAAGCGCACATGCAGGGCGGAACCCTCAAGATGGTCGAAACGCACTGCTGGCGGCGGCAGATCTGGCACTTCGGCTGAAAGCGCTCACCCGCGAAGGACTGTCGGTAAACCCGGCCAAAATAGAAGGTGGTAGCCCGAACAACGTTGTTCCGGATCATGCCATTTTACGGGTTAATTTTCGTCCACGCACCCCGCAGATCGTCGTAGATACCGACGCCGATTTGCGACGATTGATCGCCGACGTCGAACGCGATCACGACGTAACGGCGCATGTGCACGGCAGCTTTGGCCGTCCGCCTAAGCCGATTGACGCAGGGGCGGCAAAGCTGTTTGAACTCGTCAAACAATGCGGCGCAGAACTTGGCCTGCCAATCGCCTGGAAATCCAGCGGTGGCGTTTGTGACGGCAATAATATCGCTGCCTGCGGTGTGCCTGTTGTCGATACGATGGGCGTACGTGGGGGCAGCATCCACAGTTCCGACGAGTTTCTCATTACTGAAAGTCTGGTCGAGCGCGCGCAGCTCTCAGCGCTCACTATCATGCGCATTGCGGCAAAAGGGGCATTATGACGTTTATCATCCGTCCGGCAAATTCGGACGATCTTCAACCGATTTACGAAATGGCAAAACGCACCGGTGGCGGGTTCACCAACTTGCCACCCGACCGCAAAGCGCTTTCCGCCAAGCTGGAACGCTCTGCGGCTGGATTTGATCGCGTTGGCGCCGATGTGGCTGACGACCTGTATGTGTTCGTCCTGCAAAATACCAAGACCGGCGAAGTGCGCGGCACATGCCAGATATTCGGCAATGTGGGTCAGAAATGGCCGTTTTACAGTTACCGCATCGGCGCGCTGACGCAGCATAGTGAAGAACTCGGCCGGACATTTCGGGCCGACATTCTAAACCTATCGACGGACCTGGAAGGGACAACCGAGGTTGGCGGCCTGTTCCTCCATCCAGGCGAACGCGCAGGCGGTTTGGGGTTGCTGCTGGCGCGTACACGTTATCTTTTTATCCGCAATCACCGGCAGCGATTTGCCGACAGGACCATTGCCGAACTGCGCGGCGTAATCGACGAAGCAGGCGGCTCGCCTTTTTGGGACGGAGTTGCCGGCCGCTTTTTTGGCATGAATTTCCAAGAAGCCGATGAATTCAATGCCAAGTTCGGCAACCAGTTCATTGCCGACCTGATGCCCAAGCATCCGGTCTACATCGCCATGCTCCCCGAAAGCGCAAAAGCCGTCATCGGCATACCGCATCCTTCAGGCCGGGCGGCGATGCGGATGCTTGAGAATGAGGGTTTTGCATGGGAAAGCTATGTCGACATTTTTGACGGCGGGCCGACTATGACGGCGCGGACCGACCAGATTCGAAGTGTGCGCGATGCGCAGGATATGATTATTACGGAGATCAGCGAAAAGCTTGGCGAACATATCGGCGGGGAAAAAATGCTCGTCACCATTGGCCGGATGCACAATTTCAAGGCCGCATATGGCTGGACCGAACCACGCGATGACGGCGTAGCTCTCGATGAAGTTACAGCAGCAACGCTTGGGCTGACGGTCGGCGACGATCTTACACAACTGGCAAGGTGGTAGACATTGCTTAAGGAAATCAACTTCGACGGGATTATTGGACCAAGTCACAATTATGCAGGGCTGAGCCTGGGTAATATCGCGTCTGCAAACAACGCTGGTGCAGCTTCGCAGCCGCGTGCAGCCGCGTTGCAAGGCGTCGAGAAAATGCGTGCTAATCTGCGGCTCGGGTTGGCTCAGGGCTTTTTCATGCCACTAGATAGACCAAACAAGAACTGGCTTTCTGGACTTGCTACGGACATGACCAGTGCCGAGCCACATATTCGTGCAGCCGCTTTTTCGGCGTCGGCGATGTGGGCGGCGAATGCGGCAACCGTTTCACCTGCGCCCGATACCGGCGATCGCAAATGCCATTTATCGGCGGCCAACCTGCTCACAATGCCGCATCGCAGCCACGAATGGCACGGTACGCTGGCGCAGCTCAAACTGGCCTTTGCCGATCGCCGACATTTTGCGGTGCACGGCCCCGTACCGCCGCCCTTTGGCGACGAAGGTGCGGCCAACTTCATGCGGCTGTGTCCATCACACAGCGAGGCCGGTATCGAGATATTCGTTTACGGTAAATCGGGCGGGCCGTTCCCGGCGCGCCAACATATCGAGTCATCTAAAGCCATTGCGCGCGCGCATCAGCTTGATTCGGCTAAAACCCTGTTTGTGCAGCAATCCGAAGTTGCGATCGCAGCAGGCGCATTCCACAATGACGTCGTCGCCGTAGCCAATGAGCGAGTGCTGTTTACGCATGAGCAGGCTTTTGAGGATCCTGAACAAACCTACGCCGATATTAAACGGCTGATGACCGGGGCGGAGATTGTCATTGTTCCTGCCGACCGGGTCAGCTTGGCTGACGCCATCCAGAGCTATCTATTCAATGCACAATTGGTGACGCTGCCGACCGGAGGAATGGCGCTCATACTCCCGAGCGAAGCCCAGTCCAATAGCCGCGTGTGGGGTTGGCTGAGCGAAATGGTCGAGGGCAATGGCCCGATCCGCGAGCTTGTACCGGTAGACGTGCGCCAATCGATGGCGAATGGCGGTGGCCCTGCTTGTCTTCGGCTTCGCGTTGTTGCTGACCCCGCAACGGTGGACGCTCGATTCCTGGCGGATGAGGCAAAACTGGACAAGATAGCAGAGGTGATTGCAGCGCATTGGCCCGACGAAATCGCGCCTGACCAGCTGGGCGACCCCGAACTGGTTGAGCAGGTCCGACATGCGAGGCTTACGCTGCTTGAAACATGCAATTTAGTGGAACTGGCCTGACCGTCGATTTGCTTTACAATTGCGGCTTGCGTTAACCATCGTAAGCTAGGCATTTGCTGAACTGGCACGGGCTTTGCTGTTAATTTTCTTAACTATGAAAAAAATCGCGCGGCTTTTCACAATCAAGACCAAATTGGAGGTCTTCCTTATCACCTACGCGCTCGGTCTGGGCGCCGTGATGCGGGGGCAGGAGTATATGCTCCAATATCCCGGAATTATCGGTAAGGTGTTTTTCGTATTGTGCACAGGTGCCGTATTCATGGCCTCGGCCAAGATGCTTGAAGCTGTCGAATTTCAGCGCGCTTTCGGGGTGGATTGAGGCAAGGGTTTCTGTTGCTCGGTACCCGAGATACTTAGAAAAGTCCCGGGATTCTGTTGCTCGGCTCCCGGGGGCCGCCGTAACTATTCTGTTGCCCGGCCAGTCCAGCCGCGTTCTTTTAGTATAAAGTCAGACCGTGAGGCCCAAAATTATGCTGCGAGAGCAAGTGCTTCGTTATCGTTTGCACCTATTGGTTGTGAACCATTTCACGG
>JANMQN010000089.1:0-9764 GCA_031370535.1 Sphingomonadales bacterium | reverse complement strand
TATCCTGACCGAGATGTATGTGTCGGCAAGCCAAGGTATTTTCTCGCTCCGCTCCGCGCTCGCAATAACGGTTGTGGTACTGGTGATGTTGGCTGTGTCGGTGCAGCTGTTCCGCGTAGGACGCACAATTGTCAGTGGATGGACCCTTTCATTCGGCCAGAACGGTGTGCCTGATAATGCGTCTGTGATCGTTCAACCCCCAGGCAATGATGTTCAGCCCGCCAATGTTATTTACAACGAAAGAATGCAGTCGCTTGTTGGCTCGATCGAGCGATCGGCGATGACGACTTCGACAATAAGCACATCCAACCAGCGCGCGATCCTCTTGCCGCAACGCTTTGAGGGCGAAGGTGGGCAAGGCCGTCCCGATAACAACATCCATTCCGATCGGCGCATCGCACGGGGGCGTGTCATTGCGGTCCGCGCTCCGGTCAAAGCCATCAGGAACGCCGCATGACTTGGAAAACTCTTTGGGCTTTGCTCGCAGGCGTGATGGTTGCCGTCCCTGCGACCGCGCAAGTTTCGGATACAGCGCAGGTCGCGCCAAACATCCGCTATGTCGAATATAATCCGGATGCCATCATCCGCCTGACCGGCCACACCGGCTACCAGATGATGCTCGAATTCGAACCTGGCGAGAAGATTGAAACCGTGGGCATCGGCGATTCGTCAGGCTGGCAGGTGACGCCCAACGGCGCGGGCACGATCATGTTCCTGAAACCGGTGGGCACACCGCCGACCACCAACCTGTCGATCATTACCAATCAGCGACGTTATAATCTGGAACTGGTGGCACGTTCAGGCTTGCGCGTCCCGCAAAGCCAAATCGTCTATGCGGTACGTTTTCGCTATCCGCCAAAGCCGGTCGTAGAGGAAATAGCGGCAACTCCGCCGCCATTGATCGCGACACCCCCGGAATATTGGAACCGTGCCTACAGCTACGACGGGGCGAAGGGCAATGTACCCGAACAGGTATTTGACGATGGCAAATCGACCTATTTCCGTTTCGCTATCGGTGCTTCAGCACCGGCGATTTTCAGCGTTACGCCTGATGCGGGGGAAAGCATTGTCAACTTTGCCGTTCGCGGTCCTTACACTGTAGTGGAGCAGGTTGCACCGCAGTTCGTCCTGCGCCACGGCAAGGAAGTTACCATCATTTTCAACGACGCCTATGCCGTACCGACACCTGGACCCGACGCGCCTAAAGCGCGCGCGAAAAAGAAATGCGGCTTGTTCGGCTGCAAATCGATGGAGGCAAAGCCGTGAGCGTTCTGAAATCCGGTAGCACCGACCCACGCGCTGTGATGGATGACGAAGCGCTGGCAGCCGCAAATCAGCCGGTGCTATCACCAGTCGCCATGCCAGCAGGTCTTTCGCCCGGTATGAAGCTCGGCTTCGTCGGGATCGGTCTGCTCGGGGTACTGACCTTTACAACTCTTGCGACCAGCCGTGGTGACGCTAACCAGTCAAATAAAGCTGCAGCTACACCTGCGGCTGCGGTCGCAACCGCGATACCCCAAGGCGGTCTGGTGCCAAAGCCAGTTTTGAAGCCAGGACCCCCAGAATTGCCGCCTCCTGCGCTGGTTCCGCCGCCGGTTGATGCCAATGGCGCACCGATACTGGGCGTTGTCGGCCCAAGAGCAGTCGGCGCAAACCGTTTTCAGTCACCGGGCGTTGTCGTCGATCTGACCAAAGGCGGTGTAGTTTTGCTGCCGCCGACTCCCGGTCTCGCGGGAATGAAGGACAATGACCTCAGCGCCGACGACAAATTCGCAGACCGGGTTGCGGCTGCGGAAAATGCCCCAGCGCGTGCCGTACGGATTGCCAATAGCAGTTACACCGTGCCGCAGGGTGCGATCATCGCTGGCGTACTGGAAACCGCAATCAACTCGGACCTACCCGGCTATGTCCGCGCGGTGGTCAGTCGAGATGTCATGGGCTTTGACGGACGGCGGGTCCTCATCCCAAGCGGTAGCCGTCTGATTGGACAATATCGCTCGGGGCTCGCTGCAGGGCAATCGCGCGCCTTCATCGTCTGGACGCGGCTGACACGACCGGACGGCGTCACTATTTCGCTGGGTTCGCCTGCTACCGATCCGTTAGGCCGCGCCGGTTTGGGCGGTAAGGTCGATAGCCATTTCCTCAAGCGTTTCGGTTCGGCGATTTTGTTGTCGGTTGTGCAATCGGGATTAGGTCTTTTGCAACGCGGCGGTAACGATGTTGTTGTGCGTACCGCTGATGATGCCAAAAGTGTTGCCGGCATTGCCTTGCAACGCGACATCAACATTCCTCCAACGGTCAAGGTCGCGCAAGGCACAGCTATTCGCATCTTCACCGCCCGCGATCTTGATTTTTCAGGCACCGATGGCGGCCTGCAATGAATATGTTTAGCCCCATTGGCGGGGTTCCCGGGAACATCTATCTAGCCAGTTACCTTGCGCCTTTTGCGGAATGGCTCGACGCGGGCGACGTCACCGAAATATTGGTGAACCGTCCCGGAGAGGTCTGGGTCGAACGCATTGGTGCGGCGCAAATGGAGCATCACAAAGTTCCATCTATCGACGCACAACTGCTCGATCGACTGGCCCACCAGATTGCGCGGATCAACCATCAAGGTGTGAGCCGCGAGTCACCTCTTCTGGCGGCGACTCTGCCGGACGGCGCACGCGTGCAAATGGTGCTACCACCGGCAACACGCGGTGACGTTGCATTGGCCATTCGTAAGCATGTTGTGCAAGATCTGACGCTTGAGGATTATCTAAACAGCGGTGGATTGAGCCAACTGACATCAAAGAGCGTAAGTGAACAGGGTGTCGCGCAATCATTAGCGATTAAGCGCGCGGAAAACGATATTCTGGGCTTTCTGCGTGATGCCGTTGCGGCGCGCAAAACCATATTACTGTCGGGCGGGACTTCATCAGGCAAGACAACGTTGCTAAATGCCCTGTTAAAAGAAATTCCGTCGGACGAACGGGTTATCGCTATCGAAGACACGCCCGAAATCAAACTAGGCAGGCTCAACGCGATCGGACTTATAGCTGTTGCTGGCGATCAAGGGGAAGCGCGAGTTAACACTGATGACTTGATGCGGGCGTCTCTTCGCATGCGGCCAGACCGCCTTCTTGTTGGTGAACTCCGCGGACAAGAAACGGTTACTTTTCTGCGTGCGATCAACACCGGCCATCCAGGGTCGTTGAGTACAATCCATGCGAGCTCGCCTGACGGCGCGTTCGAACAAATCGCACTCATGTGCATGCAAGCCGGCCTTGGACTTACGCGGGCCGAAACTATTCATTACGCCAAATCTGTTATAGATATTGTTGTGCAGATGGGCAGGCATGCAGGGCGGCGTCAAATAACCGAAATTTCATTTCCGGCCAGCGCTGGCGATATACTTAATGTTTAGCGACAGATAACGCGTTATCATGAGCGCGTATTTGCTATGGCAACCAAGTTTCTGACCGCGATTAGACTCGGCGGTCCGATACTATCAAATTTTGTCATGAAAATATTCTGACTATTGAAATTTCTCATACACCATGAATTTCGTTCACCGTGTGCCACCCTTTTCTGAAAAAATGCATGCTTCAGGCCTATCGCTGTGGCCCGTGAATGACCGCAATGTTAGCGATCGCGGACAAGTTGCCCCGCTAACCTTGAGGCCGTTCTCGGAGCCCGCTGGGGAACTTGGTAGCTGCAATCTATTCACTCGATCCACCTACAACAGCCTCTTTGTGAGTGTGGAATGTCTGACTTTGGGATCAAAATCTAGCCGCTGGGTCCGTAAACATATCATCCGTTCGATGCCTAATAATCTGACTGTATAGCCGCAGCCCAATTTACGAAGTTGGGAACATATTGCTCGGGCGGAAATAGGCCACGCATTAAATTTTTTCCAAATCCAACGAAACGGGAAACTTTCCCAGTCAGCCGACGTTAAGCCTCGATATATTCAGCGAATTACCGAAAAGGGAAAGACGATCATGGTTGACGCTGTCAAATTTAGCCCCTCGCGTCGTCAGGTAATCGCGGCAAGTGCGGCCTCGGCTGCGGTCACCTCGTTTCCGGCCAAAGCCCAAACGACGCCTAAATCAATCGCACCTCCCGAAATGGCCGTATCTTTTGAAGTCAATGGCAAGCAAACAGAGCTGACACTCGATACGCGCACCACGTTGCTCGATGCGTTGCGGGAGCATTTGAAACTCAACGGCACGAAAAAGGGGTGTGACCACGGCCAGTGCGGTGCCTGCACCGTTATCGTCAATGGCGAACGCATCAATTCCTGCCTCAGCCTTGCAGTCCAGCATCAAGGTGACAGAGTGACGACCATCGAAGGGCTCGGCACGCCCGATAATCTGCACCCCATGCAGGCCGCTTTTATCAAACATGATGGCTACCAGTGTGGATATTGTACGCCCGGGCAGATTTGCTCTGCCGTGGCTGTACTCAGCGAAATCAAGGCGGGCGTTCCGAGCCACGTTCAGGGCGACATCACGGGAAGGCCTAAGGCATCCAGCCTCGAGTTCCGAGAACGAATGAGTGGTAACATCTGTCGCTGCGGCGCCTATTCAAACATCGCCGAAGCAATCGCCGAAGTGGCTGGAGGCAAAGCATGAGAGCCTTCACGTATGAGCGCGCCAAAACACCCGCTGAGGCCGCAGCCAGCGTTGCCCAATCACCCGGCGCAAAATTTCTGGCGGGCGGGACAAATCTGCTGGATCTTATGAAGCTCGAGATCGAAACGCCGACCCATCTCGTCGATATTCAGGATTTAGGTTTGGACAGCATTGAAGATGGGCCGGACGGCGGCGTGAAAATTGGCGCGTTTGTGTCGAATACCGCGCTGGCATCGGACCGCAGAATACGGCGTGAATATGGTGTATTGACGCGGGCCATAGTTGCCGGAGCGTCTGGGCAGTTGCGTAATAAGGCGACCACAGCCGGTAACCTGTTGCAGCGAACGCGTTGCCCGTATTTTTATGACACCAACATGGCTTGCAACAAACGCAAACCTGGTTCGGGTTGCGCTGCAATTGCCGGATTCTCTCGGCAGCTTGGTGTTATCGGTACGTCTGATGCCTGCATCGCAACCTATCCCGGCGATATGGCGGTCGCGCTACGCGTGCTCGATGCAACGGTGCAGACCGTTAAAGTTGATGGCAGCACGCGAAGCATTCCGATAGCGGATTTCCATAGTTTGCCAGGCGACACCCCCCACATTGACAATATACTCGATCGCAGCGAGTTGATCACGCATGTCACATTGCCCCGCGCTATAGGCGGCAGGCATTTTTATCATAAAATTCGCGACCGTGCGTCATATGCATTTGCTTTGGTTTCGGTTGCAGGCGTTATCCAGCGCGACGACAGCATCCGGGTTGCGTTTGGCGGGATGGCCCCGAAGCCTTGGCGCGTCGAAGCCGCAGAGTCGGCGATTGCAATGGACCGGCAAGCGGCGACCACGCAAATCTTCGCGGGTGCTCGTCCTACCGAAGAAAATAAATTCAAGATATCACTGGCCGATCGTGCTCTGGCCGCCGTTATCGCCGAATCAAGGAGCTAGGCATCATGGAATTCAACGCTCCCGCCCGGACAAATTTGTTTGACCAATCAAAGATCGTCGGCAAATCGACGCCTCGTATCGATGGTCCTCTCAAGACAACCGGCTTGGCACCCTATGCCTATGAACGGCATGATGTAATCCCCAACCAAGCATATGGATATATCGTCGGCTCAGCCATCGCCAAGGGGCGCATCGCATCGATGGATGTATCCGAAGCGCGGACCGCACCGGGCGTCATTACGATTGTTTCAGCGCCGGAGACCAAACCTGTCGGCAAAGGCATGGCAAATATCGCGCCGTTATTTGGCGGAAGCGAAATCTCCCATTATCATCAGGCAATTGCCTGTGTTGTCGCCGAGACATTCGAACAGGCGCGATCTGCTGCAGCTCTTATTCGCACAACATATGACCGTGCACCTGGTAAATACGATCTGGCAAAGCAGAAACCCGATGCGCCGCTTGCGCCGGGCGACGATAAAAAGCCCGACAAGAAGGTGCAGGGCGACTTCGATACCGCATTTTCCGCAGCGGCTATCAAACTCGATGCAACTTACAAGACGCCTGATGAAAGCCATGCGATGATGGAGCCCCACGCCACGATTGCGGCGTGGGAGGGTGAAAAGCTGACGCTCTGGACGTCCAACCAGATGATCAATTGGGGAAAGAACAGCATGGGCAAAATTCTGGGTATAGATCCCAAGAATATACGCTTAGACTCCCCATATATCGGCGGCGGTTTTGGTGGCAAACTTTTTATCCGATCTGATGCCGTGTTAGCAGCGCTCGCGGCAAAACAGGCCAAAAGGCCTGTAAAGCTGGCGCTTCAGCGCCCCCTGATGGCAAACAACACAACGCACCGTCATGCCACGATCCAGCGAATCCGGATTGGCGCGGGGCGCGACGGCACGATTACGGCGATAGCGCACGAAAATTGGTCGGGGAACTTAAACGGTCAGGAAGGCGAGAACGCTACGCTACAAACGCCTGTGCTTTATGCCGGCAAGAACCGGCTTACTGCCAATTACATTGCGACGCTCGATCTGCCAGAAGGCAATGCCATGCGTGCGCCTGGAGAGGCCCCGGGCCATATGGCGTTCGAGATTGCTATGGATGAACTCGCTGAAAAGCTTGGCATGGATCCAATCGACTTACGGGTAAGAAATGAACCCAGTGGACAGGTGCCCGGCAAACCCAAAAAGCGCTTTTCGGATCGCAACCTTGTGCGCTGCTTGCGTGAGGGCAGTCAGCGTTTCGGCTGGGAACGACGGCAGGCCAAACCTGCTCAATTGCGCGACGGACAATGGCTCACTGGTCTTGGAATGGCTGCCGGTTACCGTGCTGCTCCGGCCAATAAATCGGGCGCGCGCGTGCGGCTGGACGGGAGCGGCGGAGTCGTTGTCGAGACCGACATGACCGACATCGGCACCGGCAGCTACACGATAATTGCCCAGACAGCAGCGGAGACAATGGGTGTTACTTTAAAAAGTATAACGGTGAAGCTCGGCGATTCAGATCACCCTGCTTCGTCAGGATCGGGTGGCCAGTGGGGCGCTGCAAGTTCAACCGCCGGTGTGTACGCAGCGTGCGTCAATCTGCGCCGACTAATCGGAAAGAAACTGGGTTTCGATGGCGATGCAGCCATTTTTGAAAATGGGCAGATCAGAGTAGGCGAACGCACGATAAACATAGCTGAAGCAGGGGAAATGTCGGCGGAAGATGCCATTACATTCGGCAAGTTCAAGGACGAATATGATGTCGGCGCCTATGCCAGTCATTTCGCAGAGGTTGCGGTGAATGGATACACCGGGGAAGTTCGCATTCAGCGCATGCTTGCGGTTTGCGACGCCGGCCGAATTTTAAACCCGCTCTCTGCGCGAAGCCAAGTTATCGGGGCGATGGTTATGGCGGCGGGTGCCGCCCTGATGGAAGAACTTGTGGTGGACAAAAGGTTCGGCTTTTTTGTGAACCACGATCTTGCAGGCTATGAAGTGCCGGTGCATGCCGATATTCCTCATCAGGAGGTCGTCTTTCTGGATACGCTGGACGCGGTGATTTCCCCCATGAAAGCGAAAGGCGTAGGTGAACTCGGCATCTGCGGCCCTGCGGCGGCGATTGCCAATGCTATTTACAACGCAACGGGCGTTCGTGTGCGTGAATATCCAATAACGGTTGATAAATATTTCGAACGTTTACCAGCCATGGCCTGAGATGAACTGGTTCTGTTCACGTCGACATTTTCCGACCCATTTTTTGAACAGCTACCCCCAACACTTCAGATATTTGTTAAACCCGGCAACCATTTTTATAGCAGCCGGTCATTCGGCCAACTTCTGTGGCAGATATTGGACCGATCTTACTCAGCGGCTCTTTTGCTCACCTGTTAGGGGCGGCTCGGACGAAAATGTTGCGAAAGGAAGCGTTCGATAACCGCGTTTGCCGCTTGCGGCTGTTCCATCGACGTCCAATGATTGATACCAGGCAGACGAAGTATCTCGACCTTTGGAGCGTAACCGTTCATATCGATCAGAAATTCGGGGACAAAGGTACTATCTGACTCTCCCCAAACGAGCAAAGCAGGGACGTGGATAGGCGATTTGCCTGGCGGCCAATAGGTGGCAGATGTAATTTCGGAAATTGGCGGCATATTGGCGCGATACCAGTTCATACCGCCATTGATCGCCAGAGGGTCTGATAATGCAGCCCGGAACAGCGCGCCCTCGTCGGGCGTAAGGTCGCCACGCGCGATCAAGCTGCCATAGGATTGCTGCCAGATCAGCTCTGTCAGCTCGCGCTCTCGGATATCGTTCAATGTTACCGTCCGGAACAGTTGCATATATTGCGAGCGCTTCTGCTGCTCGGCGTTGGTACGGACGAGGTCGAGAAACTGGTTATAGGGCGGAGCGCTCATGCCGATGACAGCGTGGAGGCGTTTGGGATAAGCCTGCGCGTAAGCAAATGCTAGCGCAGCGCCCCAGTCGTGGCCGACAAGAACGAAGCGCTTCGGCCCATTCAGATGCCGCGCCAGCGCATCGAGTTGCGCCGCCAAGCGGGCGACCCGATAAGGTTCGAGATGTGCCGGTTTTGCCGAACGCCCAGCACCCAATCCATCGACCGCAACAACACGGTAGCTCCCTTTCAGAACTTCCATCTGGTCGAACCAGCTGTACCAGAAAGACGGAAAGCCATGATAGAGGATTACCAGCGGTCCCTTACCGGCCTCTACATAATGCAAGCGTGTATCGCCCTCGCCGAAATAACCTTCCTTGTAACTTATCGGTCCGCTTCGGTTAGCGTTGGCGTGCGCGACCGCCGGATCGGTTCCTTCTGCCTCTTTTGCGGAAGCGTTGTATGGCGCGAGGATCAGGCATAGAGCCGTAAGGAAAATTTGCCTTAGCATTAGTGTCCAATATCTACTATTGTAATAAACGTCAATAAAAGCTACTGCTGGTAACAGGATGGAGAGGTATCACTCAATGAGCAACCGTGCAGGCGCGCTTTTGGCAATTGCATTACTGGCAGGATGCTCCTCCGACAATAAAGGCCTGTCCGATGCGGACAAAACCAAGGCCGAAGCGTTGTATCAGGCCAATTGCGCAGCATGCCATGAGGCAGGCGAAGGCGGCGCCCCAACCCGCACGGCGCTCGAAACACGCACGCCTGCCGCGATCCTTGCAGCGCTCGAAACGGGACTAATGCGCGAACAGGGCAAGGCGATCTCGCCTGAGGAACGTGCGCTGGTTGCTGAGTATCTGGGTGCCAAAAGCAGCAAGGTTGCTGGGCAAATGTGCAAGGGCAGCTTGGCGCTTGGCAAAACGCTCTGGAATCGCTGGGGCAACGGTGCCGACAACCGTCGTTACCAGCCCGCATCGGTTGGCGGGCTGACGCCCGAAAATGTCGGCGATCTCGAATTGAAATGGGCGTTTGCCTTTCCTAACGCTGCCCGCGCACGGTCCCAGCCTGTAGTCACTGAAAATGCAATCTTCACCGGCAGCCAGGATGGCCGTGTCTATGCACTCGATACGCAAAGCGGCTGCGTCTGGTGGACCTTCGACGCCGACAGCGAAGTGCGCAGCGCGCCAACCTTAGGCAAAGACGGCAATTTGTATTTCGGTGACTTCAATGCCAATGTTTACGCGGTCGATGCAACAAGTGGCGAACTGATCTGGAAGAAATCGGTCCAAGATCATCCGGCGGGCACGAT
>JANMQN010000077.1:0-9848 GCA_031370535.1 Sphingomonadales bacterium | reverse complement strand
ATCGTGCCGCGATGGGTGTTGAGCGTGCTTCGAACGGCAAGCACGACGACCGCAGAAGTCGCAACCAGCAGCAGCACCAATATGGCCACCGCCAGCCAGACCAAAGCTGACATCAGTTTGAAAAAGGGCGCCATCCAGCTTCCGTGCGAATCCAGCCGGGTATTAGGAGCAATCGGCTGCAATCGCGCCTGCAGGAGCTTTAGCGAAGCCGCCGTCGGCGCTTCGTCAAAGCGGACGTCCACTAAGGCGGGTACGGGGATGTCGGCGTCAATCACCCCGGTGCCAAGCCACGGCTCCAGCAAATTGCGCACTTCTGCATCGGGCACTGGCTTTACCGACACAATGCCAGGTAAGCCGCGCAATGCCTTGGCAACAGCGGCGCGTTGTCCCGAGCGTCGAGCCGGATCGGCTTCGATAATCTGCACGGTGACTTGCTGCGCCAGATCGATCCCGCCCTTTCGCGCTGCATCGCCCAAAGTCAGGCCGGCGGCAGCCACGAGAAGTGTCAAAAAAAGCATGATCGCGATCACCCAAGGCATTTGTCCTGACAGACGTCCCTCAGGGATAAGCTTGCGGTCATGGTCTGGAAGCGCGAAATCAAGCAGCATCAGTTTTTCAGCACCAACGGGCGGGGCGGATGCCGAAGCGAGCCCGTGGGATCGGACAGACGGCCCTTGTCGAGCCGCATCATTTGCGCACCTTCGACCTCTTGCAACAGGTGGATGTCGTGCGTTGCAACGACCACGGTGGTGCCCAGCCTGTTGAGTGCAGCAAACAACTGCAGCAAACGCCGCGCCATATCCGGATCGACATTACCCGTCGGCTCGTCGGCAACCAGCATTTCAGGCCGCCCGATCACGGCGCGTGCAATCGCCACGCGCTGTTGCTCGCCACCCGAAAGCGTCGCAGGCCGCGCATCTGCTCGCTCGGTCAAGCCGATCCATCCTAGCATTTCGGTTACCGGGCCTTTCAGGTCTTTCTCTTGTATGCCGGCGATACGCAACGGCAACGCTATATTGTCAAAGGTGGAAAGGTGCGGCACCAGACGGAAATCCTGAAACACCACGCCGATGCGACGGCGGAAGCCCGGCAAGCGGTCTCTCGGCAACGTAATCGCATCATGACCAAACATCCGGATTGCACCACGGCTTGGCCTGTGCGCAAGATAAAGCAGCTTCAACAATGAGGTTTTTCCGGCGCCCGAAGCACCCGTGAGGAAATAGAAACTCCCGGGGTAAAGCGTGAAACTGAGGTCAGTCAGAGTCTCCGCACCCGTCCCGTATCTCAGCCCCACATTATCAAATTCCACAACGCTTTGCATCAGCGCATCAGATGGCACAAACGGCAAGATGGGGCAAAGCCTATTAACCATGCAGCGGGCGCGCAAAGTCTGCCGTCCACAGCATTTTATGACAGCGGGGTTGCAAGTCGGGGGCAGCTGATGTTTATGGTTCGCAATGCTGCTAGTTTGCCCTTCCTGCCGCACCCGTTATGTCGTTCCGGATAGTGCCATCGGTATGGATGGCCGTCAGGTACGCTGTGCTAATTGCAAGCATAGCTGGTTTCAGGGCGGTGCTGTCCCTGCTTTCGCTCCGGCCCCGCAGGTTGCCGCGCCGGCTTTTGTAGCGCCTGTCGTCGACGCGGAGCCGATAGCCGAGCCCCCGCCCACTCCTCCGCCAGTTGTGCAGCAATCGCCTGAACCGGCCCAACCGACCTTTGCGCGTTTTGACAATGAGCAGGCAACGGCCCCTGAACCTGCGGCAGTATTTGTGGAGCCCTCGGTTGCGCGATCATCAACTTATTTTGAAGATCTGCCGCCGCAGAGCCAGTTCGCGCATGAGC
This sequence comes from Sphingomonadales bacterium, assembly GCA_031370535.1. GTDB lineage: Bacteria > Pseudomonadota > Alphaproteobacteria > Sphingomonadales > Sphingomonadaceae > Sphingorhabdus_B. Next base: position 8,006 of record JANMQN010000077.1, on the reverse strand, counting down.
CACCGTTCAAACCCCGGCGCAATCCGGCAAAATTGTGGACGATGGCAGCCATTGCCTTTGCCATAATGGTTGCCGCAGTCGGAGGCGCGGTTTGGTATTTTGGCGTGCCGAACATCGGGTTAAACATGGCTGGTGCCGAGCCTGACCTTAAAATAGTCCTCAACGAAAATCTGGAGCTGAACGAGCGCGAGGACGGCACGCCTTATTTCATTGCCAGCGGCAGCATCGTCAATCCGACCGGCACAACGCAAAAAGTGCCTGAAATGTTGGTCACATTAAAGGATTCGGGCGGGCGCCCCGTATATAGCTGGAAGATGAAGCCTAAAGTCCGCTCACTGGCCCCGGGCGCAAAGGTTGATTTTAGCGAGGCTCGGCTCGATGTTCCCCTTGCGGCTACCCAAATTACTGTTGGTTGGGTGCTCAACGACGGTTGATCAAGTAAGAGACTGCCGGGCATTGGCATTATCGCTGATGGCAGCTCGTGCGTCCGCAATTTTTGGCAATGTCATCACTCCACGCGCTTCATTAAAGCTACACGTTGTCGAGCGATAAATACGGCCCAACACAAAGGCGAGATCGCCGCCCTTATCAAAATCAAGACTGCTCTCAAGCGCGAAAACAATCGACATGGCCTTGGCCAAATGCGTGTTCCCTGCAATCGCTTTGCCCTACGCGTGCTCGGCAATGATTAGGTCCAGCGACCGCAGAAGCTCCGGGGATTATCCCGCAACATGACGATCATCAACACCGCCGTAAACGCGCTTCGTGCCCAGAATGCTTTTGCATGACCAAAAATCCACTCGGCAAGCCATGGAGCGCGTGTCTAGCGGCAACCGTATCGATGCCGCCAAGGACTATGCTGCCGGCCTCGCCATTGCGACCCGAATGGTCGCCAAGGTCCGCGGCCTCAACCAAGCCGTCCACAATGCCAATGACGGGATTTCGCTGGCGCAAACTGCAGAAGGCGCGATGGGTGAGATTTCGAACATCGTCGTGCGGATGCGCGAATTGGCGGTGCAGTCCGCCAACGGTTCATCTGCCGCTTCGGACCAGTCCGCGATTGACGCCGCACTGGTCGCGCAAATCGGCGATATGACGTCGCGCACCGAATTCAAGGGCACGACGCCGATCGACGCAGCTAGGATGATCACTATTCTGACCGGTGCCGAAAGCGGTGAAACCGTCAACATTGCATTGGTTGCGATACCCAAGCCTGACTGCAATGCTCGCACAGGGAAACCAGAGCCAGCAGAGCGTGCTCAACCTGCTGCGTTGGGATCAGCGTCTCGGGTCGCACCCGATGAGAAGGATATCCCAATAGCCTTCGGTGCAAGCCGTGCTATCGGGATGTAATAGGGTCCGAGCCGGACGAACAAAGCAGGTCTTGAACTCGCCACCACACACCGCTATGCGCGCCAAACGGCATCTGCCGGAAAGCCGCTTTAGCTCAGTTGGTAGAGCATCGCATTCGTAATGCGGGGGTCACGTGTTCGAGTCACGTAAGCGGCACCATCACTTCCAGCAGCATATTTGAGCGTTTCCTTGGCAAAGCACGCAAAACTCAGTCCGCATCACAAACTTTCGCAACAACTTTAGATTTGCTGTACTGCCACCCGCTATAAGCGACTTGTCATTTTGATTGTCCAAAAGCCCCCTTCGTATCATGCTATTAGCAACATTTTCTGGTATGCTAACGAGTGCTAAAATGAAACGCTAAGTTTTTGTTATGATTAAGTGTTAGCCTTGAATTCCAACAGTGCTGGCCTTCGGCCGGCCCAATTTGTGACTATCGGACCTGTAGCAAATCGCGCTATTCGAAGCTGATGGTAGCTAACGCTTCCATTTCCTTTACAACGCACTGTCCGCAACGAGTTTGTAGATATGGCCGTTATGCTCACCCAGCTTTTTAACACCTCCGCATCGTAACAGACGCTTTTGCAGCCACCGGCACAATGTGCTAGAAAATCAAGCACATTTGGCCTAATGATATTGCGAGCCGAGGGGGCAATGTTGACCGACGCTGATCTTACAGACAATGGACCCAAGCCCGCAGCAAGCACCATCTTTCTGAGCTATGCGCGCTCAGACCATAAAATCGCGCTTCCGATTATTAAGATGCTCGAAGCTGCAGGCTATTCAGTCTGGTGGGACGGGTTGCTCGAGCCCGGCGAGCGTTATTCGCACACTACCGAGGAGGCGCTCGAACGCGCGAAGGCGGTGATCGTGCTTTGGTCGAAGACATCGACTGCGTCGCATTGGGTCCATGACGAAGCGACCAGAGGACGTGACCGGCGTTGCCTGGTGCCGATCTCAATCGACGGCAGCGAAGCGCCGCTTGGGTTCCGGCAGTTTCAAGTTATCGACGTGTCGAAAGCAAAGCTGACGGCTCAAGACAAAGTATGTCAGGTAGTGCTGCGTGCCGTGGCAGCATTGCACGACCGGCCGTATGAGGCACCACCCGCATCATCTTTTATGACGCCAGCTATCAATCGCCGCGTGGCGATTGGCGGCGGTGCTGCGGTACTTGCCGCCGGCGGAGCCGCGGCCTGGCTCACTGGGCTGGTCGGCGGAAGTTCGGTTTCTGCAACCAGTGTTGCCGTGCTACCTTTTAATGATTTGAGTGAACTAAAAAACCAAGCCTATTTTTCCGAAGGACTGGCCGCTGAAATCCGCTCCCAACTTGCGCGAAACGAATTACTGCAGGTCGCGGCACAAGCCTCATCTAATATGTTTAGGGAGAGCAAGGATGATGCGTGGACCATATTGCGCAAATTGCAGGTGGCCTATTATCTCGACGGGAATGTAAGGCGCGACGGCGAAATCGTGAAAGTGTCTGCTGAACTTATCAATGGCAAGACCGGCAAAGCGGATTGGGAAAAAAGTTTTGAACGCCCCATGGCAAACATCTTCGCCGTGCAAAGCGAGATCGCAACAGAGGTAGCCAGTGCCTTGTCTGTTGAGATCGACCCTGACCGCGTCAAAGAAGCCGACGCGAAACAGTTTGGGGGGACCAGGAGTGTAGTTGCCTTCGATGCCTTTCTTCGCGGGAAGGACCTGTATGACGCAGGCATCGACGAATCAAGCGACCGGCAGGCGCTGGCAAAATTCGAAGAGGCAATTGCTGCAGATAGCCAATATGCAGCAGCCCATGCAGCGCGGTCGCGTGCGCTTTCGGTCATTGCTAACCTCTACGGGAGCGGCGCGGACCGGCGCGGCCTTTTCGATGCTGCGGTTAAAGCGGCGAAGCGTGCGGTCGCGTTGGCCCCCAATTTTGCTGAAGCACACTCGGCACTTGGATTTGCTATCGCCTTTGGCCAGTTGAACATGAAAGCCGCGAGGGGGTCATACGAGAGGTCTTACGCACTTGGCCGGGGCGATGCCGATGTGCTCAGCCGCTATGCGGTATTCCGTTCGAGGTTCCGCGAATTTGCACCGGCAAATCAGGCGATACTGCAATCGTCCGTACTCGACCCGTTGAATGACCGAACTTTCAGGTCGATAGGGGACATCAACTATGCTGCAGGTCGCTATGAAGATGCAGTGGGGGCGTACGCAAAGGCACTTTCGCTAAATCCCAAATTAGGGGGAGCGAATGCCGCCATCGGCTTTTGCAGGCTGATGCAAGGGAAATTAGCCGAAGCCGAGAGAGCTTTTGCCGCTGATACAGGCGCTGAAAGACAATTGACTGGCAAAGCTCTGATCGAACACCGCAAAGGCAATAAGGCGGCGGCAGAACAGACTCTTGCTGCCATGCGTGCGGAATTTGGTGATAAAAGCCATTACCAATATGCTCAGATTTATGCGCAATGGGGCGAGGCCGACAAGGCGATTTCAGAACTGCAAAAAGCGCGCGTCCAAGACGATAGCGGATTGGTGATGGTGTATAGCGACCCGCTGCTCGCACCGTTGCGAAAACGGCCTGAATTTTCGAGTTTGCTAAGGTCGCTGGGTTTCGTGTTCCCCGCCCAAGATCCCATACAATAAAGGGCGGTTCAGCTGAATGGCTACGCCACACTGATCTGCCGGAGCCGCTGGTTCTGAATTCATAACACGTTCAAGCTTATGATACCGCACTGCGGCGTACTGGTTCGAAAGATAACTACGGAGAAAATGATGCCTGAAATCCTGTTACACCAGTACGCGAGCTCGCCTTTTGCAGAAAAGATAAGGGTCTGCCTGGGAATCAAGGGACTCGCGTGGGGCGCCGTCGACGAGCCAGTGATCATGCCCAAGCCCGAACTAATAGCGCTTACAGGCGGATACCGCCGGATTCCGGTCATGCAGATAGGCGCCGACATCTATTGCGATAGTCAGCTGATAGTCCGCGAACTCGAGCGGCGTTTCCCTGAGCCGACGCTATTCCCCGCCGGCAACAGGGGCTTGATCCAAGCCACCGCCCTGTGGACGGACCGAGTTGTATTCCAAGCGGCTGTCGCGATTATCTTTGGCGGTCTTGGCGATAATGTGCCTTCCGCCTTCATCAAGGACCGTGAGGCACTAAGGGGTGGATCGTTCGACACAGCGGCAATGGGCGCGGCCGTTCCGCATATGATGGGGCAACTGAGGGCGCACGTTGCGTTGCTTGCCGAGCAGCTAGCTGATGGTCGCGCCTTCCTGATGGGCGAACGCCCAGGCCTTGCCGACGCTAATAGTTATTACAACTTGTGGTTCATTCGCACTGCTTACCCTCCTGCAACAACGGCCTTCGACCATCTGCCTCATATCGGCAATTGGCTCGAGCGAGTGCGCGCGATCGGCCATGGTGAGCGATCGGAGGTAAGCCGCGAAGCAGCACTCGACATTGCCCATAAGAGCGAGCCGCTAGCTGGAACTATTGCAACCCTGGATGCTAAGCATGCGGGAAGGCAGGTAACCATTGCCGCCGACGATTATGGGCGGGACCAAGTATGTGGCTTACTGGTTGGTTCGTCCGAGCACCATATCTCAGTTCGCCGCGACGGTCCCATCGCAGGGCAAGTTGTGGTTCACTTTCCACGTATCGGTTATTCCATCGAAAGCTAACTCTTGGCCGGTGGTTGAGTTGGTGTCGAAGCGGCATGGCGTTCTTTAAAGACAGCCCCAGAACCAGCGCCAGTCGTTCGATCCGCTCCATAAACCCAATTGGAACATAAGCGGAACAATAGTCAGCCACATTCTATCGGTACCGCAAACACCAAACAAAAAACGGGGCCACAGTAAATCCGCAGCCCCGTCTTCGAATTTATTTCAGACTATTGAACGGTCAGCTTTTATTCTTCAAGGCCCGAAAGCTTTGGACCGATGGTTTTAGCAACATCGACACGAACCTCATCATTGTGCTGTTTGACTGTCTTGACCACTTTTCCGTCTTTCGAGAGTAACACCGCCTCCTCGCTTGAGCCTTCAGGTGCCAAACGAACGATCAATGGACGGGGGTAAAGACGGTTGCTTGCTCCGTTGGAGCCATCAACAATTGCGCCAACACCGCCGCCAAGCAGGATATTGCCAAACGCCGATCCGCCGAGTTTCGACTGAATTAGAACGTAAGTGGGCTTATGGCCTGCCAGTGTAATGTCCGCACGCAAATCGCTCTTACGCTTGAACTCAAGTGAGCAAGGCGTCGTGCACTGTTGGCCGCCGGTGAACTTCACGGAAGCTCCGTCAGGCATTGTGGTAGTTTGATAATCGGTTTTCGTACCGTTCAAAACGGTCGCACATCCTCCAAGGCTGACCGCGATAACCGCGGCAGCCAGAACTGTTATTCTACTTTTCACTGGTATTCCCCTTGTTGAACCCGACCGGTCGTCTGAGGAAAAAGCCATTATTTGTAAAGCACTTATTGGCAACGCCAACGTTTCGCGGCGTATTTCTCTGTTGATAATTATGCGCAATCGTTTGCCAATTTAGGAGCAAAATAAACTGCATCACCTTCCGGGCATCAGCTTCACGGCGAAAATTCAAATCCCAACATACGCATATTGAATTAAGCTCCAGGCCCTGCACATCAAATTCGGTACCGGCGTCTTCAATAGCGTTCGACGAACGAACATCTGTACTAGTGGTTAGAAACCCCCTTGCCGGTTCGATCTTGGCCTTAAACGGTGCGTGCAGGTGGCGCGTCGTCGGTGGTGACGGTCGGCGATCTGAAAGGAGGTTACCAAAATGGATACAAAACTGAAATTGTTGCTGTTTTAGGACTACAGACCTATTCGTCCGACCGGAGAAAATAATGAAACATATCATACTGGGTTTTGCATTGGCGGCGGTTTCAGCTTCCGCTTTTGCCTCGAAAGAAATAGCAGAGCTACGCGCAGAAAACCCCCACTTTACCGCTGAAGTTTCATTGAACCTCTTTGATATCGAACGTTGTATCATTGAGACCGTTGATAAAAGGGCGTGGGTTTATCGGCAACCTGATCGCCCAAATGAGGTCATGTTAGTTTGGCAGAGTGCGGAACTAGGAAGCGTAACCCTGCTTGAAATGAAGGGAGAAAATCAAACAACCCTTTGGTTCCGGGGTGCAGACAGAATATGGGTCAATCTTCAGCCATGCATTGGCAGAACGAAAAGTGATGTTAAATGAAATGCCAAGTTGGGGGCTGATCAGTGATGATCAATCAGATTAAGTTAGCCTGCTAATTATCTTCTGCTGGAGCATGATCATGATTTCACCACTTTCCGTTCGGCCCATTGCCAATCTGACAGCGCGGTCAGGAATATGGACCAGCTGGATGTGCGGCACGAAGGCGACTGGATTGTTATCGAGACCCATGCACGCAGTTTCCTGCATCATCAGGCCCGATCCATGGTAGCGTCCCTGGCACTGGTCGGCATGGGCCGATGGACAGAATCGCAAACCGGACAAGCCCTTGCGCCCGCAGACCGGAAGGAATTGGGTTTAAACGCACCGCCCCACGGCCTCTACAGTGTGGCGGACGACTATCCCGAAGAACAAGAATAAATCAGGAGAAGAATCGATGAGTACGGTTGGAAAACAGGTTTTCACGACTTTAGGATCGGATGGCACACTGACGGTTGAAGTCGCCGAAACGACCTTCCCCGAACCAAAGGGCGCGCAAGTACTGGTGCGGATGGAAGCCGCGCCGATCAATCCTTCGGATCTGGCGCTGCTGTTCAGCGCGGCCGATCTGGAAAACGCGCACTATTCGCCCGGCAAGATCGTCGCCAAAATGCCAGAACCTTTCCTCAGCGGTTCCAAGGGCCGCCACGGCCAGCGTATGCCCGTGGGCAATGAAGGTGCGGGCACCGTCGTCGTCGCAGGGGACGATCCCGCCGCGCAGGCGCTGGTCGGCCAACGGGTTGCCTGCGTTCCCGGAAACGCATTCAGCCAATATTCCATTGCGGAAGCGGGCATGTGCCTGCCGCTGGGCGATATTTCGTCTGAAGATGGCGCCTCCGCCTTCGTCAATCCGATGACTGCATTGGGATTCGTTGAAACCGCAAAGATGGAAGGCCACAAGGCCATCCTGCATTTTGCCGCGGCATCGAACCTGGGCCAGATGCTGAACCGTATCTGTCTGGAAGACGGAATGGCGCTGGTCAATGTGGTGCGCAAGCAGGAACAGGTAGATTTGCTGAAAGGCCTCGGCGCGAAGCATATCGTGAATACGTCAGACGATGATTTCATGGCGCAATTGCGCAGCGCGATCGACGAAACGGGCGCTTATCTCGGCTTCGATCCGATCGGCGGCGGCACCTCTGTCGATACAGCGTTCAAGGCAATGGAACAGGTCGCGGTTGGCAAGATGAAGGAATTCAGTCGTTACGGGTCGGATCAAGCGAAGAAGATGTATATCTATGGCCGCTTGGACGTCGGCCCCACGATCCTGACGCCGTCCTATGGTTTCGGCTTCACCCTGTCGGGATGGCTGCTGTTCCCGTTCCTGCAAAAGGCGGGAATGGAAACCATGGTCCGGATGCGAAAGCGAGTGTTAGACAATCTTACCACCACCTTCGCCAGCCATTACAAGCAGAAGGTCACGCTGGAACAGATGCTCGAAAAAGAC
>JANMQN010000055.1:0-3447 GCA_031370535.1 Sphingomonadales bacterium | reverse complement strand
CCAAGGCAGGCACGGCACCTGCACAGGTCGCCGCAGCCACACCTTCCGCACCAACCCCCACTCCGGTTGCAGCCATCGAAACCGACATCCCGCATGAGGTCATCAAGCTCAGTAACATGCGCAAGACTATTGCGCGCCGCCTGACCGAGTCCAAGCAGCAGGTGCCGCATATATACCTGACCGTGGACGTGCGCCTCGATGCGCTGCTAAAGCTGCGCGGCGAACTCAACGCATCGCTTGAGGCGCGCGGTGTCAAGTTGTCGGTTAACGACATGCTGATCAAGGCCCTGGCACTGGCGCTGGTTCAGGTGCCCAAATGCAATGTCAGCTTTGCCGGCGACAATATGCTTCAATATTCGCGCGCCGATATAAGTGTCGCGGTATCGGTGCCGACCGGCCTGATTACGCCCATCGTCAAGGGCGCGGACGGCAAATCGCTTTCCGCGATCTCGACCGAAATTGGCGAACTGGCGGGCCGTGCCAAGGAAGGCAAGCTGCAACCAGATGAATATCAGGGTGGCACCGCGTCGATCTCCAACATGGGCATGATGGGCATCAAGCAGTTCGAAGCCGTCATCAATCCGCCGCAGGGTATGATCCTGGCAATTGGGGCAGGTGAAAAGCGTCCCTATATCGTCGATGACGCACTTGCGATCGCCACGGTGATGTCTGCCACGGGGTCGTTCGACCACCGCGCCATCGACGGAGCTGACGGGGCGATGCTGATGAAGGTGTTCAAGGAATTGGTGGAGAAGCCGCTGGGGTTGGTGGCTTGATATGACTTCGCTTTCGACCCTGGGGTTGTGGGGCGATGGCGATGAACTTCGGGTAATCGAGGCTGCTTTTGCTGCACTTGATTTGCCAGTTCGGGTTGAAGATGCGCCGAATTGCATGGCCGAAGGTGATTTATAGCATTCTGTAGTTAGTCTGCGAGAAACAATGAAGAAAGTCCTAGAGAATGCTTGATAACTACGACCTCATCGTCCTGGGTTCCGGCCCCGGTGGCTATGTTGCCGCCATTCGGGCCGCGCAACTTGGCCTGAAAACTGCGATTGTCGAGCGGGAGAATCTCGGCGGTATTTGTCTAAACTGGGGCTGCATCCCGACCAAGGCTTTGCTCCGCTCGGCGGAGATCTTTCATTATATGCAGCATGCGGGCGATTACGGTCTGACCGCTGCGAATATTAGCGCGGATATCGACGCAGTCGTCAAGAGGTCGCGCGGGGTGGCCAAGCAGCTCAATCAGGGCGTCACGCATCTGATGAAAAAGAACAAGATTGCCGTTTATATGGGCGACGGCAAGCTGACCGCTGCGAACAAATTGACCGTCACCAAGGATGGCAAGAGCGAAGATCTGACTGCGAAGAACATCATCCTTGCTACCGGCGCCCGTGCCCGCGACCTGCCGCACGCGCCTGCCGACGGCAAGCGGATCTGGACCTATCGTCACGCGATGGTGCCGCCTGAAATGCCGAAGAAGCTGTTAGTCATCGGCTCCGGCGCAATCGGCATCGAATTTGCCAGCTTCTACAATGATATGGGCGCTCAGGTGACCGTTGTTGAAATGCTCGACCGCATCGTGCCCGTCGAGGACACTGATGTCTCAACTTTCCTTGAAAAGGCATTGAAAAAGCAGGGCATGACGATCATGACCGGGGCAGGGGTCGAGGAGCTCAAAGCCACCCCATCAGGTGTCTCCGCCAAGATCAAGGGTAACGACGGCAAGGTCGTCCAATCCGAATTCACCCATTGCATCGTCGCCATCGGCATCGTCCCCAACACTGAAAATATTGGGCTGGAGGCTCTAGGCGTCGCAATGGATCGCGGTTTCCTGAAAACCGACCCTATGTGTCGCACCAATGTCCCTGGCCTCTGGGCTATCGGCGACATCACCGCGCCGCCCTGGCTTGCGCACAAGGCGAGCCATGAAGGCGTCATCGCCGCCGAAGCCATAGCTGGCGGCCATCCGCACGCGATGGACCCGCTGAACATCCCCGGCTGCACTTATTGCCACCCGCAGATCGCGTCGGTTGGGCTTACGGAAGCCAAAGCCAAAGAAGCAGGCCATGACGTCAAGGTCGGCAACTTCCCCTTCATCGGTAATGGAAAAGCCATCGCACTGGGCGAGGCAGAGGGCTTTATCAAAACCGTGTTCGACGCCAAAACCGGCGAATTGCTGGGTGCGCATATGATTGGTGCAGAAGTCACCGAGCTGATCCAAGGCTACACCATCGGCAAGACCGCCGAATTGGTCGAGGCCGACTTCATGCACACCGTCTTCCCGCACCCGACCCTGAGCGAGATGATGCACGAAAGCGTGCTCGGGGCTTATGGGAAGATGCTGCATATGTGAAATGTGTCCGCTGCTTGAGGTACCGGTGCATTAAGGGTGCCGGAAGCAACGAACTTCGCTCTTCGTCTCCGCTATTCAATTTTACCGAGCGGCTTCGAACGCCCGGCGCCAACGTCTCGGAAAGATCCAGCGGAGCCAATCAGGGTCGCAGTGCTTTTTATCTGCGGATTGTGCTGCTGACACGTGCATGGGCAGCAAGGATGGGTGCGCATTAACCATATAATGTATATCAAATTCAGGTCGGGTGCGAGCATCAGGTGGGTCGACAACGATTTTGGTGGCGGAGTGTTGAAGCTAAAGCGTGTTGCCGATTACCCGCAAAAAATGCGTTTGGCTAAAGTCAGGTCTTCTGTCCTTTAAAACTTACACTGGTCGAAGCGCCTATGCTTTGGCATGGCAGATTGATGAGATCCTTAAGTTTACCCGGGACGCTGTTGGCATTCGCCATCTTAATATTAACTGCGGTCATTTCCTTGGGCTACGCGGTTAATGCAGGATGGTTCCATTCCTTCGATGTAACAGTTTCGCACGCGCTGAATATGCAGCGCGGGACCAATGCTGAGTGGATCATCCTACTTATGCAAGGCATTAGCTGGATTGGAGGCGGCATTCAGCGATACATCATCGTTACCATCCTGACCTTGGCTTTATGGCGCTGGTGGGGTTGGGGTGCGGCATTGGCGATGGGCCTAACCACGCTTATTTCAGCATTTACATCCGATATATTGAAGGCATTCTTTGCGCGGGAACGCCCTGATTTTAGTCCACATCTCGATGCCGTTACGAGCGCAGCTTATCCCAGCGGCCACGCGAACAATGCGGCGGTGGTCTATATTCTCTTCATTATGCTCGTCCCGCAAGCACGGCATCCGGGCTGGCAATTAGCAGCAGCCTTCATGATTGTCATAACCGGGCTCTCCCGCATAATGCTCGGCGTGCATTGGCCGACCGATGTCATCGGCGGGTGGATGCTCGGCATGACCTTTGCGCTGATGGCAGGGGCAATAATTGCCTATCGCCAGAATCAGCGGCTGGGCAAATATCCCTCGGTCCTTGCGCCATAATTTGACTTAACATTTTTCCACTGTCCTACA
>JANMQN010000036.1:0-7682 GCA_031370535.1 Sphingomonadales bacterium | reverse complement strand
GCGGCTCAGGCGATGAGCGCTAAAAATTACGGCGCAGCGGTCGTCATCAACTCGGACCGCAAGCCCATCGGCATTGTCACTGAACGCGATTTCATGCGGCGGTTGATCAACAATAGTCTTGACCCTGTTTCCACCCCGCTCAGCGCAATCATGACAACCGATCTCAAACTCGCCCGCGCTGACGATAATCTGCTCGATTGGCTGCGGCAGATGTCGAACGACCGTTTCCGCCATCTGCCGGTAGTAGACGAACAGGGCACGCTGATCAGCATTATGAGCCAGGGTGACTTCGTCAGCTACACTTGGCCCGAGCTGATGGGCCGGGTCCGCGAACAGGCGCAGGCGACCTTTGCCATCAATCCATCGATGATTACCGCCAGTGCCGTCGGCATCATACTGCTGCTGGGGGCAATTTTGGCCGTGCTTGCTAATCGTTGAGCAGGCCGGGGCTGCGCGCAAAAAAAAGGGGCGGCATTACTGCCGCCCCTCCGTTCCAATCGGATAGCTCGATGATTAGCCCTTTGGCATAATCACGGTATCGATGACGTGGATCACGCCATTGGTGCATTCGATGTCCGCGCTGGTCACTGTTGCGCCGCTAACTACTACGCCGTCGGTGCCGTCTACGTGAAGCGCTTCGCCGTTAACCGATGCCGGCTCAAGCGTTTTGCCGGTAACATCGGCCGCCATCACTTTGCCGCTCATGACGTGGAGCGTCAGGATTGCAGTCAGCTTTTCCTTGTTTTCGGGCTTGACCAGATCGGCCACGGTGCCTTCGGGAAGCTTGGCAAAAGCGTCATCGGACGGTGCGAAGACAGTGAATGGGCCGTCGCCTTTGAGCGTATCAACCAAGCCAGCGGCGGTGACTGCGGCGACGAGTGTGGTGAACGAACCGGCTGCGACGGCGGTATCGACTATGTCATGCATGATGTAATCTTTCTACTGCTCAGAATAGAGCATAACAACATATGGTCCGCCGATGAATAGATTCAAGAGAACGGCGCACCTGATTTAAATTATGACATTTTTAATACTATCCAGGTGGTTATGCATTACTGTAATATTATAATACCACACATCATCTGCCGATGGAAAAAAGCCTCCGCCAACCCGGGGGGAAACGATCGTACGCAATGTTAGCCATGGCTTGGATTACGGACACAGTCCACTATTTTACCGGCACCAACTTCTCCACCAACCGCCGCAGCTCTTCTGCGGTCGTCTGCCCCGGACTACTGTTTTGCAAAGCCACCATAGCATCTGCACAGGCCGAGGCTATCAGTGCCTTAAAATGAACAGACGCCGCGCGCGCCAACGGATAGCATCGCATCGGCTTTTAGGAACGTGAGCGGCGAATCCGAAAGACCAATTTTGGGCGCAACGCGGAATAGCGATAAATGGGCCTATAGGCGACTGTCCCCTTTTGTGGAGGAAAACGGCAGACATTCCGCTGGAAAACCGAGGATAGCTATCGCTAACACTGCAAACGTCGAGGCGTCGCGCAGAGCTCGTCGAAAGCTGTCTCATGTTCGCATTGGTAAGGAGGTTCTTCTTCGCAACGGGCCGCTGCCTCCCAAGCCAAATTGCAACTACTCTTGACTATACCGCATGGAAATCTCCTCAAACAATGCGAACCAGCCTTAATCTGGGTGTTCCCTTAGATAGTTTCGTTTGCCAGTCGTTCGAAGATTGCAAGAACTTGCGCCGATGTGGCAGCCGCAATCGCACCAGCGGCGACCTCTTGCTGGGTCCACATCCAGCTGCGCGCAGGATCGTCGCGCATTGCCCATTTAGGGAAGAGCCGATCTGTCACCAAGCGCGAAACCAGCAGGTTCATTTCCAGATGCCGGTCATCGGATTTAATCCTCTGATAAGTGGCTTGGATCGCTGCATCCGGCCCCTCGATCAACTGCAAATACATGTCGGCTCGGCAAATCAGCGTACCGGTAATATCGTCTTGGCCGTTACGCACTCGTGATATGGTTAGGATGTCGTCGAGTACCGAAGCGTCAAATCCGAACGGCTTAGATGAATAGACGATCTGAGTAAGGGGCATCAATAATTCCTACTGGTCAATGTGTTGTAAAGACCGAAGTTTTGCCCGAACCAAATGCGATGAATTCGTAGCGGTCGGACGCGTAACCGGGGGCTTACCATACAGTCCACCAATTAATTCGAGTATCACCTTCATGCTCATAACGGGTTGAATACACGTTCTGCAAGGAGGAATGGCTTCACTGCACATGCTATCGACGACTTAATCTATTACCGATGTGGTGCCCTCGATCGCCCAATGCGGGCGCGAAGCTAACGGCTGAAGGGAAGCGCGATAGCGGGTATTACGTCGAACACCGGCTTCCGCTAACATTGCCGCCGTTCATTCGAACTAATTTGCTCCTTTATATAGCTGCCATCCGTTCACCCCTCGAGTTCTCACGATTGATGGCAGGATTGGACCGGAAGCAGACAGTCTTCTGTTCGTTGATCGATGAATAACTGATTGTTTCCGTTGAGTTATCTATTTCATCCTCTCGAGTTTTCGGTCCACAAAGCTTAGACGAAAGCTCAATGCATTTTTGATGACTCACAGACACGTGATTCAGGAAAATGGTTTTTTGCCGAGAACCCGAGCTTTTATCGCTTCAGTTCATAGCTATGCCGCATCAAAAATGGCTCACCTGCCTGCTTAGTCATCTTGGTGAACCGCAGCTGCCCTATGCTATTGGTAAGGATTAGCCTGGCGATCAGCTTTTTGCCGTTCTCTATCGTCTGCCCGTCGAGGACCATGGTCAGCGCAGTCCCGTCCTGCGATGTTCTCAGCTCGGCGACCCGATAGGTTTCGGCGTCTCTGCCCTCTTTTATCGTGAGCGATTGCCCCGACTTGTCGAAGGCCCATGTTTCTGCAGACCGAACCGTTTTGTCGGGGCCGTCGTCGAAGGTCCAGTTGAAGGTAAGGCCATCGATGTCTAAGATGGTCGCCAGCGTCGTTCGCTGGTCATTGCCATAGTCGCGGTAGTCCAGCGTTCCGGTCCAGTGACCAGCGAGTGTCTGCGCAATTCGCCTAGCAGGGTCGGCAACAGGGGTCGATCCCGTGCGCGCGACTTCGACAGCGCGATCACGTCCGGCCTGGAAGTCCGCAAGTGTTGGAATGACGAGTTGATCGACTGGCACACCCAATCTGGGCTCCCAGCTCTTTATGTTCGTCCGGTTCCATGCTTCGGGTATTCGCACTTTCAAGCCGCTTTTTGGCAAAGTCATGAGGAAGACACTGCCCGAAGTCGGACCCTCGGCACTGCCCGCACTATCCTCGCCGATGATTGTCGCGCCAGCTTTCTCTTTCAGTTGGGCGATCGTGCGGGTTCCGCCTGATCCATTTTGTGGTCCACTTAGAACCGTCAGCCGACCGCTAAAGCGACCCGCGCCAGCAATCTGATGTTCGACAGTGCTTTCCTCGTCGCTGTCCTCGGGCGCGTTTGAAACAGGGATACGGTCATACCATCCATCGGCTGTTTTTTCGAAGAGCGACAAGGGCGGTTTGAAGCGTGCTTCACGGTCTCCCCATGTTTCAATATGCTCGGCAAGATCGCCGATACGCACAGTCTTGTATCGGACGGGTTTGGACCAAAGGAAGGGCTTGTCGAAAAGATAGCGGCCAAGCGCGATCGATACATCTTCTGAGCCTCCACCGTTGTTGCGTAAATCAAGAATCAAATGCTCGACGCCCTCGCTCTTCATCGTTTTGAAAAACCCGCCAAGGAAGGCGGTCGGCTGGACGGGGTTGCGGTAATTGACAAAAGTGTCGATCTTGAGTCGTGCGACCTTGCCCGCCATCCGCCATGTCACTGCCTTATAGAATTCATTGCGATAAGGGCCATCGGGCGCATTCAGCTTGGTCCAGTTTTCGAAGGTGATCGGCTTTAAGATAGACTTCGACGTGACTGCGCTACCTACAGCCTTCCAGCCTATTTTCCATTCGGTCGGAAAGCCGAAGAACGAGGGGTAGTATTCGTTGAAATCATCGCCCATCAGATCGCTGTCATCGGCTAGCTTGACCGCGATTGCCTGATCTGTGTCGCCATCATAGGCCACTGTCTTGCCAAGTTTGGTCAAAAGGTTTGGAACGGTCATGCCATTCACGGTCAGAATTTCCGAACCAATGGGCGGGGACGATGATTGACCATCGTTTGAAATGACGATCATCCGGCCCTCGATTAGGCGAAAACGAAACGGTAAATGGGTAGGATTGGCCTTGCGATACTTGGTCAACGCATCCGACATTTCGGCCTTGGTATGATCGCAGTGGATCTTTGCCAGCATCAGTGCGATCTCGCCATGCAGCGCCAGCTCGTTAATCGGACGCGAAGCCGCCACTTCTAGCTTGGCAAACGCTGCGTCGATCTCTTTCTTGCTGGCATATCGGTAAAGGCCTGGATGAATCATCTCAAAGCCACGCCGAAGCAATGCGATATCGGCGCGCGCATCTTCGACCGAGATTATTCGCGGTTGGTACGCCACAATTTCCACTGGCTGCTGAGCCACCACCGAAAACGGGGTGAACATCGTTAGCGCGACAGCGGCGGCAGAGGTGACGAAAAATATACGCATTGGGGTAACTCCGTTTCGGTGATGACCCGAACGGTTTGTTCAAAGGACGATAAAATGTCGCCTCACATCTTCAAACGCTTTCAAGCGTCCTTTGTTTTTGTGATTTGAGACGCCAGCTACTCGGGCTCATCCCTGCAAAATCTGCAAAAGCGCGGTTGAAACTGGCCTTTGAACTAAACCCTGCTTCGAACGCCAATGTCATTAGGTCCCGGGCTTCATCCGGCGAGGATAACCAATGTTGGATCGCCGCCACCCTGCGCCGATTGATAATGGCGTTGAAGTTTTCGCCCGCTCCCTCATTCAGGGCGCGGGAAAGATAGGCGGTGTTCGTTCCCAGACGACGGGCAAGTGAGCCGAGCGTCAACTCCGCGTCGCGCCAAACTTCTCCAGCATCGATCTCACTCAGCCAGCTTCGGCCCTGATCAGCCCAATTACGTCCCGGGGCTTGCTCATTAATACGTGCCTCAACCGGCTTATTCTCGCTTTTTGTAACAACGGGAAACGCGGTTGCACTATGACGCCAACCCGCGATGCCGAGATAGATCACCAGCGCAGAAAAAATGACATAGAGAAGGAACTGATCGAAATAGTTGCGCTCCGGATTGATCCAGTTTGCAGCTATGAAACCAAGCCAGATGAGAGCGACTGCGGCAAGGGCAAACAGAAAATTGCGTATCCAGCTTGGATCAAAGTCGACGCCATCGGTCCTGTTATCATCAAGCCACTGACGGTAGCGTCGATACCGCCGATAGGCGGCACCACCATATGCGGCAATAGAGATAAGGGTTGCGAACTCCAATATTGGGGAGATCAACGGTGCGTGCGCAACACCGTCCCACCAGTTCTTGGTTTCAAGCGGAAGTGGAAACACCAGTGCATCGGCAAGAAACTGGATAAGCACAGGCAGGAAATGCCGCCATCTGCGGGCTGGAAGGCTGCCAACAAGGCTTACCGTATAGAAGTAGATGAGTGGGCCAAAAGCAAGCGTATAAGAGAACGGCGCAAAGCTCAGCCAAGGCCATTTGTCATAAAAACCGGCATATCCGATAATGTAAGGCGTGATCAAAGCAGCGACTGCTATGATAAGAAAAGCAAGGTGTCGGTTTGCTTTTTGGTTGCGGCGCGCGCGGAGAAGCAAAGCGGCAAGCACCAGCCCTTGGCCAGCGCACAGCAATAATGTAATACTCATCGGGCCGAAGCTGATCATCTGTCGGCTATTGTCCTACAAAGAGAATTTTCGGAACACTATTCCGGATTCCAACCTAAATTCAATCTCCCTTCTCATCGTCACTATTGATTTCCGCGACGCCGTTATAGCGATAGTGGTGGATTGGCTCTGTCAAGCAGCTGTGTTAGACATGCAACACACAATTGGGGGTTAGCTAATATGGCGCCGGAGCCGTTGGCGCCCAATCGTTCGGAGCGGGTCTATGCAGCCGCTACATCAATCCTCCTTTTGTGCGTTCTCGCTGCGGTGATAAGCGGATATGCGCAATGGGACTGGCTGCCGCTAGTCGTTTGGTTGCACATAACAGCGGTTGCGTCGGCATTGGTGCTGACGCCTGTGATCCTCCTATGCAAACGTGGCGATCGCCTACACCGGTTGTTTGGCTGGACTTGGTGCGGGCTGCTGGCAAAATCAGCCATATCAACCTTGCTGATGCAATGTCCGCTTTTGGTTGAACCAGGCAGCGCTTACAACGACTGCAACTAGGCGCATTGCGGAATGGCAGAAATTGGGCCGGGAGCGGAATGTCTGCTTCTGTGCGTGGATCGATCAATAGCTGCCGTTTAGGCCGGTCAGAACGTTGGCTGTTGCCGCTAACATACCTGCCGTCCAGAGCTCAAACCGAGCTGGCAATTACCTGCCTTTCGTTCAACTCATACTTCAATCGTCCTACGACTGCTTTCGCGACTCAGATAGCCGGGCCGACGCTTATGGCGAGCTGTTGGATGCAACGCGCTTTCGGAAACAACTCCTTTCACTTACGCGTATTGAATTGACTGGACGAATTGCTGACTGCGAGTGCGAATGTCGGTTGCTGATTTGAGTAACATCGCAGATACGCGTTCCAAATCTTTGGCGCTGCTTTGGACGTGATCTGCGCGTCGTCCAATATCAAGTGCGCGTGCGCTGATGTCCGCCGTTGCATCAGCCGCCTGTTCGACATAGCCGGCGATAACCAGACTGGTGGCGCTATGTTCGCCTACGGCTGTATCGATTTGGTTTGATATCGCACTCATCTGCCCCATTGCATCCACGATTTCGTGATGACCGACAAGAACGTCGCCAACGGCTTTGCCAATGCTATCCGCCTTTTTAGTTACTTCGATCGCAGCGCCTCTCGTCTGGCTCGCTAATTGCTTGATCTCGCCAGCGACCGCGACGAACCCCTCACTGTCTGAGCCCTGCCGGACTGCTTCGATCTGCGCATTTAATGCCAGAAAGTTGGTCTTACGACCGATTGTGTGAATTACCTCGATGATGTTGCCAATCTCTGTACCGCTTTTTGCTAACTCTTTCATGTGCGGTTCTGCAGCATTGATCACATCACTTGTGCGGGCCCGAACCAACTTTGCCTTCGATGCAACCACAGTTAGCTCTTCCATAGCATCGGCGAGCATATGTCCCCGCTCATTCATATCTTTCAGTCCCAAAGATGATTGGGAAGCGCCGGCCGCCACATTTTGTGCAGCATCGGTCATTCCTTCGGCCTGCTCGCCAAGGGCTTCAGATAGGGCATGCACTTTGTTGGCAGTCTCGCACAGCTGCCCTGACAGCGACAATATCTCGTGGGTAAATAACTGACTGTTAGTCGTTATTTTTTCAGCACGTGCGATACGGCCTCGGGCCATGAGTTCGAGCAACTGGTCATCACTCAGCGTTTCTACGAACTGTCCGGAAGCGGTAAGGATCAATCCCGGGCTATCAGCTTGCGCCGCGTACGCGGCGATCAGCTCCGCAGCATCCAGATGGTGCTCGGCCACTGAACACGGCTTGATTAGATTTTTGATATCCTTGCCAAAGCCCGGATTAGTCATCAGAGCGTGCCCATAGGGGTTGAATAGTAAGTCGC
>JANMQN010000161.1:0-14001 GCA_031370535.1 Sphingomonadales bacterium | reverse complement strand
CACCCTTAAGTGCGGCGTCGATCTTGTCGCCATGCTCTTGAAGCTGCTTCTCGGTCGTGTGCACAAGGCTCTCGGCGTTATTCTTAGCTTCGGCGGCCTCACGGCGCTTCTTGTCTTCCTCGGCGAAGGCTTCGGCATCGCGGACCATCTGATCGATATCGGCGTCAGACAGGCCGCCCGAAGCCTGTATCTTGATCTGCTGCTCCTTGCCAGTACCCTTATCCTTCGCTGTCACGCTGACGAGACCGTTGGCGTCGATATCGAAGGTCACTTCAACCTGCGGCACGCCACGCGGTGCTGGCGGAATGCCAACAAGGTCGAAATTGCCAAGAAGCTTGTTGTCCGCCGCCATCTCACGCTCGCCTTGGAAGACGCGGATCGTCACCGCATTCTGGTTGTCTTCGGCAGTCGAATAAACCTGGCTCTTTTTGGTCGGGATCGTCGTGTTACGGTCGATCATGCGCGTGAATACTCCGCCCAATGTTTCGATGCCCAGCGAAAGCGGGGTAACGTCGAGCAACAACACGTCCTTGACGTCGCCCTGCAACACGCCTGCCTGAATGGCAGCGCCCATTGCTACAACTTCGTCAGGGTTCACGCCAGTGTGCGGTTCTTTGCCGAAGAAATTCTTCACGACGTCGCGTACCTTGGGCATGCGGGTCATGCCGCCGACCATGACGACTTCGTCGATCGCGTCGGCCTTCAAACCAGCGTCAGCCAGCGCCTTCTTGCAAGGCTCCAGCGTGCGCTTGATCAAGTCATCGACCAGCTTTTCTAGGTCGGCGCGGGTGATGGTTTTCACCAAATGCTTCGGACCGTTCTGGTCGGCTGTAATGAACGGCAGATTCACTTCGGTCGTCTGCGTCGAGGACAATTCAATCTTCGCCTTTTCAGCCGACTCTTTGAGGCGCTGCAGTGCGAGCTTGTCCTTAGTAAGGTCGATGCCCTCTGCCTTCTGGAAATCTGCCGCAAGAAATTCGACGAGCTTGCTATCGAAATCTTCACCGCCCAAGAAGGTGTCGCCATTAGTCGACTTCACTTCGAACACGCCGTCACCGACTTCAAGGATCGAAATATCGAATGTACCGCCACCAAGGTCATACACCGCGATGGTCTTGTTCTCGTCCTTGTCCATGCCGTAGGCCAAAGCCGCAGCAGTTGGCTCGTTGATGATGCGTAGCACTTCGAGACCGGCAATCTGCCCGGCGTCTTTCGTTGCCTGACGCTGGGCGTCGTTGAAATAGGCTGGTACGGTGATTACTGCCTGAGTCACGGTTTCGCCCAGATAGGCCTCGGCTGTTTCCTTCATTTTCTGAAGGATGAAGGCGGAAATCTGCGATGGCGAATAATCTTCGCCGCCGGCCTTAACCCAGGCGTCGCCGTTCTTGCCTTTGACGATGCTGTAAGGAACAAGCTCTGTGTCTTTCTTGGTAATCGGATCGTCAAAGCGGCGACCGATGAGGCGCTTGACCGCAAAGACCGTGCTTTCCGGATTAGTCACTGCCTGCCGCTTGGCGGGCTGCCCGATCAGGCGCTCACCATCCTTGGCAAAGGCAACAATTGAAGGCGTCGTGCGCGCGCCTTCTGCGTTTTCGATGACCTTGGGCTTGCCGCCGTCCATGACCGCAACGCAGCTGTTTGTCGTGCCCAAGTCGATACCAATAACTTTAGCCATAAAAACTTACCCCGAAATTTTAAAAATTGAACTATAGCCTGCCGCTTGCGGACCGGCCCTATCAGGCACCGGCTTTTTTCCGTAAAACGACACTGTAGCGGCGATATAGGTGCCAATTCGCTTGGCACAAGGCTTGCGCAACCCTAGATGGGGAAAAAGTGACGGCCCGCCCCGCTTTCGGACAGTTTCAAAGTCGCAAAAATATGAGGCAACAGATGAACCGCAGACTTTTCACACTTGGCACCGCTGCAATAATGTTCCTGCTCGGCTCGTGCGGACCGACCCCTCAGTTAAAGGTCAAGGAAGCCGTTCTGACCCTGTCGCCGGTCGACAGCAATCCTTCTGGTTTCCACTTCAACGTCTATGGCGGACCGGAGGATGTCTACTTGCTCCGCGTTAGCACGCCGTCCGCCATCCGCACCGAAATGCACGATGTCGGAGTTGATCCCAAAACCGGCGCTGTTTCGATGTCGCCAATGAACCGGGTGCTTATACCGGCGGGCAAAAAGGTCGAGTTCAAGCGTGGCGGCAAACATGTCATGATGTGGGGGGTAAATCTCATCCCGCGCCGGTTGGGTGAGATTGAAACCGAATTTCTGTTTTCTAACAACGAACGCATCTTGGTGAAGGCACGGGTGCAGGAAATGGACGGTACCGTCCCTGATGAAAAAAAGGCGATTGACGGCTGAGCGTGTTCGGGCCGCATGCTACGGGAAGACCTTTAACGGTTCGCGAACGCGCGCTGGCGGAGTCGGTGTTTGGCGACGCCCTTGATTATCAAAGCATCCGCATCCACAACCGGAAATTCTGGTGGTTCCAGCCAAGACGGGTCACGATGGCGCCGAATGGGCACCTGTGGTTTCACCCAAAAAGCAACCTGTTTTGCGACGACTTTTGCGACCGAGGATTGGAGTTGCAGGGCCTTTTCATCCACGAACTGGTACATGTGTGGCAGCACCAACGGGGGATTTTCCTGCCGCTAAAGCGCCACCCTTTCAGCCGCTATGATTATAGCCTGAAACCGGGGTGGCGGCTCAACCAATATGGTATCGAACAACAGGCCGAAATCGTAAAGCATGTTTTTCTTTTGCGAAACGGCACAAGAGTGCCCGGTGCGCCTCCCCTTGACCAATATGACGGCATTTTACCCTTTTGATGGGAGCAGGCCGAGCCTTTCCCGCCAAAGCCATCGCGTCAGCACCAGCGCCGCAACAATGCCAAGGCCGACGGCCAACCCGGTCCAGATGCCTACGCCATCCCAGCCGCGATAAAAGGCGAGCCAGCAGCCAAAACCAATGCCAACGACCCAATAGCCGAACGCCGCAAACAGCATCGGCCAAGTTGTGTCCTGCAACCCGCGCAGCATGCCGGTACCTACGACCTGAGCGCCGTCGACAATCTGAAACACCGCCGCCACCAGCAGAAATGATACTGCCAGCTGAAGAACCTCTGCATTGCCGGCATATTCTGGCTCAAGGAATATGGCCGCCAGCGGTCCTGGTATTGCCCAGATAACCAACGCCATTGCGGTCATGAACCCGACTCCCAGAATATAGGCCGTCCAACCAGCACGCCGGATTGCCTCAGAATCGCGCCGACCATAGCCTAGCCCTACGCGCACCGTGGCCGCCTGCCCGATCCCCATCGGTACCATGAACGTCATCGATGCAATCTGGATGGCGATGGCGTGTGCGGCGACTGACGCTGTGTTAATATAACCCATCAGGAAGACGGCGGCAGCGAACACCATCGCCTCGAATCCCATGTGCAGGCCTATGGGCAGGCCAAGCTTCCAGATTGTCGCAAATCGCTGCCAGTCCGCACGCCACCAACGGCCGAACAGATGGTAGCGCCTGAAACGCGGGTGGAAGGAGACGATCGCCGAAAGAAACAGGAACTGGAACAAGCCAGTGATCGAACTGCCGACACCTGCGCCAACTAGACCCCATTTGGGTAATCCGAAATGGCCGAAGATCAGTCCATAATTGACTACCGCGTTGACAATGACCGCCGCAAAGCCTGCAATCATCGTCCACCTAGGAAGCTCCAATGCAGCCATGAAATTGCGTATCGCCACGACGCCAAGCGCCGGCCAAATCTGCCACATCAACGCGCGGATGAAGAGGCCCGCCTCGGTAGCCAAACGCGGCGGCTGGCCAGCCCATGCCAGCAAGTCGCCCATCTGCCAGAGCATCGCCCAGATCGGGACGCAGATCGCGGTAGCCGCCCAAAGTGATTGCCGGAATGTCCTCCGCACATCGCGCACCGAATGCGCTTTGCGGCCCAACTCCGCCGCCATCAGCGGCGAAGCTGCAACGACAATACCGATGCCGATCAGCAGCATGGCAATAACAATCCCCGACCCCAACGCCGATGCCGCGAGGGCATCGGGGCCCAGCCGCGCGAGTAGAAAGACGTCGGTCGCGTTGATCAACACCATAGTGATGTTGGTCAGGATCAACGGCCAGGCAAGCGCCAGCGTCGCACGAAACTCGTCACGCCAGGGGGACTGGCGGTCCATCGGGATTGCCGCTGTGGTCATGGGAAGCGGTGGATAGCGTAGTGCCATCAATTTCACCAGCCTATCGTCGCCGTTCCCGCGTAAGCGGAAATGAAAGTCATCGCGCCGATTTAACCATTTTTTATGGTTACATGGCAGGCTCTCTCAATGAATATGCAAGCGAAGATTAAAGTTGCAAGTATTGATTGGGATGCTTGTGAGCATTAGTCTTTAGAATTACCAGATAATCAATATTGGCTGTCGGCGTGCATCCTAAGAATGGCGGAATGCTTTATCGAGTCGCCGGAAGCTCTGAGGTTGGGCGCATCGCGCTTAATGCCCTTAGGCTTGCAGTCCAAGTTCATGGCGGGCAATGTTTTTATTGCCCGATGCGAATACCAAAAGGTTCGGCTCCAAAAGATTGGAATGTTGACCATCTCGAACCTTCTAGTCAGAAGGACAGTGACCATCTCTGTAATCTTGTGGTGGCTTGCAAAAGTTGCAACTCCAAAAAGGCCGACATCAAGATAGACGACTTTAATCCATCCGCAGGATGCGCATGGCTTCTTGCCCTTAATGCTCAAATTAAAGCACGGTTACCTAGATTAGCTAAGTGACGCGATTCTGGCGTTTGCAATAATGGAGTGTCTGGCAGTTGGTCGAAACCTACTCCGCCTTCTTCGCTACCCCAACCAGAGCAGGCCTCAAAAGCCGGTCCTTGATCATATATCCCGCCTGCATCTCTGCAACTATGGTGCCGGGTTCGGCATCCCCGCTCGGTATCTCAACCATCGCCTGATGCTGGTTCGGGTCGAGTGGTAGGCCCATCGCCGCTATGCGGGTGATGCCGTTCTTGGCAAACACGCTGTCAAGTTCACGGCCAGTAGCCTCAAGGCCAATAACCAACGGTTTCATAGCTTCGCTTTCGCGCATTTCGGCTGGAATGGCATCCAACGCACGGGTTAGATTATCCGACACTGACAAAACATCGCGGGCAAAGCCGGTAACGGCATAAGCACGCGCGTCCTGCGCTTCTTTTTCCATGCGGCGACGGACATTTTGCGTTTCGGCCTGCGCGTAGAGCACTTCCTGTTTCGCAGTGGCCAGCGCCTCTTCCAATTCGGCGATCTTGGCGTGGGACGCATTCCCCGGCTCGGGTGCGTCGTCCTTCAGGTGCTCCGGCACACCGTCTAATTCCTGATCGACCGCGATGTCGGCCGCTTCGTTTTTCTTGTCCGTCATAACCCTGTTAACCCATATGTTGAGCAGCGGGTCCCGCTGCGCGTTGCCTTGCGCATATAGAAACCAATTTTATTTCATCAAGCCGTACGTTACTTAATTAGACGACCCAGCGCTTGCGCGGTGAAATCCACCATGGGCACGATCCGGGCGTAGTTCAGCCGTGTGGGGCCAATGACCCCAACCACGCCAACGACCTTGCCGCCCGCTTCGCGATAAGGTGCAGCGATCACCGACGACCCCGATAGCGAAAACAGATTATTTTCCGATCCGATGAAAATCCGCGTCGATTGTGCGTCCCGTGCGCTATCGACCAGTCGCGCGATTTCTTCCTTGCTCTCCAGCTCGTCGAGCAATTGCCGCACGCGGTCGAGGTCAGCCGCAGCAGCCTCATCAATCAGGTTCGATTGCCCGCGCACGATGAGCACTGGCCGCTCGTCGGCATCAAGCGACCAGACCGCAATGCCATCGCGCACCAGTTTTTCGCTGGCATTATCAAGCTCTGCCTTCTCCGCACGAATTTCGACGTCGAGGCGCAACAAAGCTTCTGAAAGGGTCAGGCCAGACAAGCGAGCCGAGATATAGTTTGATGCCTCGACCAGTGCCCCGTCGCTGACCGAAGGGTGAATGCCGACCACGCGATTTTCTACACTGTTGTCGGTTCCAACCATAATCGCCAGAACCTGGGTCGCGGACAACCGCGCGAAACTGAATGATTTCATCACCGCATCGCGTTTGGGTACCAGCACAATGCCTGCACAAGCCGACAGCCCAGACAGCACCGACGTTGCGGCAGCCAAGGCTTCCTCGATTGGTCCCTCACCCTGGATCTGCGATTCAATTGCGCGGCGTTCATCCGCCGATGGCTCCGCCGCCTGCATCATGCCGTCAACGAATAGCCTCAGCCCGCTCTCTGTCGGCATCCGCCCCGCGCTGGTATGCGGCGCGGCTAGCAGGCCCGCTTCCTCCAGATCCTGCATCACGTTGCGAATCGAGGCGGGTGATAGGTTGAGACCCGGAAATTTCGAAATCGTCCGTGAACCCACCGGCGCTCCACTGTCGAGATAGCTTTCCACAACCATCCGGAAGATGTTACGGGTGCGGTCGTTGAGTTCGTTGATTGGGGTATGGCTCACGACGACAGATGTAGCGCAGCACGCTTGCAAAGCAAGCGGGGGAGGTTATGGCGGCCTTTAACCCGTTATCAGGAGATTCCCATGCGTCCATCCGGCCGTGCGCCCGACGAAATGCGCCCCATTTCGATTGAAACCCACTTCACCAAACATGCAGAAGGCAGCTGCCTTATCGGCTTTGGCGACACCCGCGTGCTGGTCACAGCCAGCGTCGAAGATCGCCTGCCACCTTGGCTGCGTGGCAAAGGCGAAGGCTGGGTGACGGCTGAGTATTCAATGCTGCCAAGGGCGACGCACACGCGGGGCCAGCGTGAGGCGGCAAAGGGCAAGCAGTCAGGTCGAACTCAGGAAATTCAGCGGCTTATCGGACGTTCTTTACGCTCGATCATCGATATGAAAAAGCTGGGCGAATATCAGATTACGCTCGATTGCGACGTGATTCAGGCCGATGGTGGGACGCGCACAGCAGCAATTTCCGGCGCTTGGGTCGCTTTGCGGCTAGCGGTCGATGGCCTGCTTGCGTCAGGTGCGGTCAAGGAAGACCCGATCAGCGGGCGGGTCGCGGCGATCAGCTGCGGCATTTACAACGGCACGCCGGTATTGGACCTCGATTATAT
This sequence comes from Sphingomonadales bacterium, assembly GCA_031370535.1. Lineage (GTDB taxonomy): Bacteria > Pseudomonadota > Alphaproteobacteria > Sphingomonadales > Sphingomonadaceae > Sphingorhabdus_B. The sequence goes on along the minus strand of JANMQN010000161.1, from coordinate 6,837 downwards.
CGAAGATTCGAGTGCCGATGCCGACGCCAATTTCGTGCTGATCGAAGGGGGGCAGATTGCCGAAGTGCAAGCCACCGCCGAAGGCGCGACCTATGACGAGGAAGGCCTGCTCCGCCTGCTGCGGCTGGCGCGAATGGGCACCGACCGTATTTTCGCCGTGCAGGCAGATGCGGTGAAGTAAGCGAATGACTCACCGCAAACTTTTGCCGGGGAAGCTCGTCATCGCCAGCCATAATGCGGGCAAGGTGAAGGAGTTCCGGGCATTGCTGGGCCCGTACGGGATCGAACCGGTTTCGGCTGGTGAGCTCGGTCTCCCCGAACCTGAAGAAACGGGAACCACTTTCGCTCAAAACTCTCTCCTTAAGGCGCATGCATCTGCGCAGGGTTCAGGCCTTCCTGCACTCGCCGACGACAGCGGCCTGTGTGTGGCGGCACTCGCGGGCGCGCCCGGCGTCTACACCGCAGACTGGGCCGAAAAGCAGAAATTCGAAAGTGGCCCTGGGCGCGACTGGTATATGGCGATGGGAAAGGTCGAGGGCAAACTGGCCGAGCTTGGCGCAGAGACGGATCGCAGCGCTCACTTCATCTGTACCCTCGCGCTTGCATGGCCCGATGGGCATGAAGAGACCTTCGAAGGCCGGGTGCAAGGTAGCCTGACCTGGCCCCCGCGTGGCAAACTTGGTTTTGGCTACGACCCCGTTTTTGTACCCACTGGCCGAACGCAGACATTTGCCGAACTCGACCCCGCAGAAAAGCATGCGATCAGCCATAGGGCGGACGCTTTCAAAAAGCTGGTAGAAGCGGTGTTTTGAGCGAACCACTCGCCCTCTACATTCACTGGCCCTTTTGCATTTCCAAATGCCCCTATTGTGACTTCAACAGCCATGTTCGCGAAGTTGTCGACCAAGACGCATGGCTAGCGGGATTGCTGGCCGATATGGCATATGAAGCAGCACTCACCAAAGGTCGGCCGCTGACATCGATATTTTTCGGCGGCGGTACGCCTTCACTGATGCAGCCCGCGACAGTTTCGGCGTTAATCAAAGCGGCTGAGCAGCATTGGGGTTTCGCTGATAAGATCGAAATCACGCTTGAGGCCAATCCTTCCTCAGTCGAGGCAGCAAGATTTGCCGATCTCGCAATAGCTGGCGTGAACCGTGTATCGCTTGGCATGCAATCGCTCGACGATCATGCACTCGCCTTTCTCGGCCGTGCGCATTCGGTCGCCGAAAGCCTCCACGCGCTTGCCATCGCACAGCGCCATTTTGGAAGGGTGAACATCGATCTGATCTATGCTCGTCCTGACCAAACAGCGACGCAATGGCAGAGCGAGTTAATGCGAGCGTTATCGTTTGGCACCAACCATATGTCGCTATATCAACTCACCATTGAACCCGGCACGCGTTTTGAAACGATGGTGCGGACGGGCCAGTTCGTACCCGCAGACAACGATGACGCAGCGACATTGTACGAACTCACGCAAGAACTGACCAATGCGTCGGGCATTCCTGCCTATGAAATCAGCAACCATGCAAGGGCGGGTTCAGAAAGCCGCCATAATCTATGTTATTGGCGCTATAACGATTATATCGGAATCGGTCCCGGCGCACATGGACGACGATTGAACTTGGCAACCCAACGTCATAAAAAACCTGAAAATTTTCTGTCGGCGATCAGCCGCAATTCACATGGCTTGGCTAGCGAGGACCCGCTTGATCCGGCCGCCCGTGCGACCGAAGCACTGCTTATGGGATTGCGGCTGGCCGAAGGTATTAGTCTACCGCGACTGTCGCACAAAACCGGGATAGTGTCCGACGCCTTGCTGGATATGGTAGCTGTTGACCGTATCGCTGCACTCGGCCTCATCGACCGTAAGGGTGACCAAGTCACTATCACAGCTAAAGGCATGCCATTACTTGATGCTATTCTGCCCGAGATAGTAAAAGTTGAGGCAGACGCTAACGCCTGATAGCATCGCCGATATGGTCTCCTTGCTCGTCGAATATAATGCGTTCCTGACCGACAATCGCCGGATGTCGCCGCACAGCGTGCGCGCTTATCAGGCGACGGCTGACCGGTTAAGCGGGTTTCTGGAAATGCATTGGGGCGGCCTAGTCGATCGCGCCGCTTTGACCAAAATCAGTGCGGCGGATTTACGGTCATTCCTTGCCGACCGGCGCGGGGACGGCCTTACTAATCGTTCGACCGCGCGAGAACTTTCCGCCGTCCGCCATTTTCTGCGCTTCGCATTGGGTGATAATGCCAGCCTGCCAGTACTCAAGGGCCCACGAGTCCAACGCAGCCTGCCGCGCCCCGTCAACCCCGACGACGTTATGGCGCTGGCCGATGACGTGTCGCAATCGGCGTCCGATAGTTGGGTCGGTGCACGCGATTGGGCGCTGCTCCTGCTGCTGTACGGAAGCGGGTTACGGGTCAGCGAAGCGACTGGTCTTTTGGGTGATATTCTACCGTTCGGGGCAACGCTGCGCGTTACGGGTAAGCGTAACAAAACACGGATTGTCCCTATTCTCGAACAGGTTAAATCCGCAATCGAGGATTATATCTCGCTTTGTCCTTACCCGGTGTCGCGCGATGCGCCGCTATTTCGTGGTGCGCGCGGCGGGCCGTTATCCCCCGCCCTCGTCCGCCGCGCGGTACAAGGCGCACGCGGCAGGCTGGGGTTGTCGGAGCGCACTACACCGCATGCACTACGCCACAGTTTTGCGACGCATTTGCTGGCCGGCGGTGCCGACCTTCGGAGTTTGCAGGAATTGCTCGGCCATGCCAGCCTGTCTTCGACGCAAGTTTACACTGCAGTCGATACAGCGATGTTGCTTGACGAATATCTCAACGCGCATCCGCGCGCTTAATCGGCTGGCTTCCACTTGATCAACCGCCACACATAGCCGATGACGATCAGGCCGATGATGATCGTAGATAGTGGGCCTAATATCTTTTCAACCTGGTCGAATTGCGAGCCCAGCGCATAGCCCGCGCCAGCGAGCGCCGCGCTCCATCCAGCAGTACCAATGGTCGAAAACACGAGAAATCGTCGATGCGACATACCGAAGACACCGGCTGGAATTGAAATCAACGACCGAAGCGTTGGCAGCATGCGCGCTACCAGCACGATTATCGAACCATGCTTTTCGAACAACAACTTTCCGCGTTCGATTTCCTGCCAGCTTAAAGTCAGCCAACGACCATATCGGTCAGCAAAACGATGCAGCCGGTCGGACCCGAACTTGATTGCAAGCCAGAACCAGAGATAATTGCCGAGCATCGCGCCCACCGTTCCGCTGGCAACAACGCCGCCAAGGGTCATATTGCCGCGCGCAGCAGAGACTCCTGCTACGGTCATGATTACTTCCGAAGGCACCGGCGGGAACACCGTTTCTAAAAACATCAACATGCCGACGCCCCAATAGCCCGCGCTATCAACCAGCCGGATTATCCAATCATCCATTGGTTATTGTGCCAACCGCGCCGCGATGGCATCCCAGATTTTGCCGGGGGTGTCGGTACCGTTAAACCGGTCAATGGCGACAATACCGGTGGGCGACGTTACGTTGATTTCTGTCAGCCATTCACCGCCAATGACGTCAATGCCAACGAATATCAGGCCAAGTTCTTTCAAACGCGGCCCCATAACAGCGCAGATTTCCATCTCACGCGCGGTCAGTTCGGTCGCCTCTGCACTGCCGCCGACTGCGAGATTTGAGCGGAACTCGCCCTCGCCGGGTTTGCGATTGATTGCGCCCGTCACTTCGCCGTCGATGAGCACGATGCGTTTGTCGCCCTTGGCGACGTCGGGCAAGAACGGCTGCACCATATGCGGTTCGGGCCAAGTGGTGTTGAACACCTCCATCAGCGCGCCGAGATTGTCGCCTTCGGCTGGCACGCGGAAGATTGCCTTGCCCCCATTGCCGTGGAGCGGCTTGATCACCACCGCGCCGTGTTCGAGCTGGAAATCGCGAATTTCATCTGCGGAGCGGGTAATCAATGTTGGCGGCATATATTGGCGGTAATCGAGGACCATCACTTTTTCGGGCGCATTGCGCACGCTCGCCGGGTTATTGACGACCAATGTTTCGTGCTCAATCCGCTCAAGCAAATGCGTGGCGGTGATATAGCCAACATGAAAAGGAGGGTCTTGCCGCATCAGCACAACGTCGATGTCCAAACCCAGGTCGATGCGCTTGGGTTCACCAAAGCGATAGTGCGCGCCTTCGATGCGCTGCAAATCATGCACCGGATGAGCCCATGCGGTAAGGCGGTCATTCGCGTCCAGCGTAAGCGTGCCGACATCATAATGCCAAACATCATAGCCCCGCTTCTGCGCCGCTAACATTAACGCAAAACTTGAATCGCCTGATATACTGATGCCGTCCATCGGGTCCATTTGGACTGCGACTTTGATTGCCATTCTGTGGTCCTTATCCGTGCCAGACGTTTGGCAGATGGTGCGGCCAGCGCCAAGGTGCAACCAATATCATATCGATCTGCATATTTTGGCTGCCTTTGCCATACTTCGGCAGCAGGATTTCAGTAGCGGCCACGACGCGGCGAAGCCTATAAGCGTCGGCTGCAGTGGAAAGGTCAACGGCCTTGCTGCGCCGCCCACGTTCTTCGGCCTCCAAGCGGCTCATTTGGACTTCATCTCGGTGGCGCGGGCGTAAATGTCGCTCCGTTCCAGCCCGAAACGTTTGGCGATGGCGCCGGCGGCTTTCGCGGCGGACATGGTCTTAAGCGCCTTACGCAACGCGGTATCGACATCGCCAGTTTCTGCCACGACCTCCGCCGACGGCGGCCCTACGATTAACACGATTTCGCCTTTTGGCTCCTGCTCAGCGTAGCGCTCCGCCAACTCCGACGCGCTTCCCGTCACCACTTCCTCAAATTTCTTGGTGAGTTCACGCGCAACCGCGATCTCTCGGTCACCATAAGCTGCGGCAATCGCCGCCAAAGTAATGGCGAGACGCGGTCCGCTTTCGTAAAACACCAAGGTCGCTTTTATACCAGCCAGTTCAGCCAAAGCATCCGCCCTAGCCTTCGCTTTACTTGGCAAAAATCCGGCAAACAAGAACCGGTCGGTCGGCAATCCACAAATTGACAACGCCGCAATCGCCGCGCTCGGTCCCGGCGCTGCGTAAACCTCCACGCCCGCCTCACGCGCCGAGCGCACCAGTTTATAGCCCGGATCGGAAATCAACGGCGTACCCGCATCCGACACCAGAGCCACTACACCAAAGTGTGCTGCCGCGACCAGACTTTCACGGTCTCCCTCACTGCTATGGTCATTATACCGCCGCATTTTCTTCTTGAGGCCCAGATGATGCAACAATTTACCTGTTACCCGGCTATCCTCAACCGCCACGATATCGGCGGCTTCAAGGATCGCGATGGCGCGTTGTGACATATCTGCAAGGTTGCCGATGGGGGTCGCGACGACATATAAGCCCGACTCGAACGTCATTATAAAAATAAGCTTTTCGCTGAGGAAACCATCATGAGCGCAACCATTGCAGCAACCGGCGCACAGCCGCAAGCCTTAGCAGGCGGGATGAAAAAGCTGATAATGGTGGCGCTGATTGTGCTTCTGGGTGCCTGCCAAGCGATTCCGCGCGGCGGTAACGGTCCACCTCCAGTCGTCACACCCGATCCGCTCGACAGCATGCACCGTGTTGCTTTGTTGCTGCCAGTCACCGGCCCAGATGGCGATGTCGGGCAGTCGATCGCCAACGCTACCGCGCTTGCACTTTCCGACACCAAGGTAACCAATATCCGCCTGATTACATATGACACAGGTTTGGGCGTGGCTGCCGCGACGCGGCGGGCCATCGCCGATGGAAACAAACTTATCCTGGGCCCGTTGCGTGGGGATAATGTGCTGGAAGCCGCGGCGGTTGCACGTCCTGCGGGTGTTCCAATCATTAGTTTCTCCAACGATGTCGGCGTTGCTGGTCAAAACGTCTTTCTCCTCGGCCATTTGCCGAACCAGTCAATCGACCGCGTTGTGCGTTACGCCAAGGCTCAAGGACTAAACCGCTTTGGCGGCATTATATCTGCCAATGTGTATGGACAGCGCGCGCAATCCAGCCTCACAAGCGCGGTGCGCAGTGCCGGCGGTACATTGGTAGGTGTTCAGGAGTCTGACGGTTCTGCGACATCGGCAGACGCGGCCGCGCGACGTCTTGGCCAATTGGGACAAATCGACGCTGTACTGATTGCTGACAGCGGTCGCGCCGCTGTCGTTACGGTACCATCGCTTCGCCGACATGGCTTTAAAAACGCCAAGATTTTAGGGACTGATCTGTGGAATATCGATGGTTCGCTGGCCAGCAGGCCGCCGATGTACGGCGCGTGGTTCGCCAGCGTTTCGGATACGCTTTATAATCAATATGCCACCAAATACCGGACCCGCTTCGGGCGCGCACCGTTGCGGCTTTCGAGTCTCGGGTATGATTCGGTGCTGCTGGTTGCACGCGTCGCCCGTGATTGGCGGCCAGGGTCTAAATTCCCCGTATCACAGCTGACGGACCCGCAAGGTTTTATCGGCGTCGATGGGGCTTTCCGTTTCATGAGCAATGGCCTGACGGACCGCATGCTTGAGGTGCAGGAAATTCAGGCTGGCAAGTTCGTCACGGTTAACGCCGCGCCCACGCAATTCGCCAAGTAATGTGGTCCCCCGTCATTTACAGGAGGGGGGTTGGCGATAGTGCCGAAATGGTCGAATGATGAGCACAGTGGGTCGTATTCTTAATTTCCCTAAACGAACGTCCTATTTCAGCGAAGCTGAATGCTGTCTTTAATGGCTGGAATGTTGTGGAAAGCGGA
>JANMQN010000159.1:0-13484 GCA_031370535.1 Sphingomonadales bacterium | reverse complement strand
CGACGACTTTGCCGACAGCGATCCCGTGAACCGCGAATATGTCGACTATTATCGCGAGATGGGCATGAGCGAGGAAAAGGCGAAGGCCTTTTATGCGCTTACCAACAGCGTGGCCCACGATGACGCGCTGTATCTCAAGCCGCGTGATATCGCCGCTTACATTCCCATCGACTAAACAAACCCTAAAAAATAGTCGCCCGATATCATCGGCTTGACTGCTCGCGTCCAAGCGCAATCGATTGGCGCATTTGACACATACCAACCGGTCGGTATCTTTCTTTCATGAACGCGACTCGGAATATGACAAAGCGACAAAAAGGCACCGCCGCAGCCGGCAGTGTCGTGGCACCTGCTCGCAACTCACGTGCAAAGCTCATCGAAGCAGCCATCGCAACAGTTCGGTACAAAGGATTTTCGGCAACCTCGGTCGATGAAATCTGCGCAGCAGCTGGCGTCACCAAAGGCGCATTCTTCCACCATTTCGCCTCCAAGGAAGCGCTTGCGGTCGCGGCAGCAGGCGCGTGGACCGAGATCGCCGAACAGCGGATATTCACAGTGCCCGACTGGGTCCGCATTGCCGACCCTCTGGACCGGCTGATGGGCCATATCGAATTTCGCCTTTCGATGCTCAGCGGACCCGTAGAGGATTTCACCTGTTTCGTCGGCACTATGGTGCAGGAGGCCTATAACAGCAGCGACCCAATACGCGCCGCGTGTGATGCCAGTATTACCGCTTATGCCGAACGGCTGGCCGAACATATCGAGGCCACCATCGACACATATGGCATTGGTCACGATGTCGCTGCTCTTGATCTCGCGTACCACATCCAGGCCGTGCTGCAGGGTGCCTTCATCATGGCAAAGGCCAAAGGAAGTCCTGAAATAGCGCGCGAAAATGTCGCACATCTGAAACGCTATGTTGAGATGTTGTTCAAAAGAGGAGACCAGCAATGACCAAAACGATTAACATAAGCCTGCCGGTCATCGACCTACCCAAATCCAGAGCATTCTATGAAGCATTGGGTTTCACCAGTAATCCGATGTTTTCCGGCGATACGGCAGCGTCAATGGTATGGAGCGACACGATCAGCGTGATGTTGATCACGCATGACGTCTGGCGCACGTTGACGACCCGCCCGATTCCGCCCTCGTCGCACAGCGAAGTCGGGTTCCAGCTGTTACTAGACAGTCGGGAGGCGGTTGATGCGATGGCTGCTGCGGCGGGTGGCCGTGGCGGCACAGTCGACATCAACCCGGTTGAGGATCACGGGTTCATGTATACCCGCGACCTCATCGATCCTGATGGTCATGTATGGGGCGCGATGTGGATGGACCCGGCGGCTATACCCGCCGCTGAAAAGCAAAACGCTGCATAAGATACATTTTATCGGGGGCAAAACTGAAGGAGAAGAGAAATGTATATCGAAGGATTTTTGCTGGCGGTCCCCACCGCAAACAAGGAAGTATATCGCGACCATGCCGCAAAGGCCGTACCGATTTTCAAGGAATTCGGCATGACCCGGATGGTCGAATGCTGGGGCGACGATGTGCCCGACGGCAAGTTCACCGACTTCAAGCGTGCGGTGAAGGCCAGGGATGACGAGACCGTCGTCTTCAGCTGGTGCGAATATCCTGACAAGGAAACGCGCGATGCGGCTGGCCAAAAAATGATGTCGGATCCGCGTATGGCTGAACTCGGCGAGATGCCCTTTGACGGCAAGCGGATGATCTACTCGGGTTTTGCGCCGATCCTCCAAAAAGGTTCGGATGAAAGCGCCGGCTATATCGATGGCTACGTCATTCCGGTCAAAGTCAGGAAACAGACGGATTATCAGGCGGTAGCCGAAGCGGCTGGACCGATCTTCATGGAGCATGGCGCAACCTCAGTCGTCGAAACTTGGGGAGAAGACCTTATGAAGGGCGAATTAACAGATTTCTACAAGGCGGTTGACGCGACAGAGGATGAGACAATCGTATTCTCTTGGATCGCTTGGCCATCGAAGGAAGCGCGGGACGCAGGCAACCGGTTAACGATGGACGACGAACGCTTCCAACCCGGTGCCGGTGAAGGCATGCCGGGCGACTTGCCGATGCCGTTCGATGGCAAGCGCATGATCATGGGCGGCTTCGTGCCGATCGTCGATACCGCACACTAATTGGACGATGCGCGCTCGCACAACGTGCGCGAGCGCGCATATTGCGGTCAGGGCATTCCCTGGCAAGACTGAGGAGAGAGGTGATGGCCAACAAACATGGCGATTTTATCTGGTATGAACTGATGACCAGTAATGCCGATGGCGCGCGGGAATTTTATTCCGCAGTCGTCCGCTGGGATATCGAGGGGACGACAAGCGCCCCTATGGACTACAGGATGATTTCCGCGTCTGACGGGCCGGTTGCTGGCATGATGCCGCTGACCGACGAAATGCAGTCCGGCGGTGCGCGACCGTGCTGGCTGGGGTATATCTTGGTTGATGATGCCGACAAGTGTGCCGATGCAATCATGGCCGCTGGCGGGTCGATCCACATGCCGCCTTGGGACATCCCCGGCGTTGGCCGAATGGCATTTATCGCCGACCCGCAAGGCGCGATGTTCTACATCATGAAGCCAACGCCTCCTGCCGACAATCCGGATGCTGAAAGCACCAGCTTTGCCGCGACGACGCCAGTGGTGGGCCATTGCGCGTGGAATGAACTGTCCACCACCGACCCTGAAGCCGCCAAAGCCTTTTACGGCAAGCTGTTCGGCTGGGTGAAAGACGGCGAAATGGATATGGGGCCGATGGGAAAATATGAATTCCTGAAAGATGCCGAAGGCCGTTTTGCCCTTGGGGCAGTGATGCCCAAAATGCCGCAAATGCCGGTGCCATTTTGGAGCTATTATTTCCGCGTGACGGACATCGATACCGCGACCGCGACCACCACGGCGAAAGGCGGCTCGATTATTCAGGAACCGATTGAAATTCCGGGCGGCGAGTTCAGTATGGTCGGCATGGACCCGCAAGGTGCAAGCTTCGGTCTCGTTGGTCCACGAAATTGAGGAGAGAGAAAATGAAAGTGAAGATTCAGATATTGGCGGCATTGGCGCTGACTACAGCATCGGTCGGCGCGGTATATGCCAAGCATCACACAGCGGCATTTACCATCAGCGCTGCAAACCGCCCCGCCGAGGACGTCGCCCGCGACGCAGCGCGCAGGCCCGCCGAGATGGTCGAATTCGCCATGATCAAGCCGGGGCAGACCGTGGTCGATATGCTCCCGGGGGGCGGCTATTTTACGCGGATTTTCTCGCAGGCTGTAGGGCCAAAGGGTAAGGTCGTGGCGCTCGTCGCCAGAGAATATGCCGCGCAATATCCGAAGATGGGAACCGGGATCACGTCGCTCGCCGCCGAACCGGCTTACAAAAATGTCGAGGCCGCAATCAGAGGCCTGAGCGAAGTTGGCGCCGACGACTCGGTCGATCTTGTCTGGACCGCGCAGAACTATCATGATCTCAAAAGCGCCAAGCTGCCAGCAGGCACCGCCGCGTTCATCAACGGCGCGGTGTTCAAGGCGCTCAAGCCGGGCGGCCATTATGTCATAGTCGACCACGCCGCCGCCGCTGGCTCTGGCCTGCGCGATGTCGATACACTTCACCGGATCGACGCCGAAGCGTTGAAGGGCGAGGTACTTGCCGCCGGGTTCGTGTTCGACGGCGAAAGCAAGTTGGTCGCCAATGCCGCGGACGATCATAGCAAAAATGTCTTCGACCCCGCCATCCGCGGCAATACAGACCAGTTCGCCTTCCGTTTCAAAAAGCCTGTCAAATAAAGGAGGTAGCGATGAAAAATACCGCGCCGCGCTGGCTGCTTTGGGCTGGCATTGCCTTGTTGCTCTGGAACCTGATGGGAGTCGGGGCCTTTATCAGCCAATGGAGTATGTCCGCCGCTGACGTTGCCGCGCTTCCGCAGGTCCAGCGCGATTTGTGGGTGTCGATGCCCGGCTGGACTTGGGCGGCGTATGCCGTTGCGGTCTGTGCCGGTCTGCTTGGCGCTATCGGGGTTCTGATGCGCAAATGGTGGGCCGCATTGGCGTTTTCGTTAAGCCTGATCGCTGTGCTGATCCAATTCAGCTTTCCGTTTGTGCTCGCCAATGGTGCGCAGACCGGGATGGATATGCTCGCCTTTCCGATGTTCATCGTCGTGATGGGCGTAGTTCAATGGCAGTTCTCGCGACATTGGCAGCGAAAAGGTTGGCTCGTCTGATTTAGCCCTTCCGCCACCCAGGAGGAATAACATGACCCACAAGAACACAATCTGCATATGGTATGAAAAGGATGCCGAAGCCGCTGCGAACTTTTATGCGGCAACCTTCCCCGACAGCAAAGTTACGGCTGTCCATAGCGCACCAAGTGACTTTCCCGGCGGCAAGCAAGGCGACGTCCTCACCGTCGATTTCACCGTGTGCGGAATTCCATGCTTGGGCCTGAACGGTGGCACGGCATTCAAGCAAAGCGAAGCCTTTTCCTTTCAGATAGCCACGGACGATCAGGAAGAAACTGACCGCTACTGGAACGCGATCGTCGGTAACGGCGGCGCGGAAAGTCAGTGCGGCTGGTGCAAGGACAAATGGGATGTCAATTGGCAGATTACCCCGCGCGTCCTGACCGAAGCTATGGCCAAAGGCGGAGATGCCGCCAAGTGCGCTTTTGAAGCCATGATGCCGATGCAAAAGATCGACGTCGCCGCTATTGAGACGGCTGTGAAGGGCTGGTGATAATCGTCCGGCTTGCACAGCCAGCGGATGCGGCGCGCCGGCACGCGCTGCGCATGAAATTGTGGCACGACGGAGATCCCGACGACCATCATGCAGAAATCGTGGCCCATTTTAGTGCGGATGACCACGACCAAGCCACCTTCATGGCTGTCGATGACAGCGGCGACATCATCGGCTTCGCCGAGGCTGCGTTACGGTATGACTATGTCGAGTCCTGTGATACCTCGCCGGTCGCCTATCTGGAGGGGATCTGTGTCGATCCCCGAAGGTGGCTCAAAGGCATTGGCCGCGCGCTCGTGGAGGCTGTCTCGGATTTGGGGCGCACACGCGGCTGCACCGAATTCGCGTCGGATGCGTTAATCGAAGACGTCGAAAGCCACGCCTTTCATGCCGCTGTCGGCCTGGCCGAAACCGAGCACGTGGTATTCTTCAAAAAGGAATTATGATGGCACTCCACCTCCACGGCCACCCCTTTTCATCCTATACCTGGAAGGCACTGATCGCGCTGTACGAGAAAGACCTACCCTTCGAATTCCAGAGCGTCGAAGATGATTTTGCGGCCAATCAGGAGGAAGGCAGACGGCTAAGCGATTTATGGCCACCCAATAAATTTCCCGTGCTTGAGGACGGCGACAAAGTGCTCATCGAAAGCTCTGTCCTGATTGAACATCTCGATCTGGCCTATCCATACACGATGCGGCTTATCCCCGCTGATCCGAAAGCGGCGCTCGACGTGCGCTTTATGGACCGGGTGTTCGACAATCATGTCATGGCCAACATGCAGGCGGTTGTGGCTGAGCATTTGCCCTTCATCACCGAAAAACCCGACCAAATGCGCATCTACCGGGCGAAAAACGCGCTCTCGACGATCTACCGCTGGCTAGATGAAAAGCTGCCAGAGGAAGGATGGGCGTGCGGCGTTGATTTCACGCTCGCAGACTGCGCCGGAGCGCCCGCTTTGTTCTATGCCGACTGGGTCCTCCCGATTCCCGACGATTGCCCTCGGGTGAAAGCCTATCGCGCCCGCGCGCTTGCCCGTCCGTCGGTTGCGCGCGCCGTCGATGGCGGCAGGCCTTACCGCCATTACTGGATGCTCGGCGCCACGGACCGTGACTGAACGAGGAGAATATCGATGACCGCAACCGCAGAAAATGGCTGGGAACTCTCCGTCACTCGCCTCATCGATGCCCCTCCCGATAAGGTTTGGGAGGTCATGGCCAATCGCATCGACGAATGGTGGTGCCCCAAACCGTGGCGCGCCGAGTTCGAGATGCTTGAGCGGCGCCCGGGCGGCGCGTCGACCTGCACGATGTACGGCCCCGATGGCGAAGTACACCCGCACCCCGGCACTGTTCTCGCATGGGACGAGGGGCGACGCTTTGCCTTCACCGACGCTATCGTCGGCGACCTGATGCCCGCTGGACCGTTTATGATTGGGATATGGTCGATAGCGCATGAAAGCGGTGGCACGCGTTATACCGCAACATGTAGGCACTGGACCGAGGGTGATTGCCAGCGGCACAGGGAGATGGGTTTCGAGGAAGGCTGGAGCGCGTGTGCGGACCAGTTGGTGGCTTTAGCCGAAGCCTAAAAATCTACCTGCTCATAATGTTTGGGCGGGGTTATGACCTCCATCCGCTCGGACAATAAGGGCCGGAAACTGGGACGCGATTTGAACATCGCATACCATGCTTTGGTCTGCTCATGCCCGTTCCAGTCGATACCGCCTAGATAATCCGCCACCGAAATCTGCGCGGCAGCGGCAAGGTCGGCCATGCTCATCGTCGAACCAGCCATCCACGCGCGATGGTCGATGAGATAATCGACATAATCGAGATGGCCATTGGCAAGCTTCATTGCTTCGCGCAAAACTTTGGAATCGGGCGGTTGCCGGTCAATCAGCCGCTTCTTCATCCGCTCGTGCAGCAAAGGCTGAGTCACATCGCCGTAAAATTGTTCGTCGAACCAAGCCACAAGCCGCCGGATTTCGGCGCGATATTGTGCAGTGCCGCTGATCATGGGATTGGCCGACACTGTTTCATCTATATATTCCGAAATCGCGACCGAATCTGCCAGCGTGATGTTACGCTCGGCATCGCGCATCACCGGCGTGCGGCCTGCCGGGTTCATATGCAGAAAATCGTCGCGCTGCTCCCAAGGGTTTTCGCGAACCAAGCTGTAGGCAACGCCCTTTTCGCCCAAGAGCAGGCGGACTTTGCGCGAGAACGGACAAAGCGGATATTGATGGAGGTGCCACATGGCGTTCTGTTAGGGCCGGTTGCAGTTAAAGAAAAGGGCAGACATCGCGATAGTTCAATCCTTTGTCAGTTCCCCTGGCTCTTTTGCCGCCTCTTTTGCCATCTCGGCATCAAGCTTTGCCTCTGCGGCCTTCACCTTCTTTTCGGTTTCGGCATATTGCGCGTCGAAATCTTTTTGGCATCCACAAAGCAGCAGCAAGATTATCAGACAGGCGCGCATCAATAATCCTTCTTGTACCGGACATTGACGTTGGATGTACCGCCGGATCCGATCTGGCTCAATACCGACAGTGCCGGCGTCAGGCTGATTTCCAGCTGCGTCGCAGTATAGCCGCGGGCGTCGGTGACGATCTCCACATAAACATCGTTGGTGATGTACTGGCCGAAAGCAACCGCCATTTCACGTCCGGTGACTTCATCCGCTCCCAGGATTCGCAGTCTGTCCAACCCGGTTGCCGATTGCAGCACGCCCAGCGGATTGACGCCGCCTGCACCACCGCGCAAGTTGTTAAGCGATGCAGCGAGCTGTATCGCCTGAATGGCGCTCAATTCGCCAATCGAATTGCCGAACAATATCCGCGCCATAATCTCGTCCTGCGGCAATGCGGGAGTCGAGCTGAAAGTGATATCGGGGTTTTGGCCAGTACCGCGAATATTTACCCGTACCGTGGCTCCATCGACGTCGCTCGCTGCGGAGACTCGGATTGACGGATTGCTTGCGGGTCCGCCGTTAAACGATATCCGCCCGCTTTCGAGCTCGAACGAGCGTCCGGCAAAGCCGAGCGTCCCGCGAACGAGCTGCATTTCACCAGCAATAAGTGGGGCATCACTTGTGCCGGTCACGCGCAAATTGGCGCCCCATTCGGACTCAAGACCCATGCCGCTGACATATAATTCGTCGGGCGCCACCAGATTTATATTCAGCTTCCACTTGCTCGGCAGGCTGCTGATCGGGTCAGCATCGCCCGAGACACGCGGCCGGCCTGGTGCGGTTTTGCGACGCACACCGGTAAGCGTTGCAACGGCCGCAGCACCCTGGCGGATAATCTTGAAGCGCGTTTCGGGCAGACGCAATGTTCCGCTTATCAGCGCGTCACCGCCCGGCGTATTTGTCACGCTGATCTTTCCCGTCGCGGTCGAGGATATCAACTCGCTACGTGCGACCCGCGCTTGGTTGAGGTCGAGATCAAGTTGAAGCGGGAAACCCTTGTCAGAGCTTAAGTTTATAAATCCCTTGCCGGTGACCGTTCCGCTTCCGGCAACAGCAGACAATTCTGTCACCTCAAGCTGGTCATTCGTGAACACGCCACGCACACGCATTTTGGTCAGGCGGGTTCCATAAATGTCGTTTTCGTAAATGAGGTCGTTGGCCCGCACGACGCCGTTAAGGCGCGGCGTCTGCACCTGTCCCGAAAAATCGGCGGCGACGCCGATATTGCCCGTCAGGCTTTGATCGGCAAGCGCCGCCAGCGAGAACAGCGTATCGGCCGGACCATTATAGCGAATGCCGCCGGACAACGGTGCCGCCAACAGACGTTCGGTCCAGCTTGCGTTGCCGGGCGGCAGCGGGGTCAGATCGATCTGTAGACGGCCCACCGCGGCACCCCGTCGGCGAATGACCGCACGGGCATTGCCGCCGTCGGGCAACAGCCGGCCAACCATACTGATATCCACCGGTTGCGATCTCGACCCCAGATTTGTTCGCACGAAGCGCTTGATTTCAAGCCGTGCATCGGCGCTTGGGAATGCCGCATACGAGGCTTGTGACCAGTCAAGACTACCGGTCGCCCGTCCTCTTATACCGAGGCCAGGCAGAAACGGATTGAGCACCGCAACGTTCACATTATCGAGGCGCGACTGCAGCTCAATACCGTTGCCATAGCTGCCCGCCAGTTTCACCGTCCCGTTGGCAACCTTGATTGTAGAAAGCTGTATTTCATATTCGCCGCGTTTGGGAATGATCCGAATTGGGCCAACTGTCGCAAAATCAATGCTGTTCGCGCGGCCCTTTGCTGCAATTCGCCATAATTGCGGTGTGAAGTCGGCGTTGGCGGCGACGCGGAACGGCACTTCGCTCCGGCCTTCGGCGAGAATTTGCGCGGTGCCGGTACCGCCGCGATAATCCACTTTTCCGCGCCCGGAGGCTATCGAAATGTCGTTATAAAGCGCACTTTCGACCTGCACATCCGCAACGATTTGCGGGCTGTCGTAAAGAATGACATCTGCGTTGATAATCCCGCGCCCAATGGCGAGCTTTTGTATGCCCGTCAGCTGCGCATTGGTGGCAATCGCATCGACCACAGCGCGTTGATAGCGCCCCTGTGCTGACAATGCGATGGTACCGTCAAACCCGGAGCCGACACCGGTCAACGTGCCGATAAACGGTCCAGCAGCAGCCTGCCTTATGCGTCCAGCCACGCCGATCCCGGCAAAATCGCCGCGCAGTATGTCGATGGTAAGCGGGCCGTTACCCGACAGCACATCGATATCGCCGCTGATCGGGCCATAATCAGTACCGCCCGTAAATTTGATCGCATAGCCTCGGGCGCTGCGCGTTACCAACCCCACCACATTCGACATCCCGACGCCAAAGCCGGGCTGTGTTGCCGCCACCCGGACGACCGGACGACCGAACGTCCCGGTCATGGCAACACTCACAGGGCCATATTGGTTCGAATAGCCTTTGCCGTTAAACACAACGCGCCCGCCCTCGGTCACATAGGTGCCGGTGCCGCTGTTCAACCGGAATTGCGGCGCGACAACGTTGGCGCGCGTGATCCGCAATATCCCGTCGGTGCCATAGCGTATGCCTGCATTGACAAACATCTGCCCGCCGAGGAAGTTCTGGAACCCGGGGCTGAACAGCCTTGTCGAGCGCGCCTTGACGGCTCCGACCAGCGCATAACCCCGCCCCAATGTGGTTTCCAGATCGACATCGGCGACGACGTTGAACAGGCCAACCGAGTCCACCCGAAAGCCGTCGACTTTGCCATTGAGTGCGCCAGTATAGAAACCCTTGTCAATATCGCCGACAATCAGCGCGGTCGCATTGATCCTGTCAGACCGGATTTTAATATTGTCCGACAGCAAACGCCCGTTGGCGATAGCCAAATCGCCGTTCATGCGAACATTGGTCAAAAGGCCGCCTGCAATCTGGTTGATCCCGCTCACCCGCCTTGCCCGCGCGTTTACCGGGATCAGGAAACGGTCGGTCTGCCCTTGCGCTTCGCCGCTAACGCTCACGCCCTCGAATGTCGTCGTATCGAAAGATAGCCGAGTCGCTGTTGCCGAATAAGCGACCACTGGCCCGACAAAAGCACCGTTGAGTAACGCCTTGCCGCGCACGTCGGTGCCGCTGACATTGCGCGCGATAATCGAGGGACGGAGCAGCTGGATATCGAGCGCTAGGTCGTTGAATCTTCCTTCACCCATATCGGCCAAGCCGCTTGCACCGACCACAATCGCGGCGGACCGCACGCTGCCTTTGATGTCAGCTATGCGGTTGTTGAACTTCGCTGCGATGTCGACGTTAGCGACGGGCGACAAGGCACGCATTATCAGGCTGTCGGCCATCACCATTGCAGGCGCGGCAATACCCTTGGCGGTAAAGGTGCCGTCGCGCGCCGTAAGCGCAAGGTCGGCAACGTCTTCCGCACCCATCTGCGCGGTCAGCGCTCCGTCCCATTTCTGCCAACTGCCGCGGCCATTGAGCGCGACCTTGACCGGCATTTTGCGGCCCATCAGCCCGGCGACCAAGCCATCGGCGGGCGCGTCTAGTTTCACATCAACATCGAAGCGGTTGTCGTCGGGCACCGCGTCGAGTTTCACCACCAGCCGGTCGCCCTGCAACGTCCCGCCCGTTGCATCGACCACTGCCCGGCGGTCCGCGATGCGGACCTTTCCCTCAAGCGAGGCGACCTGCTGCTCACCGGTGATCGATTTGGCGAAGACGATGCGATCAATCTTCAAATGGTAGATATTGATATCTAGATCGGGCAATAGCGGATCGCCGCGGTCGGGTACGATGCGGAAAGCCGGCATTCGCGCTACATCCAACTCGGGCGCGGTCAGCGACTTGATGTTCACCGCACCACGCACATAGGCAAAGGGATTCCAGTCGAGATTTATCATTGGCGCGCGTGCAAAGTCGCCCTTGGGGTCTCGGAAACGGACATCGTGCAGCATAGCGCCGCCAAAGATTGATCCGTCGATCCGTCCGATGCGGATGTTGAGCCCGTTCTCGAGTTCAAACCCTGCGACCTGGCGCGCGACGAAGTCACGGCCCGATCGCGTGTCGAGCCAGACATATCCGCCCGCCAGTACCGCCAACAGCAACGCGAGCAGAGCGCCAGCGCCGATAGCAATCCGCCGCCAGACCATCAAAACGCCTGCCCGATGGAGACATATACGTTGATTTTTGACTCGCCCGGCTGGCGATTGAATGGCGTGGCGATATCCAGCCTGATCGGTCCGAAATTGGTATAAAACCGCCCGCCGATGCCCACCGCAAAGCGCCAGTCGTCGAATTTGGGAATGCTGCTCTCATAGACCTGCCCGGCATCAACAAATCCGGCTACGCCATAATTGCCGAAGCGATAGCGCGCCTCGAACGCCGCCTCGTTGGTGCTGCGCCCGCCAATCGGATCGCCTTTCGGATCGTTGGGACCCAGCCGCTGATAGCCAAAGCCGCGCACCGACCCACCGCCGCCGCCATAATAACGCCGCGATGGGGCAAGATTGTCGCGCGAGATGCCCGAAATCGAACCGACCCGCGCTCGCGCCGCCAGCACCAGACTGTCGGTCGCCGCAAAATAATAAGACGCATCGAGCATCGTGCGCGCATAAAATTGGCTCCCCGAGCCCAATGACGCCTCGGGGGATACACGCAGGTTTATACGGTACCCGTTGGTCGGGTCGAGCAGGCTGTCCGACCGGTCAAAGCCGACCTGACCCGGCAACGCTGCAACATAGTAGATCTGCCGGTCACGAAACGCGCGAGCGCGGTCGAACTGGTCCTCCGACGTCGCCAGCAGTTCAACACCCGCAGCCCAGGTGAACTTCTTCTGCCAGATCGGCGTCGAGATATAGGAAATCGTCCCTGCCAGCCGCCCGGTATAGGCCTCGAACGCATCATAATTGCTGTGCAACGCGGAAAGCGACACTTCGACGTTGCGGTCGCGCTTTCCGGCGTTAGCGCGGACAAAGCTGACACTTAACGCCTGCTCCTGCGTCCCCAGAACGCCCGCTACCGTCAGCGATCCTTCGGGCGGAAACAGGTTGCGATGCGTCCAGCTGCCCTCGGCGCGAAAGCCTTGTCCGGTGCCATAGCCCGCGCTTGCCGCAAGCGTGCGCGCTGGCCCCGCTTCTTGCCGGACCAGCAAGTCGGCATAAGGTGTGCCATCCGGCGAAGCGCCCCCGCCCGGCACCGGCTCGACCGAAACTGTGGAGAGCAACCCCGTCGCGACCAAAGCCGCGCGCAGATCATCGACCTTGCGGGCGTCATACAGATCGCCGGTTTTGAATCGCCGCAATATCGCGACATGATCGGCGCTGAACGCTTCTGTCCCTTCGCTTCTGATTTCCCCGAACACGCTGCGCGCTCCGGTTTCGACGGGTAGCATATAGTCACCCATGCCGGTTTCGCCGTCGAGCAAAATGTCGCGCTGCCCGACCTTGGCGAATGGATAGCCATTCTCGGGAAGCTTGACCGAGATGTTTGCCTCTGCCGCCAATATCGTGTCGGCGATGATTGGATCGCCGGTTTTCGGCACGAAGTTTTTGGTAATCAGGTCGGCTGGATCGATCGCCATTGCATCGAACGCAATTTGCCCCAGAAAATACCGCTGCCCCGGTACGACAGTGAGCACCACAGACAGCGGCGCGTCATTTGCCGCGTCCCCTGTCGCTGCGTCCGTTTCGGCCACATCACGCCCGGTCGACAGCCGCACCGTGGCGTCGAAAAAGCCTTCGCTGGTCATGATGTCGAGCAGCAATTGCCGGTCAGCCCGCGCGCGCTGGTTCACCTCCGCGCGGCTATCGGCGCGCTTGTTGCCTTCGCCCAGCGCCGACAGCGCAAAAAAACGACTGCGCGCGGTGCGATAGACAAGGCCATCGGCGTCGACCGCGACATCGGGATTGGCAGCGGGGTCGAGCCCGACAAGCCGCAATTCATAGCGCACTTGCCGGCTTGCCTCATTATCCTCAGCCAGGGTAGGCTCGGGCGGTGGTTCGGCGTCGAAACTGTCGATTGGCGGCAGCGGATCGTCGAGCAGCGGATCGGTCACCGGCGGGTCGGAAAGCACCTCTACCGCATCGCCATCGCGCAAAGCGGGGTTGGCAAGCGCCCCGCCCGATTGTTCGTCTGCGGTCTGTGCCGCCTGCTCTTTGGCCTCCTCCTCATCCTGCCAAGCCTCGACGCTTTCCAGCGGAGGCGCATAGAGGCTGGGGATCGCGGCGTCGAATTCAGGGTCG
>JANMQN010000155.1:0-5878 GCA_031370535.1 Sphingomonadales bacterium | reverse complement strand
CGCACGCCGGACAGAATTGATGACACCGCGATGACTGCATGAAGCTACCACGACCAAGCCGAGACCTTTGACTGCATAGCAGGTGGCCAATTCATGCTCGGCGTCATCAGGCAATTCTGTTGCCCCCCGCTTAGCCGCATTGACGCCTGCGCGGTCACATCCAACGCCAGGTCGCATCCGCGTGGGAATGGCCGCCCGTTCGAAACTGTCGAGCGGAATGACACCGCTGGTGAATGCCTGGCCTGCGACGACCGCCGCATCGGGCCGGATTATCACATCAAACCCCGCTCTTGCGAGTGCCATACGGTCAAGAGTTCCCATGATTGGCGGTGGACTGCCGATCATTGCCACGCGTTCGCAGAGCGCTTCTTCTCCTCCGACAAACAACGGAATTCGAGGGCCGTTCGATCCGGCCTCTCCAAACAAGGCAGAAAAGCCGCCGTAATGGTCGAGATGACCGTGGCTGAGCACTGCTGCATCGATTGTCGTTGGATCAATGCCAAGAAGCTGCATATTGTTTAGAAGCACCTCTTTTGAATAGCCAAAATCGATCAGGATGCGTCGCTTGCTGCTCCCGATTGCCGAGTCGCCAATAATCGAAAGGCCGAATTCGCCGACAACGGTACGAGGCAGCATCCGCGGCCCTTGCGATGGTCCGCCATTGCCTGCACGCAATACCGTCAATCCAGGCAGATTCAGATCCTCTAAAAATGGGCCAAAAGTTGAAGCATCATCGATCACTTGTAGCGTCAAGCGATCGACTTGCGGAACGACGAAGGTTGGTGCCGAAGCGAGCGCCCGAGTGGTGATCCCCAACGCGCCGGCTGCAGCCATTGCGAGCGCATCGCGTCGTGTCATGCGGTTTGGCGCGAAATTGGGCATACTGGCTCTCCGATAGCTGAATGTAGCATAGTCTGCGGATTGCTCTGAACTAAATCGCTTCGAACGGGCTGAAAAACACTAACTAATGTCACAACGACGGGCGGCTTGGTTAGCGTGACTTGGCGGTCGTTCCTCAGCGATATCATCAGGTCCAGCGAAGGTCGCTTTTCACATTCTGACTGGACCAAAGAAGTTCCAATAGGAAACTGCTAAAATCCGAACTTCCGATAGTTTGGGTCCGATGTGGGTCATTGGCGACAGCAACCGCGATCAACCAAAACCCACAGAAATGCTGCAGTTCCAGTCGTGCTAACGCCTCCACACCAAGCGATGTTCGTCGAACAGCACTTCCCAATCGATCCGCGTGAATGCGTAAAGCGCAGCAATCACAACAAGCTGGGTGACAATAAAATAGCCGCTGGCGTAAAGTGTCGACTCGAGTGAATCGATCTGGAAACGCCGGCCCGCAGCCTGGCCACCTGTAATGAAGAACGCGTAGCTCACAAAACGCCCGAGAAAGAACGGCAGTGCTACTCTAAGCAGCGGTAGACCGGTCAAACCATATGCAATGAACAGGAAATTCGATGGCAGCGGACTGAAAGCATAAGATAGAAAAATACCGAATGTCAGCGTCGTCCGTTTTTCGAGACGCCGCTTGATTACATCGATGTTGGCGCGCTGCGCCTTACTTAAAAGCTTCTTGCCGACAATCTTATGCGAAAACAGTGCCAGCGTCAGCCGACCCATTGTGGCGGCCCCCGCACCGACCAATGCCAAAGCCCAAGGGTTGGTCTCAGGGAACTGGAACCCTACAAACGCTAAAGCCATCCACGTCGGTGGCGCAAATACCGGGATCAGGTTGAGGGCAAAGATCAAAGCGATCAACACAGCAAGGGCGAGTAATTGTTCGGCCATATTTTTATGCCCTCCGCCTTAAAGCTCTTACCCAGCATAGCTGCCATTCACGCCGTTAAGCAAGGAACGGAAATTGCAGTTAACTCTAACGTCGTTCAATCGGTTTAAACGTTCCCTGAAAGCTGCTTTTATTCATCCGCTTGGGTGCGCGAACTCACTTACGAAAATGGACAGGGAGCCGGCCCTTCTAATCGGTATGTATGCGGCGGAAAGCCGGTATGGTAATATAACAGAGTGGGACTTTTACCAGTTTGAACCGTAAACTGCGATTCCTCCCAATGCCCCGAGGCATGTCGCTCCGACTGTAGGAAACAAGCGGAAGGGTAGTCCTGTGTAATAAATATTATTTCCAAGGGTTTGCCGGGGCTGCCGGCAATGAGTGCAGACAAGATTGCATTTTTGGTAGCGTTTTGGCATCCGATGTTTCTGTCGAAATGACCATCCAGATTCTCTGCGTTGGCTCGAACGAGATTTTTCTCTTTTCAAAGCAGCGCCCCATCCGCAATATCCACAAATCGGATGGGTTGGCGGCCGATCGTTGGCGGCGGAAATGCTCCCTGCGTTTCGCCCCAGCTTCTGTCCGAACGAACGCTAGGGCGACGTCTTTGCCCGGGACCCGATCTGACGAAGGATAGCATTTCACATGTCTGCCATGGACCCTCAAGTTTTTGACCAATTCATCGACCAGTTGAAGCGCTATGTGCGTGAACGGCTGATCCCTGCTGAAGCCGATGTGATCGCTAATGACCGGATACCCGATGATATCCTGAACGAGATGCGTGACATGGGGCTGTTCGGCATCACAATACCCGAAGAATATGGCGGCGCGGGCATGAATATCAGCCAGTATATCGAAACCGTGAAGCAGCTTTCCTATGCCGCCCCCGCCTATCGGTCGACGATGTCGATCAATGTTGGCATGACCGGCAGCGCGATCCGCAAATTCGGAACACCCGAGCAAAAAGCGCACTGGTTGCCGCGGATTGCATCGGGCGAAATCGCCTGTTTCGGCCTGACCGAGCCGGGCAGCGGGTCGGACTCCGCCGCGATGCAGACGATGGCGACACGCAGCGGCAACGGCTACGTGCTGAATGGTACCAAGCGCTATATCACCAACAGCCCGCATGCCAAAGTCGGGCTGATCATGGCGCGCACGTCGCGTGAAGCCTTGGCCAAAAATGCGCATGTCAGCGCTTTCATCGTCAACATGGATACGCCCGGCATCAGCATCGGCAGCCCTGACAAGAAGATGGGCCAGGCAGGTGCACATATCGCCGACGTGATTATGGAAGATGTCCATATAGACGGCGACGCTTTGGTTGGCGGTCAGGAAGGCAAAGGTTTCCAGATCGCGATGCAGAGCCTCGACAATGGCAGGCTGTCGGTTGGGGCGATGGGCGTTGGCATGGGCCGCCGCATTCTCGATACCGCGGTGCGTTACGCCACCGAGCGCAAGGCTTTTGGCGAACCGATCGCCAATTTCCAATTGATCCAAGCAATGCTCGCCGACAGCGATGCCGAGCTCTATGCCGCCGAATGTATGATCGCCGACGCCTGCGCGCGCGCGGACCGGGGTGAGAATGTCGTGCGCAAAGCCGCAGCCTGCAAGATGTTCGCCACCGAAACCTGTGGCCGCGTTGCGGACCGCTGTGTGCAAATTTACGGCGGCGCGGGTTATCTGGCTGAATATGAGGCCGAGCGTTTCTTCCGCGATGCACGAATCTTGCGGATTTACGAGGGAACAACGCAGATCATGCAGCTGCAGATCGCCAAACATATGCTGCGCGAATTTGCCAGCGACGGTGCGGTTTGGTGAAGATAGCAAACTGAATGTACCACTTACTCCATGGCCTGTCCGTCATCGAGGCGTCGTCGTTCGTCGCGTCGCCCAGTGCGGGGTTATATCTCGCGCAAATGGGCGCTGAGGTCATCCGCGTTGACCAGATTGGTGGCGGTCCCGATTTTAATCGCTGGCCCAAAACTGATGAGGGCAGAAGCCTCTATTGGGAAAATCTGAACCGCGCCAAAAAGTCCGTGGCGCTGAATTTGGGTTCGCCCGAAGGCCGCGAATTGTTGCAGGAACTGGTTAGGAATACAGGGCAGTTTGTCACCAACTTTCCGGTCGACGGGTTTCTAAACCACGAGAAACTAAGATCGGCCCGCGCCGACCTGATCACCGTCCGCGTCATGGGCATGGCCGATGGCAGCCCGGCGTTGGATTATACAGTGAACGCTGCGGTCGGCTATCCCTACCTGACCGGCGCTGGGCCGGAGCCAGTCAATCACGTCCTCCCCGCATGGGATTTGATCACCGGGGCATATGCGGCATTTGCAATGATGGCGGCTCTGCATCACCGGACGGCAACGGGCGAAGGCCAAGAGGTGCGCATTCCGCTTTCCGATGTCGCAATTGGAACGGTCTCCAATCTCGGAGGAATTGCCGAGATGCTGTACACCGGCGCAAACCGCGAGCGGCTGGGCAATAGCGTCTACGGTGCCTTTGGCCGCGATTTCATCACCGGCGACGGAACGCGGTTGATGCTGATGGCGATCACGTCGCGCCAATGGACAGGGCTGGTGAAGGTACTGGGGATCGCCAACGACATTGCCGCCATTGAGGCTGAACGGGGGATCAGTTTCGACCGCGACGAAGGCGTGCGCTTTCAGCACCGCAATGTACTATTCCCGTTGGTCGAGGCAAAAGTTGCCGGATGGAATTATGCCGAGTTAAAAGTTGCATTGGATGCGGTGGGCGGCTGTTACGGTCCTTATCAATCGATGCACGATGCCGCGCATGACCCCGTTCTAGTCGGCGACAACCCGATGTTTGGTCGAACGAACAACCCCAGCCGTTTTGACTATCCGGCAGCTGGCTCAATCGCCAACATCCCGCAGATCGAACGCGGCGCGCCTTTGCCCGCCCCCCTGCTCGGCGCACATAGCGAGGAGATATTAGCAGACCGCTTGGGGCTGACGACCGCCTTGATTGGCGACCTCCACCTCAGGGGAATAATCGGAATTCATAAAAAGGAAACCAACGCATGACACTCCGTCGCGCCGCAATCGTTTCGCCGCTCCGCACGCCTGTAGGCAAATTCTTGGGGAGCCTTGCTTCAGTAAATGCGGGCGAATTGGGGGCGGTCATCCTGCGCGGATTGATGGAGCGTTCGGGCATCGACCCCATGCGCATCGACGATGTCGTATTCGCGCAAGGTTACGGCAATGGCGAAGCGCCGTGCATTGCCCGTTGGTCTGCTCTTGCCGCCGGTCTACCAATATCGGTGCCGGGATATCAGTTGGACCGTCGTTGCGGTTCGGGGCTGCAATCGGTCATCGATGCGTCGATGATGGTTCAAACGGGCGCGGCCGATGTAGTCGTAGCAGGCGGCGTCGAAAGCATGTCGAATGTCGAGCATTACTCCACCGATTTGCGCGACGGTGTTCGTTCGGGCAATGTCACGCTGCACGACCGGCTGACGCGCGGGCGGGTGATGTCACAACCGGTCGAGCGATTTGGCGTGATCAGCGGCATGATCGAGACCGCAGAAAATCTCGCCAAAGACTATAATATCAGCCGCGAGGCATGCGACGCCTACGCCGCGCGTAGCCACGCCCGCGCTACCGACGCATGGGCAAGAGGCGTGTTTGATGACGAGATCGTACCAGTTCCTGTCCCGCAAAAACGCGGCGATCCCGTCATGTTTACCAAGGATGAAGGCTTCCGGTCCGACGCAACCGCCGATACGCTTGCCGCTCTACGACCGCTCGAAGGCGGCGTTGTAACCGCAGGCAATGCCAGCCAGCAGAATGACGCGGCTGCCGCCTGTTTGGTGGTGGCAGAGGATAAGTTGGAAGAGCTCGGCCTCGAACCGATAGCGTGGTTCCACAGCTGGGCGGCGGCAGGCTGCGATCCGTCGCGTATGGGGATTGGCCCGGTTCCCGCTACCGAACGACTGTTCGCCCGCAACGGCCTTGGCTGGGATGATATCGACCTTGTTGAGTTGAATGAGGCGTTTGCACCGCAGGTCTTGGCGGTGCTTAAAGGCTGGGGCTGGAGCGACGATGACAACCGCCATGAAAT
>JANMQN010000148.1:0-3517 GCA_031370535.1 Sphingomonadales bacterium | reverse complement strand
TCTGAAGATAACTATCGGGCGGGTGTCAGGGCTTTGTCTCGTGCAAAGCGCAACGACTATACCGACACCCTGAAAGCGCACGGTGTTGCAGACAAGGGCTATATGCTTTGCACTGAGGCGGTATATCAGCACTTGCTGGGTGGCAGGTCACATGAACTTCGAAACAAGATGAATCTGCCTGCCAATTCCAATCTTCGCGATCATCTGGACGCAAGTAAACTGGCCTTCGTCATGGCAGCCGAAGCGCTTGCAATTGAGCGTATTCAAGAAGAGGGGCGGCAAGGCAATGAGGCATGCATAACGGCAAGCGTCAAATCGGCCTCGGCGATAAAGTCGGCAATAGAATCAGACCGTCGCAATCGAACTAAAGCAGCTTGATAGTGCGAGGGGCGGCTATGTCCGCCCCTCAATCGCCCACCGCTTCGGAAAACCCTCAACCACCACAACACCGTTGCCAACGCGCCGCTTCAACGAACCGCGTAGGCTTGATGCAACCGCCTTTACTACTATCCCGTCATCTGTTGGCATCTGAGCGCGGCGCATGGCCTCTAAAGTTATTTCGTGGGCTGTAAGCGGCCTGTCGGCATCGCGTAGCACTGCCAGCGCCATTCTTGTTCCATTGCCGCCTACAGACCAGCGGTTAGCTTTGCGCGGGCGCTTGCCTGTTGGCAGTTCACAGTCCGGATTGAATAGCCGTATTGCACATTCGACGTGGGAGAGATCAACGCGCAAACGTTCGGCATCGCGTTCCAGCACCCGAAGCTGCCCCATCAATTCTGCATACTTGCTGCGAAGGGCGCTTAATACGTGTGTTTCAGCCATGGATTCCCATTAGCAAATAGCTGTGCTATGGTCGCCTATATGCTTCCTGTAACTGATACATAATGCCGATTAATTCCCTGCTGTCAGGGAATTTTGCAGCCAGAATTATCGCTTCCCTTTTTGAGGTTCAGCCAAAAGCAACGAAATGCATTGAGGCGCGATTGGTCCCGAGACCAGCCAATGGCCGGCCAGTGAATCCACAACGAAAGTGCCAGTTCAGGAAGCATTGGGGGTGTTTCTACCCGCCGATCTAATCGGCGGAACTTGGTGACCCCTACGAGTGTAGAACTTAAATCTCAAGCAATATCAGGACGTCCCTAAGTCCCCTGTAAATTCAGCGATTTATGTTGTAAGCCGTTCGCGGTCGGTCGCCCTGATTTGCCTGAATTCCCATCAATATGTGGGAACGAATGTGGGAACGCAAAAATAGGGAATCGAACCGATGGCGCTGACAGCATTGAAAGTAAAGAACGCAAAGGCCGGGCGGCATGTCGATGGCCGTGGGCTTTGTTTGCTCGTCAAAGACAGCGGCGCGCGGACCTGGGTATTGCGGATGCAGAAGGATGGTAGGCGGCGAGACTACGGCCTAGGGTCGGTTGCGGATATGTCGCTTGCTGATGCCCGTGATGCGGCGGCGGGATTGCGCCGTCAGGTGCGCGCAGGCGCTGACCCTGTTGCCGAGCGGCGATTGTCGCGCATAGTTGCCCCCAGCTTCGAGACGGCGGCTCGCCACTGTTACGAAGCGTTGAAGGAGGGATGGAAGAACCGACGACATGCCAACTGGATTGCGAGCTTCGAGAACCATGTCTTCCCTATGATCGGAACAAGGCCCGTCGATGTTGTGGACAGCACAGCCGTTCTCGAGGTGCTGTCGCCGATTTGGCTGGAAGTTCCCGATACCGCGCGCCGCATCCTGCAACGCATCGGCGCGGTGCTGGACTTCGCACATATCAAGGGATGGCTTTCGGGCGAGGTTTCTCTCCGCTCGGTGCGGAAGGGGCTTCCCCGACAAACCGAAAAGGCCGGTCATCTGGCTGCCATGCCATATGCGGACGTGCCTGCGCTGATCGCGAAACTCGTGGCCGCCTCGCCGACCACAGGCCGAGATGCCCTGCGCTTCACCATCTACAATGCCGTCCGTTCGAACGAAACGCGCTTTGCCGTATGGTCCGAGTTCGATCTGGACCACGCTATCTGGACAATTCCCGGCGAGCGCATGAAGGCGCGCGAGACCCATGTCGTGCCGTTGTCCGCACCTGCCGTGGCGCTGCTTCGCAGGCGATGGAATGAACGCATCAGCGACGACGGGCTGGTTTTCTCCAATGACGGTGAAAAACCAATCAGCGACATGACGATGACCAAGCTGTTGCGCGATGCCGAAATTACAGGCGTGACGGTCCACGGCTTTCGTTCGGCCTTCACCGATTGGGCGGCGGAAACCACCAACTTTCCCAAAGAGGTCGCCGACAAGGCGCTGGCGCACAAACTGCCCAATCGGGTCGAAGCCGCCTATCGCAGAACGGATTTCTTCGACAAACGCCGCGATTTAATGACGCAGTGGTCTGCGTATCTCGAGACGGCCCGCGCATTGGCAGCCGAAGCTAACCCGATGCGCGAAGCCGCGTGATGAGCGCGCGCAGGCTTGCCGTCGTGACGCGCGTTGATTTGCCGAGCTTGACGATTTCGATCTGGTTTGTCGCAATCAGCTCGTAGAGCTTAGTGCGACCGACGCCGATCATCTGCGCGGCATCGTTTATTTTCACACAAATCGGGTCGGGAGGCGGCGGCACGATCATTGCACGGCGCTTTCATTGCGGAAGGTTACCGGATCGTCGATCCAGCGATTGACGGCGGACTCGCGCCAGCCAGCGCCATGAATGCTGATCTTGACCTGACACGGGAAGGTGCCTTCGGCGATCTTGCGATACAGGGTCGAGCGCGAGAGGCCGGTGCGGGAAAGTACGGTTTTCAGTCGGATTATTCTTTCAGGGTCGGACATGGGATGCGGTTCCATTCTTTGACAGTCATTGGCTCCCCATGAGCAAAAAATTGGCAAGAATGATTGGACGCGCAAGAGCATTCTTGGGGACGGTGAGCGCACGCGAAGGAAAAGCGGCAGCGGGCGGCGAACGACAAAGGACGGCTATGAAAGAATAGAGCCGACTATGGACAGTCGGGACTAGAGACCCGTGGCGAGCGGCAAAACTTGAAAAGAGGACGAGCCTTGCTCTGTCGTGAAAATTATCGCCGTGGCCGGCATAGATTCGCTTCAATAGTGGACAGAAACTGCGCGCGAGTAGGCCATTGCCGCCGTCCGGTTCCCTACTCCAGCACAAATGATTTTTATCGCGAGCCTTTGAGCAGGTCCTCTTGGCAATCGCGGTTGGCCAAGCCCGTGGCAATTCGCCCATATTGTGCTTGCCAAAGCGGCCACTAATCCCGAAGATTCATGCAGATGCGCAACGATCTCAACCACCTTCCGGCAACCAAGCAACGTGAGCTTGAACGAATCGTTGAGCTCATTTTTGACGAGTTCCGGGGAACCACGGAAAATGCGACAGGTCCTCGTAAAGGCGCGCGTATCCTAAAGATTATCCTGTTTGGCAGTCACGCACGCGGCGACTGGGTCGATGCACCTTTGTCAGCAAATCAGTATAAATCCGACTACGATATCCTGATCGTCGTCAGCCACGAC
>JANMQN010000140.1:0-3880 GCA_031370535.1 Sphingomonadales bacterium | reverse complement strand
GGCCGGATTTATCGGCCATGCTGTTGCACACCGCCTGTTGGCACGCGGCGAACGGGTAATCGGCGTCGACATCGTAAACGATTATTATGACCCGACGTTGAAAGAAGCGCGGCTTGTAACCTTTGACGGGATCAACAGCTTTGCATTTGAGCGCGTGGATATCGCCGACGCTGACGCCATGGCGGCGCTAGTTCGCGACAACAAAGTCGTGCGCGTCGTTCATCTCGCGGCACAAGCAGGTGTTCGTTACAGCATTGAAAATCCGTTCGCTTACGAACGATCCAACCTGGCGGGGCATTTGTCGGTGATGGAGGCCTGCCGCCACACCGACGGGTTCGAGCATCTCGTCTACGCATCATCCAGCTCGGTTTACGGCGACAAGCCGATGGGCGGCGCGGGCTTTACCGAAGATGAGCCGGCCACCGATCCCGTATCTCTCTATGCCGCAACCAAGCGCGCGTGCGAGTTGATGAGTCAGTCTTATGCAAAATTATACGGATTCCCGCAAACGGGCCTGCGCTTCTTCACGGTTTACGGTCCGTGGGGCAGGCCAGATATGGCTTATTTCAGCTTTACCCAGAAAATCCTGAACGGTGAGACAATAGAAGTTTACGGTGACGGCCAAATGGCGCGCGATTTCACCTATATCGATGACATTGTCGATGGCATTATCGGAGCGCTCGATAATCCTCCAGAGCCGGGCGGTCACCGGGTGCTTAACATCGGCGACAGCCATCCGGTCGGCTTGATGGAGATGATCGAAACCCTCGAAAAAGCGATTGGCCGCGATGCGGTCAAAGTCATGCGACCAATGCAGCCCGGCGATGTGACAGCCACCTACGCCGATGTTTCAAAGCTGCATGCGCTTACAGGTTATGAGCCAAAGGTGATGCTGGCCGAAGGTTTGCAGCATTTCGCCGATTGGTATCGCGAATATTACGACATCGTTTGAGCCAATCGATGCAGCGTGGGCGCAGATTCGCCGTCCAGAGCTGCGGGCTCCAGGTTAGGATTGCTGCTGAAGACGCGCCTGCCATTCGTCGAAAGACGCGGCCAATTTTCTGCCCGCAATCTGACGTCCTGCTTCGCGCGGAAGGCCGAGCGATGCCGACAGTGGTCCGCCCAATAAAGCGTCTCCCAAAGCCATAAGGACCATCTCCAGCGTCAGCTCGTGTAAAGAACTGTCGGCGTGGCCATCCTCTGCGATTTCGTCGACCAGATTGTGGATCGCCTCTACAATAGGATCAAGCGCATCCTCGTTGCCAGAAAGCAGCATCCAGGAGGCAAGGGCGCCCGCGCCTTCGCGGTCGAAATGGTCGAAAATCAAATCCGCCAGTTCGTGTGGCGTAACGGCGCCTCCACGCATTTGCATAACGGCTTCGGCGATTTTTGCGCAAATACTGTTGCCCATATAGGCGGCGAGATCACGCTGCAGCCCGGATGCGGATCCGAAATGGTGCAGCAAATTGGCGTGCGTCCGGCCGATGCGTCCCGCCACAGCTTTTAGAGTAACCGCTTGTGGCCCTGCCTCCAGTAACAGTTCACGCGCTGCCTCCAGCGCAGCCAATCGGCTGGCTTCGGGACTTAACCGGCGCGGTTTCGCCGCATTTTCGATGTTCACGACCGTTGGACTTTCTGTTTTATATTTGCCTGCTGTCTTGGCATCACCTTATTAGGCCAAATAGCCTGCACAACCAATAATGTCAGCTTGACGTCGCTGCTGGTGGCCGGATTTACCGGAATGGCCAAGCAAGCCAATAAAATATAAAGAATATTTGCTACATTGATGCCGGGTTAACCAACGATGTTAAACGCAATTTCATGTCCGCGATGTACCTGTGATCTATGGATGCGACCCAGAACTCTGGCCTCAGGGCCATTCCCGCCGATGCCCGACCGAACATCGTTCCGCGCGGATTTCGCGCCATGCCGGATGCATTGACCGAGCGTCACTGGGTCCGAAAAGACCCCTATGCGACTGCCTTTTTCAACGCCTTATCGGCTGTATTTCCGCATGGCGAAACGTTCATGATCCGCAGTCTGATACCTTGGGTGGATCGTGTGCCTGCTTCTTTGCGCCCCGAAGTTGAGGCGTTCATCGAACAGGAGGCCGGGCACAGCCGCGAGCATGTTGCCATGAATAAGGCACTTATTAATGCAGGCTATGACATCGTCCCGCTTGACCGCAAAATCAGAGGATTTGTGGCATTTTTTGAAAATGCGAGCGACACGGTAAAGCTTACCGCAACGATGTGTATCGAACATTTCACCGCCATCATCGCCGCCGAACTGCTTAAGAACCGCGACCATCTTGCCGGGGTTGACGATGATATGCTTGAGCTGTGGCTGTGGCACGCGATCGAAGAAGTCGAGCATAAAGGCGTGGCATTCGACGTTTGGAATTACGCGGTCAAAGACTGGAATCCAGTCCGTCGTTATTTGACACGCAGCTTTTTCATGCTGGCTGTGACAACCAGTTTCTTCATAAACCGGACGCTTGGCCAGATCGAACTCCTCCGGCAAGACGGCTATGGTTTTTTCGGGTCGCTGAAACGCGTCTTGCGAACCGGTTTCGGTAAAGGCGGCATTGGCCGCAATGTGCTTCGTCCATGGGCAGGGTTTTTCCGACCCGGATATCACCCGTGGGATCAGGACGACCGCCTGTTGCTTGCGCAGGGTGAGGCTGACTTAGCAAAGATTTCCGCCAAGCGAGCGGGATATTCCAAGGATAGTCATAAATCAGCCGCTGAATACGAGCTTATCACCGTAGCAGCATAATGCTTTTCCACACTCAAGGTTACGCACCGGCCGTGTTTTCAAGGCGACATGAGGACCAAACATCGATTGGTAATGGTTGAGTATATGAAGTGGATGGCATAAGGAGCCAACATTGTTCCTTTAGGCAAGCCGGTAATCGTCATCCGCGGAATGTAGATAATAATGCTGGATCGCAAACAATCCCCCACTAACCAAATTGCTGCAATCATAATATCGGGGCTTTCCTGGCTCGCCAATCTGGATAGGCGTGCGAAGAAGATCATTGCATTTTTCGCTGACGCTGCGATTTGCGTTTTTGCAATTTGGTTGGCCTTTTCGTTGCGACTGGGCGACTGGCAACTTTGGACGACACCCGTCAGAAGCGTACTGCTCGCCTCGTTCCTGTTCTGGCCGCCACTGTTCCTCATATTCGGCGTTTACCGCTCGATCTTCCGGTTTGCCGGCTCAGGCACGATTACCGAACTGGCGCGCGCCATTCTTATCTTTATGCTGGCTATGACGGTCACGTTTACGATTATGGCAGTTCCCGGTGTACCCCGCACGATAGGCATACTCGTCCCTATATTATTCTTTCTAGGTCTGGTGCTTAGCCGGATTACCGTCAGATATATTATCAGCGACCTTCTCGGCCAACGTGCATTTGGTGGCGAAGCGAGACGTGTGCTGATTTACGGCGCAGGAAGCGCAGGCCAGCAACTCGCTTTGTCGACGCGGCACTATCCGGGCATGTTTCTGCTGGGCTTCGTCGACGATGACATAAGGCTGAAAGGTCAGCGACTTGACGGAAATCCCGTGTTTTACTCAAGCGACCTGAAGGAGCAGGTCGTGCGTTTGGGGGTCACCGATATATTGCTTGCTGTCCCAAGCATGAGCCGCAGCGCCCGGAAAAAAATCGTAGATGAGCTCCGGCAACTGAGCGTTCATGTGCAAACCTTGCCGCAGATCCAAGATATCGTGGCGGGGAAGGTAACAATCGCGGACTTACGTGAAGTCGAGGTTGATGATTTGCTTGGGCGCGATGCGGTAGCGCCCAACCAACGTTTGATGGGCCGAACTATTATCGGCAAGACCGTTTTGGTGACCGGGGCAGGCGGCTCCATCG
>JANMQN010000137.1:0-7493 GCA_031370535.1 Sphingomonadales bacterium | reverse complement strand
CGGGTTCAAGTCCCGTCGGTCGCCCCACCTTTTTCCATCCTTTTAATGATGACAAATGGCACGCGTAATATTATTACGCGTTACCGTAATTTGATTCCGCTCGCCAATTCATGGCGAAGCGACGAGGGGATAAAGCGATGCCCGCCATCTGGGACCTGCCTGATTTCGACGAGCACGAGGCTGTACATGCCTTTGAGGACCGCAAGACGGGTCTCAAAGCGGTTATTGCGGTTCACTCGACTCATTTGGGCCCAGCCGCAGGCGGTACGCGTTTTTGGCATTATGCCGACAGTCAGGCGGCTATCACCGATGCTCTTCGGCTTTCGCGCGGAATGAGTTATAAAAATGCGATGGCGGGTCTGCCTGCGGGTGGAGGCAAGGCCGTAATCCTTGCCAACCCGTCGCGTGCCAAGCCGCAGGATATGCTTGATGCGTTTGCCCGCGCGGTCGACTCGCTAGGTGGGGCCTACATTACTGCGCAGGATGTCGGCATGTCCGAGGCCGACATGGTCTCGTTATCGAAAATCACCAAGCATGTTGCCGGCCTTCCGCACCAGGGCGGCGATCCGGGGCCATATACCGCGCGCGGAGTGTTTCTCGGCGTTCAAGCTGCGGCCAAACACGCGCTAGGGTCGGACGACATGAGCGGTGTGCATGTCGCTATTCAGGGTGTCGGCAGTGTGGGCGGCGGTCTTGCACGCTATCTGGCGGTTCAGGGTGCGAAGTTGACGTTGGCCGATGTGGACGTGAAACGTGCAGCAGAGCTTGCTGCTGAGCTTGGTGGAGTATCGGTACCCGCCGATGCGATCATGGACGTCCACGCGGACATTTTTAGCCCGTGCGCGTTGGGCGCTATCCTGACTGATTCGAGTGTAGCCGGACTGAAGGTAAAAGCGGTCGCAGGCGGAGCAAACAACCAACTTGCAACCGGATCAGAGGGCCAGATGCTTGCGGATCGCGGTATTCTTTATGCGCCCGATTATGTCATCAATGCTGGTGGCATCATTAACGTCCTGCGCCACGTCGACGATGCCGACGATGCCGAAATCAATCGCCGCATCGATGCGATCCCTGGCCGACTTTCCGACATCTGGCAGGAAAGCGATTCGGGCGGCAAGACACCAGCAGAGGTCGCAGACAATATGGCACAAAAGCTTATTGGTCGCTGACCCCAAATCAATTGGCGTAAAGCTTTTGCGGTGCTAGACGATGGCTGAATCATGCACCGTTTCGCCAATCCTGCCCGTTTCCTGCGAATTGCAAAACCGCTGACCCCTGCCTTGTTCTGGCCAGGGTTGGTTTTGGCGTTGGGGGCGTGCCTATGGGGGTTGTTCGCTACGCCTACCGAGCGGTTGATGGGCGATACTGTCAAAATCATGTTTGTGCATGTACCGTCTGCATGGCTGGGTATGGGTGGCTGGACGGGGATAGCGATTGCCAGCATCGTACAGCTTGTTTGGCGGCATCCGCTGGCGGGTATTGCTGCACGCGCGATTGCCGTTCCTGGCGCAACCTTTGCCGCGATATGCTTACTTACAGGTTCAATCTGGGGGCGTCCGACTTGGGGGGCATGGTGGGTGTGGGACGGTCGGTTGACCTCGATGCTCGTGCTGTTTTTCCTCTATCTGGGTTACATTGCGCTGACCAATGCGAGTAGCGAGAAGGGCGACACCAGCCGCGTTGCCGCCGTGTTCGGCATCATCGGCGCAGTTAATATCCCGATCATCAACCGCTCGGTAATCTGGTGGGAAAGCCAACACCAGAAGGCGAGCATTACACTCGGCGGTTCCTCAATCAACGATGCCTATCTGGTTCCCCTGTTCGTTGCGGTTACGGGATTTAGCTTGCTGTTCGGAGCGCTTGTGCTGATGCGGATGCGCGCGGCGCTGGCCGAGATGCGGATCGAGGCTCGGATGCGCCGGATGGCGGAAAGCTGATGCCGCATCTGCCGTTCATTGTCGCTGCCTTTGCAGTTACCGGTGTAGGCATGGCATGGCTGGTCGCGTCGAGCTTTGTTGGGATGCGTCGTTCGGAGGCCTTGGCCGACGATTTGAGGCAACAGCCATGAAACCCAAGCATCAACGCCTTATTCTTGCGATTGTTGCACTGGTCGCGCTGATCGGGGCCGGACTTATTGCTGCGGCTGCATTGCGTGAAGAAGCGTCTTATTTCTATACGCCCACGACCCTGGCCAAGGCACGGGTTGCCCCGGGCAAGACCATCCGGTTGGGCGGCATGGTGCAAAAAGGGTCAATTGTGCGTGAAAATGACGGCGTATCGATAACCTTCACAGTGCAGGACAAAGATCAGGCGCAAAAAGTTGCGTATCGCGGCATTACGCCCGACCTTTTCGTCGAGGGCTCAGGCGTCGTGGCCGATGGGCGTTTGCGCACCGACGGGGTGTTCGTCGCTGAAAGCCTGCTTGCCAAACATGACGAGAATTACGTGCCGAAAGAGCTCGCCGATATCGACATGAGCGCTGCCGAGCATACCAAGGACACGTTAGCAAAATGATGGCAGAGGCAGGATTGGCCGCGCTCTGGCTCGCTGCGGCGATGGCGCTGTTGCAGTTCGCCGGCGGACTGACGCTGATGCGCGGCGGGGCAGGGCAGCTGACGCCGCTGATCAAGCCGGCAGCCATTGTGCAGGGTGCGTTGTGCATCTTCTCCTTTTTCGCGTTGATGTATCTGTTCACTATCACCGACCTGTCGGTGCTTCTGGTCGCGAGCAATAGCCATATCGACAAGCCGATGATTTTCAAACTTGCGGGCACATGGGGCAACCACGAAGGCTCGATGCTTTTGTGGGTAACGATATTGTCCGTTTCGGGCGCGGCGATTGCGCTTATTGAAAAGCGCATTGATACCCGCACATTGCAAGTCACGCTCGCCGTACAAGCCTTTATCGCGCTCGGCTTCTTCGCGTTCCTCCTCTTCTCGTCCAATCCGTTCGAGCGACTGCTGCCCGCGCCGGCCCAAGGTGCCGGACTCAACCCGTTGTTGCAGGACATAGGTCTCGCGTTCCATCCGCCCACGCT
Source organism: Sphingomonadales bacterium (assembly GCA_031370535.1). Classification (GTDB taxonomy): domain Bacteria; phylum Pseudomonadota; class Alphaproteobacteria; order Sphingomonadales; family Sphingomonadaceae; genus Sphingorhabdus_B. The sequence goes on along the minus strand of JANMQN010000137.1, from coordinate 4,456 downwards.
TTATTTTGGTTATGTCGGGCTATCGGTCGCCTTCTCCTTTGCGGTGGCAGCAATGCTGACGCGGCAAATCGGCCCGGCCTTCGCACGCGCGATGCGGCCCTGGGTGCTGGGCGCATGGATTTTCCTGACGCTTGGCATCACTGCTGGCAGCTACTGGGCCTATTATGAGCTTGGCTGGGGGGGCTGGTGGTTCTGGGATCCGGTCGAAAACGCCTCGCTGATGCCTTGGCTTGCCGCGACTGCGCTGCTCCATTCGGTCAGCGTACTCGCCACCCGCAATGCCCTGCGTGCATGGACAGTAATGCTCGCTCTCGTCGCCTTTGCTATGTCGATGGCAGGCACGTTTCTCGTGCGCTCGGGAATCCTCACCAGCGTTCATGCCTTTGCAGTGGACCCTAAACGTGGCTCGTTCATTCTTGCGCTGATGCTGATTTACACCAGTCTTGCCTTTGTCATTTTTGCGCTGCGTATCGGCACCGTAAAGCAAGGCGAGCCGTTTCAGCTTTTGAGCCGCGAGGGCGGTATCGTGGCCAACAACATCTTCCTGAGTGTAATTCTTGCGGTGGTTCTTATCGGAACGCTTTATCCGCTCGCCGCAGAAGCAATGGGCGACAAGATTTCGGTCGGTCCGCCCTATTTTAACAAAACCACCGCGCCAATTGCATTGTTGTTGATGCTCGCGCTTCTGCTTGGGCCGATGCTTCGCTGGCGCAGGGACGACATAAAACGGCATAAATATTGGCTCGTCGGTTTTTTCGCGATAATTTTGTGGTCCGGTGTGGCCCTTTGGAAATACGCGCCAAATATCGGCATTTTCCCGATGCTCGGCCTTGCATTCGCGCTTGCGTTGGCCGTTGCCGCATGGGTTCCGCTGAAAGGTCGCAAGCTTCTTCGCACACCATTGCCGGTTTTTGGTATGGTCATTGCGCATTTCGGACTTGCCGTCAGTGTTTTCGGCATGGCTTCTGAGTCTGGATTTTCAAAGGAAACGCTGACGGCACTCGCGCCGGGTGAAAGTGCCAAAGTTGCGGGCTGGCAGGTCAAGTTGGTCGATGTCAATCCGGTCGTCGGTGACAACTGGGTGGCAATAGAGGGCGAAATGCGTGCACGCACTGGTGGTAAGTCGTTTGTCCTGCGTCCGCAGTCGCGTCAGTTTTTCCAGCCTGAAATGCAAACAAGCGAGGCCGCGCTGCTCACGCGCTGGAACGGGCAGCTTTACGCGGTTATCGCGCAACCGGACGAGAATGGCGATGGTCGCTGGCAGGTGCGTCTGTGGTGGAAGCCATTTGTCAGCTTTATCTGGCTCGGTGGGGTGCTAGTTGCATTGGGCGGACTGATCGCTTTGCTAGGCCGCATGTTTCGCCGCGCTAAAAAGCCTGCAAAAAATCGCTGGAGTGAAGCATGAACCGCTCGATGCTTCTTTGGATTCCTTTGGCCGTCGTGGCCTTCATTGGCGGTTGGTTCATTTACGGATTGGCGGTTCCAAAGGATGACATGCTCCACTCGGCAATGGTAGGCAAGGTTCTGCCTGTATTTACTCTGCCGCCCGCAACCGCAGGTATCGAGGGACTATCCAATCTCAATATGGCCGACGGCAAGCCGCGATTGCTCAACATTTTCGCAAGCTGGTGCATCCCGTGCAAGGCCGAAGCACCGCAACTCGAAGCCTTGAAAGAGGCGGGGGTTGAAATCGACGCGATCGCGATCCGTGACAAGCCGGAGGACGTGGCTGCGTTCCTGCAGGAATTCGGCAATCCTTTTCGTCGAATCGGGTCGGATAGTGAAATGGCCGTGCAGTTGAAACTCGGCTCGTCGGGAGTGCCTGAAACCTATGTCATTGGAGGTGACGGCACGATTTTATATCAGCATATCGGGGATATTCGCGCCGAGCATGTCCCGATGCTTCTGGACAAGTTGCGGAGCGCACAGTGAAGTTGATAGCCGCATCAATTTTGTTACTTGCAGCGCCCGTCTTTGCTCAGGGTACAGGCCCAACGCCTGAATTGGCGAACCGGCAACTGCCAGATCCCGCACAAGAAGCCACAGCAACCAAACTAATGCACGGGCTGCGCTGCATCCAGTGCCAAGGCCAGTCGATCGCCGATAGCGATGCCCCAATGGCAGCAACGATGCGCGCCGAGGTGCGCCAGCAAATTTCGGCAGGTCAAGCGCCCGAAGCGATCCGCCAGTGGATGATTGAACGTTACGGCGAATGGGTAAGTTTCGAGCCAGAGATGAAAGGGGCAGGACTTATACTCTGGGCGATGCCGTTGCTCGTTTTGCTGATCGCGTTTTGGCTGGCACGCGGGTTGTTCCGGAGGCGCACATGAATGGCTGGGTAGCTCTTGTCCTACTTGCGTCGACCAGTCTGATTGTGATCGTCTGGTTCGGTCGTTTGCCGAAAGGGCTCTGGCAAGTCGCCGCTTCGTCAATCCTTTTGGGAATGACGGGCTATGCGTTGCAGGGCAGGCCTGCAACGCCGTCCTCGGCGGCAAAGTCCCTTGCCGCCAAGGAGGATGCGGCTGTCCAGCTGGTAGAAATGCGCGCCGATATGGATCAAAGCTTTGGTTCAGCCAAACGCTGGCTAGTCACCGCAGACTCCTTTGCAAAGCAGGGCGACTACCCTTTATCGGCGTCATATATCCAGTCAGGCTTGCGGAATGAACCGGAAAATCCCGATCTGTGGTCAGCACTTGGCTTGCAATTGATGCTCGCCAGCGACGGCCGGATGTCGCCGCCTGCCCAACTGGCGTTTGACAAAGCGCGCTTTCTGCGGCCTAATTATCCGGCACCTTATTATTTCGCGGGGCTTGCGCGTCTGTTCGGCGGTGATCTGGATGGTGCGATTCTGCTCTGGGACAAAACTCTATTGCTGGCCACGCCCAATGCGAAGTGGAAGCCACGGCTTGAGTCGCAACTAGAGGCGGCCAAAGCTTTGCAGGCGCAAGCCGCCAGTGCCGCCACTAAACAGCCTGCAAGCAACTGAATTATAAAAATAAACGCTGCATCTGCTGCCACCTATTGCTTTGTTGTTATGGGTGTCACAGCATGCTATCGCCCGCGTCTTTCAACGACAATATCGTTGGAATGTCGGGCGTTGTGGCCGGGGGAATTGAATTGTGACTACGCCAGCCGTGGATGATTTTGGACCTACAGATCAGGGTCATAGCCACGGCCATGCGCCGCAAGGCTCGTTGGGCAAATTAGCGGTAGGTGCCATTGGCGTCGTATTCGGTGACATTGGTACCAGCCCGATTTATGCATTCCGCGAAACGTTTGCTGGTCATCATCCGATCGAGCCCGATCCTGTCCATATTATCGGCGTGCTCAGCCTTGTTTTCTGGTCGATGATGATCGTCGTGACCTTCAAATACGCGATGACCATCATGAAGGCCGATAACAAGGGCGAAGGCGGCAGTCTCGCCTTGCTCGCGCTTATCAACCGGCAGACCGCAGGTGCGACCTGGACCGCGCCAATCATCATGCTTGGCGTGTTTGCGACAGCTTTGTTCTATGGCGATTCGATGATAACTCCGGCGATGTCGGTTTTGTCGGCGACCGAGGGTCTTAGTTATGTCCATCCTGGCTTTAAGGCCTGGATCTTGCCGATTGCTATCAGCATATTGGTAGGATTGTTTGCCATCCAGTCGCGTGGAACAGCCAAGGTTGGCGCGCTGTTTGGTCCGATAATGCTCGTCTATTTCGCGACGCTTGCGACATTGGGCTTCATCCATCTGACCAAAATGCCGAGCATCATTCTCGATACGCTCAACCCGTGGAATGCTATCAACTTTTTCATGGTCGATGGCCTTCGGGCATTTTTCGCAATGGGCTCGGTCGTACTCGCGGTGACAGGTGCTGAGGCACTTTATGCAGATATGGGGCACTTCGGACGCAAGCCGATTACCGTAGGCTGGATATGGTTTGTGCTGCCATGCCTGATGCTGAATTACATGGGGCAGGGCGCGATGATCCTATCCATGGACGCGGCAGAGGCTGCCAAGACAATCAAGGATCCGTTCTTCCTTATGATACCGGACATGGTCCAGTTGCCGGTGGTGATTATCGCCTTGCTTGCGACGATCATCGCTAGCCAAGCAGTTATATCCGGGGCATTTTCGTTGACGCAGCAGGCCATCCAGCTGGGCTTTATCCCGCGCCTTGCTATTCTGCATACCAGCGAAAAAGCTGCCGGGCAGATTTATATTCCGGCGATCAATTGGGCGCTGATGATCATGGTCATTGCGCTGGTGCTGTTCTTCCGGTCGTCGAGCAATCTTGCGGCGGCTTATGGCATTGCCGTCACTGGTGCGATGTTTATCGACACCTGTCTGCTCGCGGTCGTGCTGTTCCAGTTGTGGAAATGGCCAAAGTGGAAATCCTTGCCGATCCTCGCGATCTTCATTGTGGTGGATATGGCGTATCTCGGCGCCAACCTGCTTAAAGTGCCGGATGG
>JANMQN010000027.1:0-10808 GCA_031370535.1 Sphingomonadales bacterium | reverse complement strand
CCGTGAGGCCCAAAATTATGCTGCGAGAGCAAGTGCTTCGTTATCGTTTGCACCTATTGGTTGTGAACCATTTCACGGCTTATTCATGCCGGGCAAAAACAATGTCTTTGAACACACGTCGATCCTAGTTCAGCCCCTTCAGGACCCCTGAATATCAGGGATTTTGGTGGAGCTGCCGGGTACCGCCCCCGGGTCCGCTGCATCTATTACACATCGCCATTTATCACCATAGTCGGGCGAACCCGACACAACCCATATAGGCGCTTTTTGGTGAATGGGAAGTGAAGGCGTCAAAGCCCCTGCATATTGCGGCTTTCCGAAGGGATATTGACGATTATGCCATCTAGCTCCGCCGTCAAGATAATCTGGCATGAAAGGCGGCTCGTCCTGCGGGCGCCGCTGGCAAGATCAAGCATATCCTCCTCGTCTTCGACTGCGCGCGGGAGTTTGTCGAACCAGTCTTTGTTGATAATGACGTGGCAGGTCGAGCAGGCCATCTGGGCTTCACACGTGCCTTCCAGCGGTTGTCCCGCCGCTTGACCGACCGAAAGCAAGTCCTGTCCGGCTTCGGCCTCAACCGTTTGCGTATCGCCCTCGGCGCTGATGAAAGTGACCTTAATCATAACATCGCCTCCGCTGCATTGTTGATCGTTGCTGCTGCAATATCAATCTCTTCGACCGTCGTATAGCGGCCAAAGCCAAGTCGGATTGAGGATTTCGCCTGCGCCTCGCTAAGCCCGATGCCGCGCAGCACATGGCTCGGGCGACCAGACCCACTGGCGCAGGCGGAACCTGCGGAAAATGCAATGTCGCGGCATTCAGACATCAGGCGCCCGACATCGACGTCGTCGCGGCGAATACTCAGATTGCCCTTGTAGCGGTGGGTGACCGGGCCGTTAATGGTCCATTCCGAGAATGCAGCGATGGCGCGGTCCCAAAGCACCGAAACATGCGCCGCGTCCGCTTCCATCCTCTCAGCTGCTAGTTTGGCCGCTGCTCCAAACCCTGCACATAATGCAGGCGAAAGCGTGCCCGAGCGCAAACCCTGCTCCTGTCCGCCGCCGTGCATTTGCGGTTCCAGAATGATACCATCGCGCACCCACAGCGCACCGACGCCTTTGGGACCATGGATTTTATGCGCTGAGATCGCGATCATGTCGGGACCATCAGAGACAGGAATTCGGCCATAGGCTTGAACAGCATCGCAAAGGAAAAGGCCACCCCGGGAATGCGCGGCTGCCGCGAGTTCGGCGACAGGCTGGATGGTTCCAATCTCGTTATTGATCAGCATGACCGCCGACAGTCCTGAACCGATGTGAGCTACATCGGCAAAACCATCCGAACTAACCGCAAACCTAGAACCACTCAAATGTTCGGTGCAATCCAAAACTGCGGCATGTTCGGTCGCGGCGGCTTTAACGTGCAAGCCGCATCCCTTAATCGCCAGATTGATTGCTTCGGTCGCTCCGCTAGTAAAGATCAGGCGTCCGCCGCTAGGTAACAGCGCAGCGACCTGTTCACGGGCGACCTCCACCGCAGCCGCAGCCGCCCTGCCTGCTACATGAACGCTATGCGGATTGGCGAATCCATCTTTCAGCCAAGGCTCCATCGCAGCAAAAGCCTCTGGAGCGATTGGCGTTGTTGCCTGATAGTCGAGATAGATCACGCCGCCTTGACCCGCGCTGATATCGAACGCCAAATTTCAATAAAGCGCATGATGTCGGCTTCGCTGGTGTCTGGACCGAAGCTGACGCGAATGACTTCGGAAGCAGCAACAGCGTCCCAGCCCATTGCCCCCAAGACATGGCTCGTTTTGAGCGTTCCCGACGAACAGGCGCTTCCCGCCGAAACCGCGAAACCCGCCATATCAAAATTTATTAGCTGACTTGATGCGGCAACGCCCGGCATGCGATAACTACTGATTGTCGGCAGCCGATTACTATCAACCGCGACAACGTCGCCGCCTTCTGCCATTATCGCATTGTCCAAAATCTTTCGCAGAGCTTTGGCTTGGTCCAGCCACCCAAATCCTGCCTCCAGCGCACACGCAAAACCGATGGCAGCGGGAAGATTTTCGGTGCCCCGCCGGTAACCCTGTTCCTGCCCACCCGTCGGCTGCAACAATCCCAGATTGCCAGTCAGCAAAGCGCCAATGCCGGGAGGCCCGCCGAGCTTATGCGCGGAAACCGCGATGAGGTCCGCTTCTGGCAAAGCGAGCTTGCCTGCGCTTTGTGAGCAATCGGCGAACAGCGTCCCGCCTGCGGCGCGCACAGCGTCATAAGCCGCAGCTAATGGCTGGATGACGCCGGTTTCGTTATTGACCGACTGAATGGCGTATCGGACCGGCTTTGTGATGGCCGACAACTCGACATATCCGTTTTTATCGACCGGCAGGCGTTCTGCCGCAGCTACACCCAGTACGGCATCATGCTCGACCGCGCTCGCAATGGCCTCGCCGCCGCGCAAGCCAATCGCAATCGCTTCGCTTGCGCCGCTCGTCAGGATGACTTCGCCATCCCAGCCGAGCGCTGCCGCAATCCGCTGCCTCGCATCCTCCAGCGCGGCACGCGCCGCACGCCCTTCATTATGCGGTGAGGACGGGTTCGCCCAATATTCCAGGCCCTCCATCATCGCCGCACGCGCCACGCCCACCACTGGCGTGGTCGCGGCATGATCAAGATATATGCGGTGGCGCGGAGGCATAAACCTGTGCGAACTTTCCATGACAGTTGCGAAAATCGTGACTGCTTCTATATAGCGCTTCCACATCCTGCAAAGCCCGAACCATCGGGCAGCGCGCGCCAGCAGTCTTAGAATCGAAAAAACACACATGCCCGCCATAGCAATTCCCGGTCCCGAAGGCCGTCTCGAAGCCCGTTTCTCTCCGCCGCCACGTCCACGCGCGCCGATTGCGATGATCCTGCACCCGCACCCGCAGGCAGGCGGCACGATGAACGACCGGATTACGCAGCAACTGTACAAGACGTTCGTTGCTCGCGGTTTCGGCGTGTTGCGCTTCAACTTTCGCGGCGTCGGACGCAGCGAAGGCGAGTTCGACAATGGGATAGGCGAATTGTCTGACGCAGCATCGGCGCTCGATTGGGTACAAAGCTTCCACCCAGAAGCCTCCACGACGTGGATCGCCGGATTCAGCTTTGGCGCGTGGATCGGCATGCAGCTTTTGATGCGCCGCCCCGAAATTCGCGGTTTTATTTCGGTCTCGCCACCTGCGAACATGTATGATTTCAGTTTCCTCGCCCCCTGCCCATCGTCGGGCATCATTATTCAGGGCGTGAATGACGAGGTTGTGAACCCCAATGCCGTGCAGAAGCTGGTCGATAAGCTCCGGACGCAGCGGCACATTACAATCCATCACGACGAAATCCCTCGCGCCAACCATTTCTTTGAAAATGAAATGGAAATGTTGATGGCGTCGGTGAACGCTTATCTTGATTTCCGTCTGGATCCCAATTCGCCAATCAAGTGAACTCTTGTTCACGCAGAGGCGCAGTGAATTTTAGGAAAAGCCGTCACGCTGAATTTGTACTAGGGTCTTAACTTCCACTTCGGAAGTGAGATGTCGAAACAAGTTCAGCATGACCAGAAAAGCGTCACTGCCTCTGCGTAACGATTTTTTATGGTCGATCAGCGGCGCCGGTCACCAGTGATTGCCCCTTATTATCGGGCACAACCCAAATCGCGATATTGGCAAAAATCACCACCGCCGCAGCCATCATCAACCACATTTGTTTGCGTGCGCCCTCTTCCCGCCAACGCTTCCATGCGCCGAATAGCAGCAGAAAGGCAGCGAATGTCGCGATTGAGAGAATGAAGTTAGCCATGAAGCGAGCATAATGGTCGTGGATAAGCCGCGCAATCGGTCAAATTCGGCATAGCCTTTTTTCAGCACCTCCCCTAATCGGGGCGAGTTCCGACTCACTCAGGATATGCCATGCGTATCGCCATTGCCTCAGACCATGCCGCCCTTGCGCTGAAAGCCGCGTTGGCCGACCATGTGCGTGCGGCCGGGCATGATGTGCAGGACCTTGGGCCGCATGACGAAAGCTCGGTCGATTATCCCGATTACGGCTTCAAGCTCGCTTCCGCTATTGCAGCAGGAAATGCCGACCGCGGGATCGCCCTGTGCGGTTCCGGGATCGGCATATCGATTGCCGTCAATCGCAACCTTGCAGTCCGCGCAGCGCTTGTGTCCGAGCCGCTGTCAGCAAAATTGGCACGTGAACATAATGACGCGAACGTCATCGCGATGGGGGCGCGCCTTATCGGCATTGAAATGGCCAAGGCATGCGTCGATACATTTCTTTCCACAGAATTTGGCGGAGACCGCCACCAACGCCGGGTCGATAAATTGTCCCACCCCAACACACCCAAGGAACCAGCATGAGCAGCCAGCCCGCCAACGATATCCAGAATAACGGATTTTTCACGCAAAGCCTTGTCGAGCGCGATCCTGAAATAGCAGGGTGGATCGATAAGGAGCTGGGCCGCCAACAGAACAAGATCGAACTGATAGCATCCGAAAACATTACTTCGCGTGCGGTGCTTGAAGCCACAGGTTCGATACTGACCAACAAATATGCGGAAGGCTATCCCGGCAAGCGCTATTACGGCGGATGTGAATATGTAGACGAGATCGAAACCATCGCTATCGAGCGCGCCAAAAAACTGTTCGGAAGCGAATTTGCCAATGTGCAGCCCAATAGCGGCAGCCAGATGAACCAGGCGGTATTCCTCGCTCTGCTTCAGCCAGGCGACACATTTATGGGATTGGACCTCAACGCTGGCGGCCATTTGACTCATGGCTCGCCCGTCAACATGTCGGGCAAATGGTTCAATCCGGTCGCCTATGGCGTGCGGCGGGACGACCATCTGATCGATATGGACGAGGTTGCCCGTATCGCAAAAGAAACCAAGCCGAAGCTGATCATCTGCGGCGGCACGGCATATTCGCGCGGTTGGGATTGGTCCCGCTTCCGCGAGATTGCAGATGAGGTCGGCGCGTATCTGATGGCTGACATGTCGCATATCTCCGGCCTGGTTGCAGGCGGTGTCCACAGCTCACCTGTTCCCCATGCGCATGTTACGACCTCCACAACCCACAAGTCCCTGCGCGGACCGCGTTCGGGCATAATCCTGACGAATGACGAGGCGCTGGCGAAGAAGTTTAACTCGGCAATTTTCCCGGGCCTTCAAGGCGGCCCACTGGTGCATGTCATCGCAGCGAAAGCAGTATGCTTTGCCGACGCGATGAAGCCTGAATTCAAAAGCTATGCAGCAAGTGTTGTCGAGAATGCCAAAGCATTGGCTTCCAGCTTGCAGGAACAGGGTCTCGATATCGTATCGGGAGGCACTGACAACCATTCGATGCTTGTTGATCTGCGACCTAAGGAAGCAAAGGGCAAGCACGCCGAGCATGCGCTCGACCGCGCCTCGATCACTTGCAACAAAAACGGCATTCCTTTCGATCCCGAAAAGCCTTTTGTAACCTCCGGTCTCCGACTAGGTACCCCGGCAGGCACAACCCGCGGTTTCGGACCCGCCGAATTCCGCCAAATAGGCCGAATGATCGCTGATGTGGTTGAGGGCCTGCGCAAAAATGGAGAGGCCGGCGACGGCCAGGTCGAATCACGGATCAAAAACGAAGCCGAAGCGCTTTGCGCACGCTTCCCAATTTATCCCTCTTGAAGTATAAAGGTGACTTACCCATCTAATACACAGAAGGGAAATTGACTATGTCACTTTATTGCAACGAGTGCGATTTCGAGTATCAGGACGGCACGAAATTCTGTCCGCAGTGCGGGTCGAAAACGCCCGAGCAACGCGCCGCAGAAAGTATTCCAAATCAGGCCAAGCACTATGTCGGTGAAGCGGCAGACGAGTTGTGGGGCGCGACCAAGGACGCGTATCACACAGGCAAACATCTTGCCGATCAGGACACCGTGAAAAAAGTCGCGGGCGGTGCTGCTATCGGTGCTGCTGCAGCCGTTATTGCGCCGATCGGTTTGGCCACCGGTGCCTTGATTGGTGCCGGGATTGTCGCTTATCGTCATGTGAACAAGAAGAAGAATCAGGAAAACAAGTAATTGCGTTGCCCTTTTTGCGGACATGATGACAGCCAGGTAAAGGACAGCCGTCCCACCGAGGACAACAGCGCGATCCGCAGACGGCGGCAATGCGAAGGTTGTGGCGGGCGCTTCACGACTTTTGAACGCATCCAGTTGCGCGAGCTGACGGTCGTCAAAACCGAAGGCAAGCGCGAGCCGTTCGAACGCGAAAAGCTGGAACGATCGCTGTCAGTCGCTTGCCGCAAGCGGCCGGTGGACAATGCGCAAATCGAAAAGCTTGCGTCGGGTATCCAGCGCCAGTTGGAAACGCTCGGCGAAAGCGAAATCGAGTCCAAAAGGATTGGCGAATTCGTAATGGACGGTCTGAAGGCGCTCGACAGCGTTGCCTATATCCGCTTTGCTTCGGTTTATAAAGATTTCAGCGAGGCCAAGGATTTTGAGGATTTCGCCGGGAGCGTTGCTGAAGCGGCGAAAAAATGAGATCGCCGCCGGTTATTATCCTCGTCCGCCCGCAACTGGGCGAGAATATCGGTAAGGCTGCAAGAGCCATGCTGAATTTCGGGCTAACCGAGTTGCGTCTGGTCGCTCCTCGCGATGGCTGGCCCAACTCGTCGGCTGGACCCGCAGCTTCTGGTGCAGATGTCGTGCTCGCCAATGCGCAAGTCTTTGATACTCTCGCAGACGCCACTGCCGATATCAGCAATATTTACGCCACGACGGTCCGCAAACGTGGCGTTACCAAACCGGTCATTACGCCCGAGGCCGCGGCTTCGGAAGTCCTCCAGAATAAAGGGCGTAGTGCAATTCTTTTTGGCGCCGAGCGCTCTGGCCTTGAAAGCGATGAGGTCACGGTTGCCCGGGCGATTATCACTGTGCCGATTAATCCCGAATTCGGCTCGCTCAATTTGGCACAAGCCGTCATCCTGTGCGCTTATGAATGGTCGAAGTCGCAGTCACTCGCCAGTCCCCCGAAAACTGATCTTGATCCTCCGGCCTCGCAGTTCGAATTGGACGGACTGATTACGCAGCTCGATGAAATGTTGGAACCGCTTGGTTATTTCAGGCCGATTGACCGCGCTCCTGTTACGCGGCGAACGCTGCGTAACTTGCTTACGAAGCCCGCATGGAATGCGCTGGAAGTAAGAACATTGCGGGGCGTTTTGACGACACTGGCCAAGCACCGCCGGGAAGTTGACTAAACTTCTGCGTTCCGGATGTCGTCCCAACGGGCAAACTCATATGCTATTGAAGTTTCAACAAGTTGATCCCAAAAACTCTGGATGAGAGGGACCGGCACGCCCAGTTCTTTAGCGCGTGCGACTGCGTTTTCGATGACTTCTCGTTTCCGAGCTTCATCTCTAACGGCACTGCGGTCGGTTTTGATCCGCGCCGCAGCATCCATATAGGCAAAGCGCTGGGCAAATAACTCCATCAGCGCAGCATCGATTGCATCCACACCCGCCCTTACTTCGGGCATATTGGCACAATCTTCGGGGCTTTTTGCTGATGTTCGGCTTAACATGGCTGCGCCTTTAAAGTTCGACACACACAAAGTCGAGCCGGATGTTGACTTATCGCCCCGATGCAGCCATAGGCGCGCCTTCGCAATTGACCCTGCACCCCGGTGAAGCAGGTGTCCGGCCTATTCTGCATAGGTCGCGCGGTACCGGGAATAACGTTGTCAGCAAATTGGAGACACTAAATGTCGAAGCGCACAAGCTCGAAGTATAAACTTGACCGCCGGATGGGTGAAAACATCTGGGGTCGCCCGAAGTCACCTGTAAACAAGCGTGAATATGGCCCCGGCCAGCACGGTCAGCGCCGCAAGGGCAAGCTGTCTGACTACGGCATTCAGTTGCGCGCCAAGCAGAAGCTCAAGGGCTATTATGGCGACGTAACCGAAAAGCAGTTCAAGCGTGCTTATCAGGAAGCCAGCAACATGAAGGGCGATACATCGCAGAACCTCATCGGTCTGCTCGAACGCCGCTTGGACATGATTGTTTATCGCGCAAAGTTTGCACCAACAATTTTCGCTGCGCGCCAGATCGTTAGCCATGGTCATATTCGCGTCAACGGCGTGAAGTGCAATATCGCTAGCCGCCAGGTTGCAGTAGGCGACGTCATCAGCCTCGGCAACAAGGCAAAGGAAATGGCGCTTGTTATTGAAGCGCAAGGCCTCGCCGAGCGCGACATTCCCGAATATGTTGCCGTCGATGGCAACGACAAAGTAACCTTCGCGCGCATCCCTACGCTCGACGAAGTGCCCTACCCGGTTAAGATGGAACCAAATCTGGTGGTCGAATTCTATTCGCGCTAATCTGGTTTTTCAGCCAAAATAAAAAGGCGGTCCTGCTGGGCCGCCTTTTTTGTTTGGGTTTGTCATAGCAGAGCCGAATTTTCGCTGCATAATGGCTGTGCCAGCCGGCCAGGCAGTGGCGAAATGGCAGTTCGCAATTCGACCCAGCTTCGGGCCAATTTGAACTCATCTGCCAAGGCGAAGCGGGTTTCGGCAACGCGCTCTTTTCGGCGGGCGTTATCAAATGCCGCATTCGGATTTTTTGAGTAAGTGGAGAATAGGTCTCCAGATACAATGCTCCGCGCCTCTTCGTGATCAATCGGACACCCAAAATAATCAGATGCTGCCTTCAGGCACAACAATGGTTCGTCGAACAAGACATTTGCATCAAGGCTGCGAACGCCGGGATTTGCAGCGAGCGCATCAGCGTATATCCGTATCTGGAACAGCCACAAAGCAGCGGCCTTTTCAGCGTTTTGTAGTTCGGTAGGCGGCCCCGATTCAGGATGCGTTCCAAGTTGCAATTCGGAGAAGATGTGTTCGACCCAATTGCGGTGGTTTGGACTTCGCAAAATTGCGGTCAGATAATCTTCCAAGCCAAAATGAAGCAATAGCGCCTTTGGCTGCGATGATTTGGCGAGCAGATCGGATATGATCCCGTTCACCGGGACATTCGCTTTTACAATAACAGCCTCATCTTTGGGATAACGCTTGCCGAGCATCACGGTCGCAAGCTGTAAGAGCTGATTCCAGTCGGGCGTAATCCGGTGTTGAGCACCTGCCTCGACGCCCAGCATACGCAAGAACAGCGGCTCGCGGATCACAAGGTTTTTGCTGGGCCGATCCAGCGCGCGTGCTAACAACGTCGACCCTGTATGTGCCATGTGGAATATCCATCCTACACCTTGGCTGGTTGCGCTCGTTTGCGAGACGGCGGCGAGCAAAGGTGCCAGCGGGACACGGACGACATCATCATTCACGGGCGTTATCCGGTCGTCAAAAAATATTGAGCTGGCGTAACTCTCCCTATTCATATTCAGAAACAGCGCGTGGCCGTTTTCCCACCCGAACAAATAAAAATCAGGATTATGGAGCAGGTCCGAAATTTCTATTTGTTGCATGTTCGAGGGTGTAGCAATGTCGGGGACGGTCGCCTAGATGGGCAATGCCGGAAGTTTCCAACCCTTACGCTGATCGTCCGCTTACGCTGGTCCAGGCTACCGCTGGTGAAACCCTGGAGGCGGTCAGCGCGCCGCTGATTATTGAACATTTGCGTGACACAGCAGTGCTGGTGCGCGGTTACGCGCCAAATATTCCGGCATTCAACGCTTTTGCCAAAACATTGTGCACCGTGTCGGTTTTCAACGAAAGTCCAAACCGGCTTGTTCTTGATGGCGAAAACAATATCCAGTCGGTAAATCTCGGCAGCGAACCATTTCCGCTTCATCCTGAATTGTCCCGCGAGCCCTGGAAACCAGACATCTGTTTCTTCTGCTGCATCGATGCCCCAAGCGAGGGGGGCGAAACGACCTTTTGCGATGGTGTCGAACTTTTGAGGCGTTTGCCAGCAAAAGTGCGCGCCGCGCTCGAGAACCGGTCGCTGCTTTACATTCAGCCGGCACCTCCGCCGATCCTTCAGTACTGGCTCGGCACGTCACAGCCGACCGACGCGACACTGGCCAACCCGCCACCGCAATGTCCCTACCGGTTCCGCCGATTTGAATCGCAGATTATTCGCTATTTTTCTTACCCTGCTCTGCACAAAACATTGTTGAGCGACGATCTGGCTTTTGGCAATTTCTTGCTATTTGCGCGTTACTATTTGCGAGTCGACAGGATACCGCTTTTTGAAGACGGAAACGTTGTGCCCGACTGGGTTGTTGACGCTATTCAAGACGCAGCCGACCCGATTACGTTCGGCACAGAATGGCAAACCGGCGATATTCTCATCCTCGACAACAGCCGTTTTATGCACGGGCGCAACGCGATAACTGAGCCGGGGGATCGCTTGATTGCCTCATATTTTGGCTACCTTAACGGCGTTACACAGCGCACGGATGAAATCGCGGATCCTCCATGGCGAAAAGCCAATTTTCGGCCACCTACCCCACAACGTCCAGCGTCAGCATCCTGAATTTACAAACGAGACTTTTTGCCAGTACCAAAGCTATACACCTCGGTCAGGCTCAGCTTTTTCATTTTGGCATGCCGACTTGGCCTGATAGTACGCCGAACAAAACGATATAGGGACATAAAATGCGCATTCTGACCTTTGCTCTCCTCTCTGCTTTGGCGCTTACTTCAAGCTGTAAGATGGTCGATAACGAGGCTGCAAAGTCTATCGATGCCTCGTTGCTGCCTGAAATCACGGTGCCGGAACTGTCGGAGCAAGTGATGAAGGATGTGACCAAAGAGCTTTCACTCGA
>JANMQN010000008.1:0-2706 GCA_031370535.1 Sphingomonadales bacterium | reverse complement strand
CGCAGCCGAGATTGGCCAGAGCGATTGGGCGTACAGGGATAATCCCACGCAGTTCTGGGACCTTTTCGGAGAGCAGGGCCACCCGATCCGCACCACCGTATCCGAAATGGGGCCTTTATTGTTGTCGCGGCTCTTGGACCTTAACGAGGTTCAGGAAGGCGTGCTGACCATCGCGTTCCATGTTGCTGACAAGGACGGCCTCTTGATGCTCGACCTCGACGACTTGCAGGCGATGCTGGTCAATTGCGGCGAGCGCGCAGAGGAACTGACTCTCGAATATGGCAATATTTCGAAACAATCCGTCGGCAGTATCCAGCGATCCTTGCTTCAACTCCGCAGTCAGGGTGGCCAACATTTCTTCGGCGAACCTTCACTCGAGCTCGATGATTTCATCGTAACGGACGACAGTGGCAGGGGCGTAGTCAACATTCTCGCTGCCGACAAATTGATGTCCAGTCCAAAGCTGTACTCGACTTTCCTGCTTTGGCTGCTGTCGGAGTTGTTCGAAAATCTTCCGGAGATCGGCGACCCCGACAAGCCCAAACTGGTTTTCTTTTTTGACGAGGCGCATCTGCTGTTCAACGATGCTCCCAAGGCATTGCACGAGAAAATCGAACAGGTCGTGCGCCTCATCCGCTCGAAGGGCGTCGGCGTGTATTTCATCACACAAAATCCCATCGATATACCCGACACGGTCGCTGCACAGCTTAACAACCGCATCCAGCACAAGCTTAACGCATTCACACCTCGGGATCAGCAAGCCGTGAAGTCGGCCGCAGAAACCTTCCGCCCCAATCCCGACCTTGATGTCGCGCAGGTCATTACCGAGCTTAAAATTGGCGAGGCGCTGGTGTCATTGCTACAACCCGACGGTTCGCCGTCGATTGTGCAGCGCACGCTTATAAAGGCACCCGCCAGCCGTGTAGGTCCGCTTACGCCGCAAGAGCGTGGGATCATGATCCAGACCGATGCCATTGGCGATAAATATGACACGCTGATCGATCGCGAATCGGCAGAGGAAATCCTTCTTGCCAAAGGCGCTCAGGCTGCGGCGGCCGCGGACGAAGCAAAGGCCGAAGTTGAAGCCGACAAGCAGGCAGCGATCGCCGCCAAAGCGCAAGCCAAAGCCGATGCGGCAGCAGCAAAGGAACTGGCGCGCCAACAAGCCGCCGCTGCACGCGAAGCTGCCAAACCCAGTATGGCCGACAAGATGATTCAGTCCGCCGCGCGCTCGGCGGCAACTTCGGCAGGGCGTCAACTGGCCGGTTCGTTCGGCAAGTCCCTGGTTCGCGGAATATTGGGTAGCTTGTTCAAATAGTCAGCCGCGCCCGCGATAAGGCGCAACGCCCTGATCGGGAAGCCACAGCCCCTTGGGTGGCTCGCCCGACTGCCAGAACACGTCAATCGGAATGCCGCCGCGCGGATACCAGTAGCCGCCGATGCGAAGCCAGTGCGGCTGCATTTCGCCAAAAAGCCGCAAACCGATGCCGACGGTGCAGTCTTCGTGGAATGCTGCATGATTGCGGAACGATCCGAGAAAAAGCTTGAGCGATTTTGATTCTACAATGGTCGCATCGGGCGCGTAATCAATAACCAGGTGCGCAAAATCAGGCTGGCCGGTTACCGGGCAAAGCGAGGTGAATTCGGGCACCGCAAAACGCGCCAGATACAGCGCCCCGGGACGGGGATTAGGAACATAATCCAGCTGCGCTTGCTCGGGCGATCCGGGAAGCTCGCTTTGCGCGCCCAGAAATTTCGTGTTCGGTTGGTCAGTCATGGACCGCGTTTAGACCCTTCGTCATGCGAAGCAAACGGGTCATATGATAAAAGCCTTCCATTCATCGCGCGTTCAGTAGATTTGGCAATGAGGACACCAACCAAGGCGAGGGTCGACATGCGTTTTTTCGCAGCATTATTGCTGTCTTTTGCAAATTTAAGCGTGGCTTTCATCGCTGCTCCCGCAACGGCGCAGGACGTGGCTCCCGAAACGCCCCCGGAGCTTCGCGATTTCAGGCTTGATCAACCGCGCGAACAAACGCCGCCCCAACCTACACCGCAGCAAACTGCGCCTCAGGAGCCGGCAGTCACGCTACCTGAAGCGCGCACCCCGCCCGAGACGGACCGTCCGTCGCCAAGTCCGGTACGCCAGCGGCGACAGGAAGCAACCCAGCCATCACCCGATACCGCGTCGTCACGCAGCGACGTGCCAGCGCCCGATCGGCAAGCAACCGCGGCAATCGAACCCGAGGCGGCGGTTGATTCGTCCGTTGCCCCACAACCGAACCTTGACCAAGCGCCACTTATCCCCTCG
This sequence comes from Sphingomonadales bacterium, assembly GCA_031370535.1. Classification (GTDB taxonomy): domain Bacteria; phylum Pseudomonadota; class Alphaproteobacteria; order Sphingomonadales; family Sphingomonadaceae; genus Sphingorhabdus_B. The sequence continues at coordinate 395 of JANMQN010000008.1, read as the reverse complement.
GCAACGGAAAAAGCGACATTCTGGAATTTGCCTCTCGTTGCTGGCATCATCCTGGCATTGTCAGTATTCGGCTTTCTCGCGTACATGTTGCGGCGCCGCAGACGCGACAATTCGCAGTCAGTCGAGGTCATTCCAGATCGGCCTGACGAAATTAAAGCGGCAGACCCCCGCCATAGCACTCCGGCCTCCCCGCCAGCAAAGCTTCACGAAGAGCCTGTGCTGCCGCCAGCCACCGCGCCGGTCCCGGTACAAAAATCAGCTCAAATGTCAGGTGATGTTTCGATCCTGTTCGTGCCGGAAAAGGCCACGATCAGCTTCACCAACCTGACTGTGCAGGGGCAGTTGCAGATCGCAAACGATGGAAAGTCGCCGGCGCGCGACATGCAATTGCGCGC
>JANMQN010000180.1:0-18800 GCA_031370535.1 Sphingomonadales bacterium | reverse complement strand
TTTTCCGTCAATTGTTGGACCGAAAGGCGAAGACATTTGTTACGCCACGTCTAACCGGCAAGACGCAGTCAAAGCCATTGCGCACGAGTGCGGTCTCGTTTTAGTAATCGGCGCACCCAATAGCTCGAACTCGCTCCGACTGGTGGAAGTTGCGGCGCGCGCCGGCACACAGGCGTATTTGGTTCAACGCGCAGAAGACATCAGCATGAACTGGTTTGATGGCGTCGAAACGCTTGGTCTTACAGCCGGTGCTTCCGCCCCTGAAGTATTGGTACGCGAGATCATCGACGCGCTCGCGGGGCATTTCGAACTCGACGAGCAGCAGGTAACAACCGCAGAAGAGAGCATAACCTTCAAATTGCCGCGCGAACTGGCCGGCGCGGCCGCCTGATTTGGCCGTTTATACCCAATTGGGGCCGGAGCAAGTTTCCGCGCTGTTGGCAAAATATGACGCGGGCGAATTGATCGCGCTCAAGGGCATCGCAGAGGGCGTTGAGAACAGCAACTTCTTCGTGGAAACCACCAAAGCCAAGTACATCCTGACCTTATATGAAAACCGCGTCGACCCTGCAGATCTGCCTTTTTTCTATGCTTTGCTAAAACATTTGCATGAGGCAGGCTGCAAGGTACCGCGCTTTATCGCGGACCGTGACGGCCAATGGTTGCAGGAAATTGCCAGTCGCCCCGCCTGCCTAATCGAATTCCTTCAGGGCGTTTCGGTTACAACGCCGACGGCTGCGCAAACCAGATCAACCGGTGCCGCATTGGGGCAAATGCACGCGGCGCTAAATAATTTTGGAGAGCTTCGGCCAAACAGACTTGGCGTGACGGCCTGGCGCCCGCTAGCGGACAGTTGTACCGCTGCCGGGCTTGACGGCATTCAATCCGGTCTGGCCGAGCGCGTTGCGCAAGAATGCAACTATCTCGAAACACATTGGCCACATGATTTGCCGCGCTCTGCGATTCATGCCGACCTGTTCCCTGACAATGTGTTGATGCTTGGGAATGATGTCACCGGCCTCATTGATTTCTATTTCGCCTGCACGGACGCCACAGGATATGATCTTGCGGTAACGCACAGCGCATGGTGCTTCAGCAATGATGGCAGCAGTTTTAAAGGTGGATTGAGTTCGGCTCTGCTAGCAGGCTATGCCTCCGCATTTTCAATCAATGTCCCAACGCGGGACGCGTTTGCGACGCTTTTGCGGGGTGCATGCTTGCGTTTTCTGCTTACACGCTGTTACGATTGGATAAATACGCCAGCCAATGCGCTGGTCACGCGGAAAGCCCCGCTGGCTTTTTTGCGAAGGCTCGATTTTTACAGCGACGACGCAAATATCGCGGACATCATGGGGCACATAAATTGAAGACTGTCGAGATATTCACCGATGGCGCATGCAAGGGCAATCCTGGTCCGGGCGGCTGGGGTGCGGTTATCCGCTATGGCAAATATGAAAAGGAAATTTCGGGCGGCGATCCCGATACGACCAACAACCGCATGGAAATGTGGGCGGCGATCCAGGCGCTGAATATCTTGATCGAACCCTGTGAGGTCAAATTGCACACCGACAGCAAATATGTCCTCGAAGGCATCACGAAATGGGTGCACGGATGGCAGCGCAACGGCTGGAAGAATGCATCGAAGCAGCCGGTCCGTAATGCCGACCTATGGCACGACCTGATCGAGGCAGCAGCAAAGCATCAGATTGAATGGATTTGGGTCAAAGGCCATGATGGCCATATCGAAAACGAACGCGCAGACCGCCTTGCCAGCGATGCTGCAGAAGCGGCCCGCGCGATTTAATCCTTATTCGGCGTCGCGGACCTCCGCGGTGGGACCATTTTTCAGGATTGATTCGATTGCTTTCTTGGCACCCGCCTTGCTCGAATAGCCTTCGGTCCAGAAAATCGCTTCGCTGTTATATTTGAAATAGGCGACATGCTCGCCTTTCTTGTTTTTCTTGATCTCGAAATAATGCGCCATGAATGCCTCCTCATTGCCGGTCCTAGAAACCGCTTTGCAAGCTAACAACTGCCTCGGATCGCGCAAGTAAATTTGGCTATCAGTGAAGTCTTGCGGGCGAATAGCGGCTAGCATCGACGCCATCGGGCACTGCCAGTCCTTCTTCTAGCAAAGCTAAAGCCAGTTTTGCCGCGGCGGGCGCGGTCTGGATGCCGAAGCCACCTTGTCCTGCTAGCCAAAAGAACGCTTCATTCGCAGGATCGCGGCCAATCACCGGCAGGCGATCAGGCGCGAAACTCCGCAAACCTGCCCATTTATGCTCGACCCGCATGATATTCCAATCGACAACCTGTTGAAGCCGGTCAATCGCGATAGCAACATCAAGCTCCTCTGGAGCTGCATCACAGGCTGGTGTCGAGGTTTCATCATGCGGGCTGAGCCAAAGCCGTCCACCGGTATCGGGTTTGAAATAGAAACTGCCGTCCAGACCGATGACCAACGGCAAATCAACCGATACGGCAGGTTCAACGATCAACTGTGCTATCGTACGTCGATAAGGCTGTATGCCAAGCGCGCTCACGCTTGCCAAATTTGCTACCTCGTCGGCCCACGCGCCTGCTGCATTTACCAAAATTGCCGCAGAGCAATTGACGTTTCCCGCGGCGATTTGCCAGCGCCCACCTCGCCATTTGGCATCTGCCAACCGGCTATTACAGCGCAGTTCGACGCCGTTCCTTTTCGCAAGTCTCAAATATGCGCCGTGCAATGCGCCGACATCGATATCGGAACAGTCGGGTTCCCACAGTCCGCAGGTCCAATCAATGCGGATTCCAGGTACTTTGCTTTTCAGAAAAAGCCGGTTGGCAGCGAAAATTGCAACCCCACTTGCCGCAAATTCGCCGATCATATCGGTTGCAAGCATTTGTTGCCCATCGGTGCCGACATGTAATGCGCCGCGCGGATGCATCAGCGGCCCGTCATGGAATTCCTTGGGAGGATCAGCAAGAAAAGGCCCCGACGCCGTCGTCAGCGGCTGAACGTCCGGGCCACCATAGCATTCGTCCCAAAACGCTGCGGATCTGCCAGTCGAGTGATAACCTGGATGAGCCTCCGCCTCTATCAGCACAACCGAACGGTATGCCGAAATTTCTGCTGCAAGGCTGGCTCCGGCGATACCGGCACCGATAATGGCAACGTCAAAGTCGTTCATTTCGCTGGTGCGTGTTTGTCCAGGAACGCAGTGATGCGGTCAAGACATTGGTTGCGCACACCATCGGCTTCACGCAACAACTCATGCGCCGCTTCCTTACCGAATATGAGCGTTTCGGCATGTGGCAGTCGTTTGCTGTCTTTGATGATGCGCGGCGTGCTAACCAACTGGTCTGCAGTTGTCGCCATTAACAATATAGGGGTCTGCACCGCTTCGAGCCGTCCCGGTTCATCGAGAATCCGCATCGAGGCGATTGCGCGCTCGACCCAATGCCAGCTTGGCGGGCCTAATTTAACCTGAGGCCGCAATTGCCACCATGCAATCTCATCCTGGTAGCGATTATCGTCATGCGTAAGGATTTTCTCCCGAAAGTTCATCGGCGACATTGGCTTTTCACTTGCTTTCCAGGCGGCGAAATTTCGTCGACCGATTTTACACATCAACTTTGCAAATGCGTGATTCAGGCCAAGCGGCAACCCGGCGGTCTGAATACCCAGCATCGGCGCACTCATTGCTACTGCTACCGGGTCGATTGCCTTCTCGGCCAATGCCCGCATCGCCAGATGCCCCCCCATACTGTGCGCCAGTACGACATGTGGGCCGGGCGTTTCCGCAGTCCACTTCGCCCAGAAGGCGCGCAAATCGGAAATCCATGTCGAAAAATCGTCGATATGCCCGACTTGAGCATCCTCTAGCAACCGACCCGAACCACCCTGCCCGCGCCAGTCTATTGCTGTTACGTGCCAGCCTTGCGCTGCAAAATCAGCCAGTGTCTCCAGATATTTCTCATAATGGTCGCCGCGTCCGGGCAAGAATAGCATTGATCCGCGCGCCGCCTCAGCACCGTTCCAGTCGATGCGCCTGATCGGCCATCCATCCACCGCGTGCCACATGCCCTCAATGGCATCCACCGGAATGGCGCGTCGGTTCATCGTCGAATTGGGAGCGCGCATGGTTACCTTTTAGCAAGCTTTGATGGTTAATGCATAGCAAATGACCAGAGACATTTTCATTTACTTGACCCTTGGTGGATTGGCAATTGCGCTATTGGTGTCCATTTATACCGATATTAGATATCGTCTTATTTTCAATAAGATAACTCTACCTATTGCAATGACCGCGCCTTTGTATTGGTATGCGACGGGCGGCTTTACACTACCCGCGATCGGCATCCATTTGCTGACCGCTGCGCTGACGCTCATATTCTTTGCCATTGCGTTTCGTTTTGGTGCGATGGGAGGCGGGGACGTCAAGCTTTTCGCGGCTTTGGCGCTTTGGTTTGAGTGGATCGATGTCATCAGACTCATTCTTTATGCATCCATCTTGGGCGCGCTGGTAACCATCATATTTGTCATCATTCACAAGCAAAAACAACGAGATGGACAAGCCCGCATCCCATACGGCGTCGCGATCTCCCTCGCCGGGCTCTGGATAGCCGGTGAACGGATTTTTAACCATTTTACGTGAAATAGCATTCTTCACTCAGGGGACCTTTCAGGGGACAGTTCGTCATGGATAGGAAAAAAGTCATATTGCTGGTGGCCGCGCTTTTGATAGCAGCCATTACTGCCTTCATGGCGCGCAGCATGTTTAACGGGGCGGCCGCGCCGCAGGCTGCTGCAGCGCCCGTGGTACCGACTGGGCCAAAGGTGCTCGTTGCAACCAAGGCATTGCAGGTCGGCACGATCATCACGCCTGAAAGCTTTCGCTATCAGCCTTGGCCGAAAGAATTGGTCGAGGAAGCCTATTTCATTGAGGGAACTGAAGGCAGTTCGCAGGAAGCTCTTGTTGGGACGGTTGTTCGTTCCGCAGTAACAGCCGGACAGCCGATCACTCAAGGTTCGCTGGTTAAACCAGGTGATCGTGGCTTTCTCGCTGCAGCACTTGGACCGGGCATGCGCGCTATCACCGTTCCGGTTTCATCTTTGACCGGTGTTGCAGGCTTCGTTTTTCCCGGTGACCGCGTCGATCTGGTGCTGACACAAAACGTCTCCGCCAATGTCGGCCCTCCCCTGAAGGTTTCGGAAACGATTATTCGCAACCTTCGGGTACTTGCGACTGACCAACGGGCCCAGCCAACAGTTGATGAAAAAGGCAATACTATCGTCGCAGAATATAAGCTTGTTACGCTTGAGGCCACACCCCGCATTGCTGAAAAAATCACTGTTGCACAGTCGATCGGCACGATTAGCCTGTCGCTTCGCGCACTTGCTGACAATGCCGCGGAACTCGAGCAGGCACTTGCATCGGGAGAGCTAACCATACCAGCAGGAGCTACTGCGGAAGAAGAGCAGGCCATCGTTCGTTCGGTTGCCCAGCGTCCGACCGCAGGCAAAAGCAGCTATGCAACCGGCGGTGACGTATCGCGCTTCCAGCGGAGCACCATACCTGCACAAACGCCACTCGCGATTGCTGCCGAATCTGTGCGGACACAAAAGCAAGTCGAGAAAATCATGAAGGGTCCTGTTGTCCGCGTTTCGCGCGGCGGTGCTGTGACCGAAGTCGACGTTAGCCGGAGATAATCACATGGCACATTTTCAGAAAATCAAATCAGGCTTTGCAGCAGCCATCCTGGCCGCCGCAACAGGAACCACCGCGCTCGTTGCGCTACCCGCTCCGGCAACAGCCCAAGCCGCAAAGGATGGCAAAGTTATCGTTCTTTCAATCGGACGTGGCCAGCAGGTAAATCTTGGTTCGACAATAACCGACGTGGTGGTTTCAGACCCGGCTATTGCAGATGTCGAAGTCAAATCGGGTCGGCAAATCTATATTCTGGGCAAAGGTCCGGGGGAGACGAATGTCTATGCGACAGACGCTGCTGGGCGCACGGTGTATTCCACAGTCGTACGGGTCGGCAACAATCTTGACTCGGTAGGTCAGATGCTGTCGCTTGCGATGCCTGATGCCGACATTAAAGTAACGACGATGAATGGAGTTGTCCTGTTAACCGGGACGGTCGCCCAGCCTGAGGATGCGGCAGAGGCCGAAGAGCTGGTAAAAACCTTCACTGGCGGTACCAAGGTGATCAGCCGACTGAAAAATACGACACCATTGCAGATCAATCTGCAGGTTCGCGTAGCAGAGGTATCTAGGACGCTTTCCAAGGAAATAACAGGAAATTTGCGCGGGACAGACAGTGGCGTTGACAGCGCTGGTCAACCGTACTTTTTCGGGATTGGTCGCGGACGTGATATAAGTGCTGGCGGCGCGGTAACGCTCCCTGCAGGATCCAATGTTATAGCTGGAATTGGCCGTTTATTTGGTGTCGATGTGGAAGCTGCCTTCGACATGTCCGAGCGCGCAGGCCTAACTTCAACTCTCGCAAGTCCAAATCTGACCACCGTGTCAGGCGAAACCGCCGAGTTTCTTGCCGGCGGTTCGTTTCCAATTGTAACCTCGTCAAACAATGGCACCTCCGTGGAGTACAAAACCTATGGTGTGAATTTGACTTACACGCCGGTCGTTTTGTCAGACGGCAGAATTTCGCTTCGGGTGCGCTCGGAGGTTTCGGACATTTCATCGCAAGGCGCTGTGCGTATCGGCGGTCTCGAAATTCCGGCTACAACGACGCGCATGGCGGAAACAACCGTCGAGCTTGGTTCGGGTCAGAGCATGATGATTGCTGGCTTGCTCAACAACCAATTGAGCAGCTCTGTCGACAAAACACCGGGTCTTGGCGATGTGCCGGTGCTGGGAGCATTGTTCAAGTCGAACGGGTGGCGGCGCAACGAAACCGAGCTCATGATTGTCATCACACCTTATCTTGTTAAGCCGGTTTCCGATGGCCAGATAAAGCTGCCGACGGATGGTATTCATTCGATCGATGACGCCCAGCGCATCGTTTTCGGGAAGGCCACCGACAAGACGAAGAGCATGGAACGGCCTTTGCCTTCGGTGACACCGGCACCATCCAATGGCCCGGCAATGGGGTCAGTGAGTGACGCTGCACCTGCCATTCCTGCCAAACCCGGCAAAGGATCTACTCAAGTCGCTGTTGCCGGTCCCGGTTTCAGCTTTGACCATTGATCGCCAGTTCAGGAGACAGAAAATGCGTAATACAAAATTCCTGATCGCCGCAGCAGCCAGTATCTCACTGGCAGGATGCGGCGCAAATTCGTTGGGAACGACCAATACATCGATGTATTCGGTTCACCAGCCGGTTGTCGAACGAACAACTTATGAAATTGACATTGCCAGCGATGGCACTGGCATCGATGCGGCCGAGCAGGTCCGTCTCGCGGACTGGTTCGATGCGCTACGACTTGGCTATGGCGATCGCGTCGCCATTGACTATGGCGCTGGTTACTCCAGCACATCCACAACCGCGACGGTCGCAAAGATTGCCGCTGAGCGTGGCATCCTGCTCCAGGACGTGGCCCCGGTTACACCGGGCCAGATCGCACCCGGCACCCTGCGCGTTGTTGTTACGCAGTCCAAGGCTTCGGTCCCATCCTGCCCCGACTGGAGCACCGACCATGACCGGAATTATAACGCGAGCAACCACAGCAATTTCGGTTGCGCGACCAACAGCAATTTGGCGGCCATGGTCGCCGATCCTGAAGATCTAGTTCGCGGCCGGGAAAACCAGAAACTGGACACAAACAGCGGCAAAAAAGCGGTAGATACATACCGCGCCAAGACCGGAGGTAACTGATGAACGCTCCTTGGAAATCGGGCGTTGCGGGCACCCGCGACCCTATTAATGCTTATCTTTGCGACGACTTGACGCTTGATGTTGTTCGGGGCGTTTGCGAGGAAATGGGCTGGAGTCAGGAAAAGGCTTACAAGGGTGGATTGCGCAACGCCATCCAATCTTTGTCGGTTTCGGCCAGCCCGCAAATCCTGCTCGTTGACTTATCGGAATCGGGTGATCCGATTTCCGACATTAACAGTTTGGCAGAGGTCTGCGAGCCCGGCACAATCGTTATTGCGGTTGGTCAGGTGAATGACGTCCGTCTTTATCGCGATCTTCTGATGTCGGGCCTTCAGGATTATCTGTTGAAGCCACTCAGCCCAGACGCATTGCGCGATTCATTTGCGAATGCGCAAACCATTTTGAATGCACCAAAGCATGACGACGGCAACGCGGATCGCATGCATGTTTCTACCGCAGTTATTGGAACGCGCGGTGGTGCCGGGGCATCTTTGATCGCATCGTCTCTGGCATGGACTTTTTCGCAATTGCAAGGCCACCAGACAGGCTTTCTTGACCTCGATGTGCATTTCGGGACCGCAGCTTTGGCGATGGATCTTGAGCCCGGTCGCGGTTTGACCGATGCAATTGATAATCCCAGTCGCATTGATGGGCTGTTCATCGAACGCGCAATGATCAAAGCCAACGACAAGCTATCGATCCTGTCGGCCGAAGCTCCAATGAGTAGCCCGGTTCTGACTGATGGCAGCGCGTTTTATCAGTTGCAGGAAGAGTTCAAGTCAGCTTTCGACAATACGGTTATCGATCTGCCACGCAGCATGCTGATTGCGTATCCGCATTTGATGCAAGACGTAAATGTCGCGGTGGTAACGACAGAATTATCGCTTGCTGCGGCGCGTGATACTATCCGCGTGCTGGCATGGCTGAAGCAGAATGCACCGCATTGCAAAACGATAGTCGTGGCGAACAAGGTTCAGTCGGCTGTGCTTGAAATTTCCAAAAAGGATTTCGAAAGCACGATCGAACGTAAGATCGATCTGATGTTGCCGCTTGATTCCAAATCGGCTTCGCAAGCTGCAAAACTGGGTCAACCAATGGTTGTCGCCGTTAAGGGCAGCAAAGTGTCAGCCGGCTTGGTCACCTTGGCCGACATGATCGCGGGAACGGCCGCCGAGGCGATTGAAGAGACGGCTCAAGAACCGAAATCCAAAAAATCCGTCTTCGGAGGATTTAAATCCCTGATGGCCAAGAAGTAAACACTCCAAACTTTCGGAAAATCAATATTTTCTGATAGTTTTGAAACGAACCAGAGCGGAATGTCATGCAAACATTAATACTTGCTGCAGGTTTTATCGTCGTCCTTGCACTTCTGGCGCTGGCGTTCGCAGGACCAAATGTTGGCAAAGCGACGACGCGGCGTCTAAGTGTCGTCAAGTTTCGCCATTCCGACAGTGCCGACGCGCGCGTTGAGCAGCAGATGCGCAAGGCTGTTGCTGCTCGCAGACCTTTGGTGTTTACCGACGGTCAAAATATGAGCCGAGCCGATCGGCTTCGCCTGCGAATACAGCAAACCGGCAAAAAATGGACAATGCAGCAATATTTATATGCATCGGGCGGAATTGCGTTCGTGATAATGGCGATGCTTTGGCTCAAGGGTGCGCCGATGTATCTTGCGCTGTTCGGAGGACTTTTGCTTGGCGCGGGTTTGCCGCATATTGTCATCAGTTTCCTGATCGGCAAGCGGCTTAAAAACTTTACCTCCAATTTTCCGGATGCGATTGAATTACTGGTCCGTGGTTTGAAATCCGGACTTCCCGTAAGCGAAACACTGGGTGTGGTTGCGAAGGAGATCCCAGGGACTGTCGGCGAAGAATTTAAAATGGTAACCGAGAAAATTAAAATCGGTAAGTCGATGGAAGACGCTTTGCAGGACACAGCGGATCGTTTGGGAACTGCAGAGTTCCAGTTTTTTGTCATAACCTTGGCAATCCAGCGTGAGACGGGCGGCAACCTTGCCGAAACACTTGCAAATCTTGCTGATGTGTTGCGCAAGCGTTCCCAGATGAAGCTGAAAATCAAGGCGATGTCGTCGGAATCAAAGGCGTCGGCTTACATCGTAGGATCATTGCCATTTTTTGTTTTCGGCATGGTCTGGACAGTCAATCCGCAATATCTCGCGGGCTTCTTCTATGAACAGCGACTGATTGTCGCTGGCCTTATTGGCATGGTCTGGATGAGCATTGGCGCATTCATCATGGCAAAAATGGTAAACTTCGAGATTTAAGGCGGGGATGGAACAAGGCACATGACAAATCCAGGTGGACCCCAACTTTTAGGCGTCGATGTACTTTGGGTGGCAACGATGCTGGCGGCCGTTGCTACTGCGGCGGTAATGTTTGCTATTTACACGGCGATTACGGTTCGTGACCCTATGGCGAAGCGTGTCAAAGCGCTAAGTGAACGGCGCGAACAGTTAAAGGCTGGAATTACCGCGACGACCTCAAAAAAGCGCGCGAAGCTCGTACGTAAGACCGAAGCTACTGATAAAATGCGGCAAATGCTGTCGAAATTGCAGGTGTTGCAAGATGACCAAGTTAAAGTCGTTCAGCAAAAATTGGCACAGGCCGGCATTCGTCGCAAGGAACTGGCCGTCACAGTCATTTTCAGCCGGCTCGTGTTGCCAATCATATTTGGCGGTGGTGCAGCATTGTGGATTTATGGTCTGGGCGGCCTTGCCGACTGGAGCCCGCTAAAGCGTTTTGGGGTGTTTGCCGCATCAACTATCTTTGCTTACAAAGCCGCCGATATCTATCTCAGCAATTTGATTTCAAAGCGGACTGATTTGATCCGTAAAGGTTTGCCGGATGCGCTCGACCTGCTTGTGATTTGTGCAGAAGCGGGTCTGACCGTCGACACGTCTTTCAATCGGGTAGCAAAAGAACTGGGCCGTGGTTATCCAGAACTTGGGGACGAATTTGCGTTAACCGCAATTGAACTAGGCTTCTTGACCGAACGGCGAATGGCATTCGAAAATTTGGCCTACCGCGTCAATTTAGACTCGATCAAGGGCGTGGTTACGACCATGATCCAGACCGAAAAATATGGTACCCCGCTGGCCTCAGCGTTGCGTGTTTTGTCAGCCGAGTTCCGAAACGAACGCATGATGCGTGCAGAGGAAAAGGCTGCCCGCCTGCCGGCGATCATGACCATTCCGCTCATCCTGTTCATTCTGCCGGTGCTCTTCATTGTTATTCTAGGCCCGGCGGCTTGCTCGATTAAGGACGCCCTGATCAAGTAAACAAAGCAAAATCAAACATTAGGGCGGGGCTGCGGCTCCGCCCTTTTTGTTTGCGTTTAGACTTTGCGAACAGTCTGCTCGATTGCGCCGAAAATGCTGTGTCCAGCTTCGTCTCGCACCTCTATGCGCACGATATCACCGTCTTTGAGGAATGGTGTTTTCATCTCACCTCCCAGAATCTTTTCGACCATTCGTACTTCGGCAATGCAGCTATAGCCCAATCCACCCTGTGCGACAGTCTTGCCGGGGCCGCCACCGGCATCACGGTTCGATACGGTTCCGGATCCGACAATTGAACCTGCCCCCAAATTTCGGGTTTTTGCAAGATGCGCGATCAATATGCCAAAGTCGAAAGTGCAATCATCCGACGCGATTGCACGGCCGAACGGTGCACCGTTGAGATCGACCATCAGCGTCCGATGCAGCTTGCCACCATTCCAATAGCTTCCAAGGCTTTCCGGCGTGACGAACACCGGCGACAGCGCGCTGGCCGGTTTGGACTGGACGAACCCAAAACCTTTTTCCAGTTCAGCCGGGATGAGATTGCGAAGCGAAACGTCGTTCACCAACCCGACCAACCTTATGTAGGATAACGCATCCTTCGGGGATGTGCCGCGCGGAACATCCCCGGTCACAACAGCAATCTCCGCCTCCAAATCGCAGCCCCAATTTTCGTCGGCCAACGATATGTCATCACGCGCGCCAAGAAACTCGTCCGAACCGCCCTGATACATCAAGGGGTCGTGCCAGAAGCTTTCGGGAAGGACGGCCCCCCTTGCCTTCCTCACCAGCTCGACATGGTTCACATAGGCCGAACCATCGGTCCATTGATATGCGCGGGGCAATGGAGCGGCGGCATCATGCTCGTGAAAACGCTCAAGCGGGATGGCACGATGTTGAAGGTCGGTAGCGAGTGCCTCCAGTCGCGGCGCGATATTGTCCCAATCGTCCAAGGCGGCTTGCAACGTCGGCACAATATGCGCGGCGTCGGCGTACCAAGCCAGATCTTCCGACACGACCACCAGATGACCGTCACGGCCTGATTTCAACGAAGCAAGTTTCATAAACATCCTCTCAATTTTGTAACTATGATGCCCGCACATTCGGGTTGCGGCAACTGATACTGTCAGCTTAATGTTATGGCATGGAAAACGATGGCGGGGGCAGGCACGACATCATGCGCAAAAGGTTAAAAGCGACAGTTCTGGCGCTGGTTATGCTGGCAACTAATCCAGCCGTGGGGCAACAAGCCTTTGATCCAGTCGAGGCCGCGAAAAATGGTTGGTCGATGGAGCAGAATCGGAGCGCTACTTGGCACCTTGCGCAACATAAACGGCTGGCCACTGCAATCGCTGCGCTGCAGCCGCAGCGCAGCGGTTTTATCGACGCATATGTGGTGTCTATCGGACTTGATTCCGATCCCGTTTTCGGTCGCGAGGCTCGCGAAGCGGCCAAGGTGTTGAGCCGCCGTTATAGCGCGACCGGGCATGTAATTCAGCTCGCGGCTGGCGCGGACGATCAAAGTAACGGAACTCCGCAAGGCTCGCCTTCGAATCTTGCAACTGCGCTGGCGGCGGTCGCGGCAAAAATGAACCTCAAAGAGGATGTGCTCATTCTCTTCACGACCAGTCATGGCGACCCCAACAGCGGTCTGGCCTATCGTGACGGTGAAAAAGGCATCGGCATGATCGCTCCTTCCCGGTTGGCGACTTTGCTCGATGATCTGGGATTCGAACGAAGAATGATATTATTGTCGGCATGCTATTCGGGCATTTTCCTGCCACTCCTTACCAACGAAAACAGTATCATCGTAACTGCGGCGGCTTCAAACAGGACGTCATTCGGTTGCGCGCCGGGAAATGACTGGACCTTTTTTGGCGATGCCCTCATCAACAACGGACTTCGCAAGGCCCAGACCTTCAATAAAGCGACCGACGAAGCTGTGGCGTTCATTTCACAATGGGAAAGCTCCAAAAATCTGCTCCCCTCAAGACCGCAAATATTTGTCGGTGACAAGGCGGGCGTCTGGCTGAGCGCGCTCGAAACGCGGATGCCGAAAACAGATAGTCCCAAGGTCGGCAAAGCAGCTATCGAATCGTTCTGACAGGTTTATTCGCCACCCGGATCGATGTGCAACCACTCCGCATGCTTCGGCGCTTTTTTCGTCTCGTTCCATTCGTCGAGCATCAACGGCGCGACAGTTTTCAGTTCGGCAAATTGTTCGTCAGTGCCAATGTCGCACGCGAATTCCAGCCGGTGACCATTGGGGTCGAAAAAATAGATTGAACGGAATATGCCGTGATAAGTTGGCCCCAGCACATCGACACCCTGTGCCTCGATATACGCCTTGGCGGCCTTCAGCGTTTCAAAGTCGGCGACCTTGAACGCCAGATGCTGTACCCAAGCCGGCGTCATTTCGTCTCGACCCATTTCGGGCTGATTGGGAAGCTCGAAAAACGCGACCACATTGCCACCGCCGCAATCTAGAAAAATGTGCATATACGGGTCATAGGCCCCCGTCGACGGCACATAATCCTCTGCAAAGGCTGTCGTGTATGTAAATCCTAACACGCGCTCATACCAATCCACCGTCTCTTTCGCGTCCTTGCAACGATAAGCGACGTGGTGAACGCCGTTTGTGGCAAATGGCACAGTCATTCCGCTACCTCCAGCACACCGCGTTCGATCTGGTCGCGCTCGATGCTCTCGAACAAAGCCTTGAAGTTACCTTCGCCAAAGCCTTCGTCGCCGCGGCGTTGGATGAATTCGAAGAACACTGGCCCGATTTGCGGTTGCGCGAAGATTTGAAGCAGAAGCCTAGGCTGGCCCCCTTCTGTGCTGCCGTCGAGCAATATGCCGCGCTGCTGGAGCAGCTCGACCGGCTCACCATGTCCTGGCAATCGGCCCTCGAGCATCTTGTAATAAGTTTCGGGCGGCGCAGTCATAAACGGTACGCCTAGTTTCTGCAGATTGTCCCAGCAAGCAACGAGGTCATCGCAGATCAGTGCGATATGCTGGATACCCTCGCCATTGTACGCACGGAGATATTCTTCAATTTGACCGCCGCCGGCTTTGCCTTCCTCGTTCAACGGAATACGTATCTTCCCATCGGGTGCAGTCATCGCCTTTGACGTGAGGCCGGTGTATTCGCCCTTAATGTCGAAAAAGCGGATTTCCCGGAAGTTGAAAATCCGCTCATACCAGCTTGCCCAATGCGCCATCCTTCCGCCGTAAACATTGTGTGTCAGATGGTCGATTTTCTGAAAGCCCGCGCCGACCGGATTTCGATCAACACCGGGCAGATACTCGAAGTCGATGTCATAAATCGACAGCGCTTGAGGATTATCGAGCGTTGCATAGCGATCAACAAGGTAAATAAACGCGCCGCCAATGCCTTTGATCGCGGGAATACGGAGTTCCATAACGCCTGTTTTGCTCTCGACAGGCTCCGCGCCGCGTTCTCGTGCCTCAGCATAAGCTTTAGCAGCATCTTTCACTCGAAACGCCATGCCGCACGCCGACGCGCCATGTTCGGCCGCGAAGTAGGCGGCTGGACTGCGCGGTTCGTAATTGGCGATCAAATTGATTTCACCCTGCCGCCAGAGATGAACGTCCTTTGAGCGGTGCGACGCTATGTGGGTGAAACCCATGCTTTCGAACACCGGTTCCAGTATACCTTTTTCGGGCGACGCGAACTCGACGAACTCGAAGCCGTCAAGGCCGAGGGGATTGTCAAACAAGTCGGTCATGTGTCGGCGTTGCCTTTTGTCGTTCTAGGATTGAAAATTTAGTATCAAATGAAACCATTTTTGCCAAGTGGCAATATGGGGTTTCGCCTTAACCGAGTGCGGCGACCCGCGCACGCAATTGGGCGAGCATATCTTCCAGCGCCTTGGCTTCTCCGCTGCCCAATATCTTTTCGAGTTCGGCTTCGACCGAAAGCGCCAGCGGCACGATCTGATCGTACAGTTCGCGGCCGGTGTCCGTGAGCGCCAGATGATGCGAGCGTCCGTCGGCGACGTTCGGCGCGCGGCCGATCAGCCCGCGATCTTCCAGAGCCTTCGACGCACGGTTGACGGTCACCTTATCCATCGCAGTCGCCTCGCACAATTCGCGCTGCGTTGCTGACGCGCGCTCGCCGAGGACCGCCATCAACCGCCATTCGGGCACTTTTAAGGCAAACCGTCCGCGATAAGCACGGGCGATTAGGTCGCTCACCGCATTCGACGTGATCGACAACTGATAGGGCAGAAATTCCGCCAACGTCAGTTTTTGCGTCGCCTTTGCCATCAATATTCTACCGATATCCCTGCCCAAATAGTGCGCGGGGTTGCCCGCTCGATCACGCCGTCGTTGCCGATCGCAGCTTCGACCCTCGCATCGAACAGATTTTCCCCGCGCAGTTCAAGCCGGAATTTTTTTCCCAGTCGATAACCAACTCCCGCATCGAGCGTGAACGCGCTCGCAAGGCGGCGGCTGTTGGTGTCATCCTCAAACTGACTGCCGACGTAACGCGCGTTCAAGTTAGCATTTAACACTTCGCCATCATAACTTGCGCCAATATTGGCAAAATAGCGGGGTACTTGTGCGGGTCTTAACCCATTCAGCGCGGCTGCCGAACCCGACGCCTCAACCTTCGCGTCGACATAAGCATAGCCAGCGCGCAACGTGAAGTCGCGAACCGCATAAGAGCCGCCAAGTTCGATACCCTTGCTGTCGATGGCGTCCAGATTCTGGCGCTGGCGATAGACACCGCCTGCCGCTACGAAACCGACGCCGGGGAAGTTAGCCGGGCCGACACCCAGTCCCACATTGGCGATGGCGTTGTCGAGTTTGTTGACAAAGGCTGTCGCACCAAACTGGAAGTCACCTCTTTCGAAATCGATACCGATTTCGGCACCTTTCAATCGCTCGGGTGCCAGCAATTCGTTGGCCGCGGTCGCATCGGCGCCAACACGGAACGGTCGATACAATTCGTTGAGCGTCGGCAAGCGCCACCCCAGATAGGCCGCACCACGCAGCTTCAACGCATCGCTTGGCTGAAAGGCAAAGCCAGCCCTGCCTGTCCCTTCCCAGCCCGAGCGGGCGGCGAAAACATCATCGGAGCGTACCGTGCCACTAATGTTCACTTCCTTGCGAAAGCCGTTGGCAATACTCCAATGATCGGCGCGTGCACCTGCGGTCAGCGTCAACTGCTCGACTGGTTCAAAACTCGCTTCGGCAAATAGCCCAAACGTGTCGCTCTCGCCTCCCGCACGGCGGCTACGTCCGGGTGTAAGGCCAGTAAAAAAGAAATTCTCGTTGGTCTCACCGATGGTACGCCGCCAGTCGCCACCGATGCGGAGTTCAGCGTTATCGCCAATCGGTGGCCGGACTTCGACGCGCGCGCCAAGACCTGTTGATGGCACAGAAAACTGATCGAGCGTCAGGCTGACCGAGTTGCGGCCAGCGCCAATCGCGCCGAAGCGATTGGCAAAATCTCGGATTTGCACATAGCCCAATGCGCTCCATTGCCAGCCGCCAGGCGTGCGGTTGACGAGGCGTAGGCTGGCATCGACGCCGCTATTCTGGTTGTCCGAAAAATCAAAACCACGGTCGCGTTCGTCGGTGAAGGCGCGCATCCCTGCCTGCAATTCGATGTTATTGGAGAGCGGCGCAACCGCGCGAATGGCAATGCCGCCCTGCTCGTACCGCGCAGCGCGGTCAACGGCTCCGCGCTGGCCTCTCACGATCGGGATAAATCCCTTACCACGCGAATAGCTGCCCGAAACCGAAATGCCTCCATCGCCTAGCTTTCGCAGCAACGAGCCCTTTGCATCGACACTGTTCCGGCTGCCATAGGCGATCGACCCGTTAATTCGGTTTACGTTTTGCAAGCTATCGAGCTCGATCACACCTGCCAAAGCACCCGGCCCCGAGGCCACATGCCCCGCGCCGCGCTTTACAATGACGTTGCCCAGTTGAAGGGCATCGTAACCCGGCCAGCTAATCCAGCCGCCGAAAGGATCAGCCTGCGGGACGTCATCGAGCACAAGCAGAGCGCGCGAAGAAGCGTTCCCGCCCAGCCCGCGCAGGGTTACGCCTTGGCTCGTGGGATTAGCAGAACGCCCATCTGACCGGCGAAACTGCTGCAAGCCTGCAACCTGCGACAACGCCGTTTCCAGACGATTGCTGGCATTGTTATCGAGGTAAACTCGCGTGACAGAATATAACGCATTGCCCTTCGATTCGGGCAACGTTCCGGTGACGACTATATCGTTGAGAGAAATAGGGATCGGTGTTTCGTCCAACAAACTGGACCGCCGTGTGCATTCGTAATGTGCCTGATCATTTTCGTCGCGAGGCGGCAATCCGCAATCCTGCGCCGAAACTGGCGCCGCGACCGCCAGCAGCGGTAGTCCGAACAATATTGCCAACCTCATGCGTCAGGATTCACCGCATCGGGATGCGCGGCCTGGAATGCGGGCATCTCGGTCAAAGCTGCATCAATCCGCAACAATCTCGGGAAAGCTTCCAAAGGCGTATCAAACCGGCGCGCATTGGCCATCTGCGGCACAAGACACACGTCTGCCAAATTGGGCAAATCGCTGCCGAACAGGCCGTCTTCGGGGGCCATTGCCTCTAACGCGGTGAAACCCTCGATGATCCAATGCCTATACCAGTCGTCTATGGCCGCCTGATCCTGCCCCAACTTGTCCTTTAGATATTTCAAAACGCGCAGATTGTTGATTGGGTGAATATCCGCCGCAATGATCATCGCTTGCGCCAATGTTTTCGCTCGCATTGCCGGTTCGGATGAGACCATCTTGGGATCGTGGTAATTTGCGTCGAGATAGTCGATAATTGCGAGGCTCTGCGTCAAGTCATGCCCGTCAATCGACAGCATAGGGACAAAGCCTTGCGGGTTGCGTGCGACATAATCGGTTGCCTTGTGGTCGCCTTCGAGCAGGCTTGTCGGAACAACCTTGTACTCGACATCTTTGAGGTTGAGCACGATGCGCACGCGATAGCTCGCTGATGAGCGCCAATAGTCGTAAAGGATGATGTCGTTCATGTGCCGTGAGTTAGCAGCCTGTCATCAAAAGGCAAAAGCATTCGCCAAAGCGCGCCAACGCTAATGTCCGAAGATCCCATTTGAGGAGAAGATATTTCGGCCCGTCTGAAAACATTTGTAATTATTGCAGCCGCGAGCTTATCCTTCTCTTTGCAAACCGCAGCCCCGTCACAGGAAAATGGGTTGCGCAAAGCAAGGACGGGGTCGTCGAAATCTACGAATGCGACGCGAGCATTTGCGGCAAGATTCCAAAATT
Source organism: Sphingomonadales bacterium (assembly GCA_031370535.1). Lineage (GTDB taxonomy): Bacteria > Pseudomonadota > Alphaproteobacteria > Sphingomonadales > Sphingomonadaceae > Sphingorhabdus_B. The sequence continues at coordinate 365 of JANMQN010000180.1, read as the reverse complement.
TCTCGTCATGCCCCCTTCCGGGGGTGCAATCACGCGTGAACCCATCTCCGTTTGGATTTCCCTGTTATGCAGGCAATTTACAGGGAATTATCGATATTTGTATTGCGTACGCTTTCTATCTTTTGCTTATAACTTAGCTTCTCTGCGGTGTTTTGAACCAAATTCCATATGATATTGAGCAGGAAATTTTTTGCAATTAGCAGGGCGAATTTGTTGTGGAACAAGGAATTGCAATGTGTCGCTACATCCGCAATTTAATGGGATAGTGACTACCGCTAGCCGCTTCATGAAAGCAGTCGCCCGCTTACGCCCCTAGGGAGCGACCGCAATGGCTGGGATTGCCGTCAGTTTTTTCGACTACTACT
>JANMQN010000072.1:0-21356 GCA_031370535.1 Sphingomonadales bacterium | reverse complement strand
CGTCCCACAGACCTGATTGACGTAGATCTTGGCCTATTTTCGGAAGACCTCAAGGGCAAAAGTATCCGCGGCAAGGTGAGCGGCACGAAATTCGTGCAATATGATGACCGCGCGGTAATCGAAGGCGGGTCGCTTTATGGATGCGGACTAGAAATCGCATATGCGAATGATGCGGTCGATTTTTTCTTTCTCCAAATTCAGGGCTCAGGACGGTTAAGACTGCCCGACGGCAGCGTTATGCGGATCGGTTATGACAGCCAGAACGGGCGCGGGTACACTGGTATCGGCAGGCTGATGAAAGATCGCGGTCTGATCACCGACGGGTCGATGCAGGGCATCGTCTCTCACCTGCGGGGTAACCCCGAAGAGGGACGGAAAATCATGCAGGAGAATAAAAGCTTCATCTTCTTCCGCGAACTGACAGGTGAGGGGCCGAACGGCGCAATGGGCTATCCTGTAGTGGGCGAGGCGAGTGCGGCAGTTGACGTGAAATTCATTCCGCTTGGGGCGCCGCTCTGGCTATCTATGGATCGTGCCGAACCGAATGGCATCTGGATTGCGCAGGACACAGGCGGGGCAATCAAGGGGGCAAATCGCGTTGATACCTTTTGGGGTGCGGGTGACCGCGCGCGGGGCATTGCCGGCGGTATGGCGGCACGAGGCGCGGCACTGATATTTCTGCCAAAGGCTGCGGTCGCGCGGCTTATTCCCTGAGTCATGGTGCGCCGCCTTGACCAGCAAGAAAAGGCACTTTGGGGCAAGGTGATGGCGACGGTGAAGCCGTTGCACCGTGCGAATGCTGAGCATGCCGTCAAGAAAGCGCCCTTGATACCGAACACCGTTCGTGTCGATTCCAATCTCGACAGCCCTACGACGCGGATGGCTTCCCGAAATATCGTTGATGCTCGCCCAGACCAGAAAAAAATTGCGCCTAGCTCAAATCTGGACGGCCACTGGGACCGCCGTATCAACCGGGGGGGCATCGTCCCCGACATCAGTATCGACTTACACGATGCCAATCTGTCGCGTGCCTATGCGCGGTTAGACGGAGCGCTGGAGCAGGCAGTGGCACAAAAGTTCAAGGTCGTTTTGCTGGTAACGGGCAAGCCTCGTGCGCATGATCGTGCCGCAGGGGAGGGCAGAGGCGCCATCGCCGCAGTCGTTCGCGACTGGCTGGCAGCATCACGGCACGCGCGCCATATTTCAGCCGTACGTAACGCACATCCCAGACATGGCGGGACTGGCGCGCTGTATATTATTCTAAAGGGATAGCATTTTGGTCGCGACACGCCGGTAAATCTCCGTCAGCGCATCGAGGTCAGCAATCGCTACAGCTTCGTCGAGCTTGTGCATCGTCGCATTGCACAGGCCAAATTCCACTACCGGGCATATTTTGGTCAGGAAGCGCGCATCGGACGTTCCGCCCGTGGTAGAAGGCTCGGGCGCGACGCCAGTCACCGCCTCAACAGCTTCCGAAATCGCGGCTGAAAATTCTCCCGGCGGAGTAAGGAAAGCCTCACCCGAAATCATCGCTGTCAACGTACCGCCGCCGCGCTCAACCAGTTCACGTATTTGCGCCACCAATGCCTCTCCACTTTGAAGGTCATTGAAGCGGATCGAGAGGCGCGCTTCAGCCTTTGCCGGGATGACATTTGTCGCCTTGTTGCCAACGCTTAGATCGGTGATTTCGATATTGCTGGGTTGGAACCAATCGGTGCCGTGATCCAGATGAATAGCTTCAATCTGTGATAATATGGCGACCAGCTTTGGTATCGGATTATCGGCAAGATGTGGATAGGCGACATGGCCTTGCGTGCCCGCCACCGAAATCCACATATTGACCGAACCGCGCCGACCGATTTTCATCATATCGCCCAAACGGTTTACGCTGGTTGGCTCACCCACCAGGCAAGCATCGGGAATTGTGCCGCGCGCCTCCATATGATCGATTAGCGCGCGGGTGCCGTAAATGGCGGGGCCTTCTTCGTCGCCGGTGATAATCAGGCTGATTGTGCCCGCATCCGAAGATATCTCGTGCAACGCCGCAACAAACGCCGCAATGCTGCCTTTCATATCGACTGCACCGCGGCCGTGGAGCAGGCCGCCATGAATTTCGGGTTTGAACGGATCGCTATGCCAGCCGTCGCCGGGCGGGACGACATCGACATGGCCTGCAAAAGCAAAATGACGGCCCGGGCTTTTACGGATAGCAAACAGATTCTCGACCGGCGCACCATGCGCGGGATTGTAATCGCCTTCGCCGGCGATGAATCGATCGACGACAAAACCGAGCGGCGTCAGCATCGCCTCCAACGCGTCGAAGACCTCGCCGTTAGCGGGCGTCACGCTCTCACAGGCCATCAGTCGTTCGGCGTAACTAAGTGCAAGGCTATTGGTCATCGGACCGCAGCGTTAAGGGCTTATTTCCTGTGAAACAAGTCAGACAGCGGTTTTTCGCAATGCTTTCTCGGTCAATGCGGCGTCGCTTTCTACCGCGCCGACAATTGCGACGCTGCCATCGGCGTCGCGGCGCGCGACAAGCAAAACGAATTCGTCGCCAGCACCAGCAAATTCGCTGAGATCGCGTTTTCGAGCCGAGCGCAATCGCGGGCGCGGGTCATCAGGTGTTGCGGCGACGTGCTGGCCGGCTGCAACCTTGCGTGCGCGACGCTCGGCGGCAACGACGCCTTTCAGCCCGCCGTTGTAATTTGCGAGAATGTCGGCAAGCCCGCCCATTGGCACGGCATTGCGATCGGCGAATTGGAGCGCGGTGGCAAATTCGGTCAGGCGGGTTTTGTCATACCCGGCCCCAAAAATCAGCTTAACTATCGGCGTAAACGGCGCGCGTTCCTGCACGGTCAGGCCTGCATCACCGAGCATTTCCGCATAGTCATCCGGATTTTTCGCCGCGACCAAAGCAAAGTCGTGTGCGCGGCCAATCGCCTGGTACAGCGCCTCACGTGTGCGCTGATCCGAGTCACGCGCGCTGTTGGCGCTTTGCCGTGCAGCAGCAAGCCAATCTGCCAGCGATGAATTTTCGTCAGGCTGGACCTCATCAAACGCAAAGTCTTCACCTAGCATCAACTCGTCGGCAATCGGCATGTCGTCCAGATGACCGGCTGTCGGCCCATCGGCCCAAACGGGGACATGTTCCTGGCGCGGCGGGCTGATGGCGAGCGCCTGTTCGACTTCCAGTTGTAACGGGGCCGCGATTTCTGCCGAGGCGGCTTCCTTCCAGTTAATTACGCCATAGATAAAATCGATTGTGTCGTCGTCTGATGAATATGGCAGCAGGATACCGCGATACATGATATTGATGCCGCGATCATTGACGAATTCGGCTTCAAAACCGATCGGCGCGCGGTTGGCAATAATCTGTAAATAATGGTCCGTAATGCGAGAGAGCAGCGAGCGGCTTGGTACCTGATCGAGGTAAGTAACATCCTCATCCAACCCACATTCGGTACGCAGTTGTTCGCCAAGATATTCGATAGACGGATTTTCGATACCCGAGGTAAAGTCCAGCAACACGCTGAAATCGCGGAAATCTTCGACCGAAGATGGATCGAGCTCTTCGATGCACGGATAATTTTTGTCGTGCAGCTGCGAGGTCCAGAAATTATACGCGCGTACCTGCATACGGCGCTCATCGCCCGAAATTACGGGCGGCGGCTCTATCGCAGCATCTTCCTCATCGAAAACGGCGTAGTCCGGCAAATCGGCATTATAGTCCGATCCGAACGGTTCAAATCCACGCAAATTATCCATCTCTTGGTCCTGTCGATGCCAGTCGCGGCTATTCTATCACGGTCACATTGCCGAGAGATGGTTAAAATGGCGTAAACTTTTGCCAATATCTGAATATGCAAAGTTCATTGTCATAGGCGGTAACTGTGGCAAGAAAGGTCGAGAGGAGTGCCCAATTGACCGAATTCATTCCATGCAAAGGCATGAGCAACGACGACATTGCACAAGCCATCTCGCACATACTGACCGAAGCAACGCTCGAAGAAAAAGTCGGCATGATGTCCGGCGCGGGTTTCTTTAAAGCTTATATAGAGGACAACAAGGTCTGGGCAGCGCGGCCCTACCGTGCGGGTGGGGGCATCGAGCGGCTCGGCATCGCGCCCTTTTATTTCACTGATGGCCCGCGTGGTGTTGCTCGGGGCAATTCGACCTGCTTTCCCTGCACTATGGCGCGCGGCGCGACATTCGACCCCGATCTCGAGCAGCGCATCGGTGAAGTAATCGGGATTGAAGCACGGGCGCAGGGGTGCAACCTGTCAGGTGCGGTGTGCTTCAACCTGCTCCGCCATCCGGCATGGGGACGAGCGCAGGAAACCTATGGCGAAGATCCATGTCATCTGGGCGAAATGGGTGCGGCACTGGCGATCGGTATCCAGACGCATAACGTGGCAGCGACGGTTAAACATTTTGCGCTAAACTCGATGGAGAATGCGCGATTCAAGGTCGACGTCGAGATCGATGAACGTGCCTTGCACGAGGTTTATCTAGCGCATTTCAAACGTGCCATCGACGCTGGATGCGCGACCGTAATGAGCGCGTATAATAAGATGAATGGAGAATATTGCGGCCAGCATCGCGTGCTACTGACCGATATTTTGCGCAGCGAATGGGGCTTTGACGGTTTTGTTCACTCGGACTGGGTGATGGGCGTGTATCAGATATATGGTGCATCGGCTGGCCTCGACGTTGAGAACCCCGAACCCCGCATATTCGGTAGGGCTTTGGTGGAAGCAGTGGCGAAGGGTGCAATCGAACCCGAAGTTATCGAGCGTGCCTGCGAGCGGATTTTGAGGGTCTATTATCGCTTTGCGTGCGCCGAGGATCCGTTGCCTGCATATGGCATGGATTTGGTAGCATCGCCTGCACATATCGAAATTGCATTGGAAGCAGCTGAAAAATCAGCAGTTCTTCTAAAAAACGAGGCGATACTGCCGCTCACCATAGGCACGATCAACACGCTTGCAGTGCTGGGTAAATTGGCGGTTGCCCAAAATACCGGCGATAACGGCTCAAGCAAGGTATGCCCGCCTTATGTCGTGACCGCGCTGGAAGGTTTAACCCGTGCCGCCAATGCAATGGGGGTTGGCAGCATATTGACTGGCGACGAAGATAATCTGAGCGCAGCAAGAATTGCAGCTGATGCGGCGGATGCGGTTGTGATCGTAGTAGGCAATACCGCCATTGACGAGGGCGAGTTCATCCCTGGTGATATCGCTTTGGGGGGCGATGTCCCCGATGAACTTCGAGGGCAGGCACTGGCCCAGACCATTGGCGGTGACCGCAACAATCTGGGTCTGCGCGCCGATCAGATCGCTCTGATCGAAACTGCAGCGGACAGCGGGAAACCGGTCGTAGTGGTGATGATATCGGGCTCAGCCATCATGGTCGAGGAATGGCATGACAAGGTAGGCGCGATATTGCAGACCTTCTATTCCGGCATGGAGGGCGGAAACGCTCTGGCAAAACTGCTGTTTGGCCAGGTATCGCCGTCGGGCAAGCTACCGTTTACCGTGGCACGTTCAGCAGATGACTATCCTTTTTTCGACAAGGATGCCGACCGGATTACTTATGATTTATGGCATGGCTATTCGCTGCTCGACCGCGATGGCAAACCTCCGCGTTACGCCTTTGGGCATGGCTTGAGTTATGCGTCGTTTAGCTATCGTGCCGCAAAGGCCAGGGTAGCCGGTGATATCATTGAGGTGCAGGTTTCGGTTGCCAATGACAGCATGGTTGATGCCGATGAGGTGGTGCAGGCCTATGTCAGCTTTCCGGGCATTGCCGCCGAACGCCAACCCAAGCTGCTAAAGGGGTTCAGGCGCGTGCATTTGCCGGCCGGAATGACGAAGACGGTCCTGATCGACATAGATATCGAGACGCTGAAATGGCGCGATCCGACAATGCACAAATGGCAATTGGAAAGTGGCGAATATAGGGTGCATGTCGGCGGATCATCGGATCGACTGATCTCGACCAGCGTGCGGCTTTAGCGCTATTGCAAAACCCGCCCCAGCGCATCTGCCCAGCCCGCTAACCGGCTTCGTCGCGCGTCTGCACCGAGTTGCGGCGTGAAACATGTAACCCCGCCGCGCATGCCTGTTGCATCCTCTAGCGACGCGTAAAGTCCGCAGCCCACAGTTGCCAGCATCGCCGCACCCAATGCAGTTGTCTCGATGAAGTCGGGCCGCTCGACATCAATTGCCAAAATATCGGCCAGATCCTGCGCCATCCAGTCGTTGGCAACCATCCCGCCATCAATTCTAAGTTCAGCCCAGTCGGCGCCGTCGGCCGCAAACGCCGTTTTCAAATCATGCGTCTGATGAGCCATAGCCTCCAACGCGGCACGCGCGACATGCGCCTTTTTGGCTGAGAAGCTGAGACCGCTGATGCTCCCGCGCGCATTGGGTTGCCAGTGCGGTGCGCCGAGGCCCGACAGGGCAGGGACAAGATAGACACCTCCATTATCCGGAACGCTCCGCGCCAATGGCTCGGTTTCAGCTGCGTGTTGGATGAGGCCGAGATCATCGCGGAGCCATTGAATGAGGCTGCCGGCGACGAAAACCGAGCCTTCAAGGGCATAGTGACGCTCTCCGTTCAACTGGTAGAGCACGGTAGAAAGCAGCCGGTTCTTCGATTGGCGCAAGGTTGTGCCTGTCTGAGTCAGAACAAAAGCGCCGGTGCCGAATGTAGCCTTGGTCTGGCCGATGTCGAAACACCCCTGGCCGATTGTGGCCGCCTGCTGGTCGCCCGCCATACCCGAAATCTTGATCGCGCCTCCGAACAGTTCGGGTAATGTTGTACCTAAGTCACCTGCACAATCCGTAATCTCAGGCAGAATTTCACGCGGGATTCCGAATAGTTCGATAAGGCCATCATCCCAACCGCCACTTCCGATTGCCATAAGGGCGGTCCGCGATGCGTTTGTGGCATCGCTGATATGGCGGCCGCCGGTCAGGCGATAGACCAGATAGCTTTCAACGGTTCCTACAGCCAGATTGTCGCCCGCCTCCTTCAGTTGCGGCCAATTACGCAAAGCCCAGCCGATCTTCGATCCCGAGAAATAGGGGTCAAGCAATAAGCCGGTTTTGGCTTGCAGAACGGGTTCTTCGCCTGCCTCTTTTAGAGCCTGGCAATCCTCTGCCGTGCGCCGGTCCTGCCAGACGATCGCAGGCGCTAGCGGCTCGCCGGTGCGCCGATCCCAGAACACAATGGTCTCGCGCTGGTTGGTGATGCCGATGCCCGCGATCCTCTCTGCACCGCCAGCCTTGGCCACCATTGCGCGCGCGCATTCCAGTGTCAGGTTCCAGATTTCGTGGGCATCATGTTCGACAAGGCCCGGTGCTGGATAATGTTGCATCAGTGGCCGCTGACAACTGCCTAACGCTTTGCCATCGGCCGCGAATAAAACTGCGCGGGTCGAAGTAGTGCCTTCGTCGATAACGAGTAGATGGTCGCTCATGCTTCAACTGCCGCCAGACGGCGTCCCTCCGTACTCCAAATGAATACCGCGCGGTTGCCAAAGACGATGCGGTTGACTGCCAGCGCCGTCATCACGCAAGTCACCAAAACGATAGCCATCACGTCGATATAATGCAGCCAGGATATACCCATATGCTGATAAAATGTCTCGCCAGCATAGAGTGTATCAGGCACATATAGAATGAAGTTGTGAAACGCATAAGCACAGACACCCCAGATTAGCCCGGCAATTGCGGCCCGCGCGTCCATGTTGCGGAATAGCAATCCGGTTATGAAGGCCGACAAGATTGGCATTGAAGATAGTCCGTTCAGTTGCTGAAGCAGGTTGATGATGCTCTTCGCATTTTCAAACACCGGCACCAGCAATATCGAGGTAACCGTCAGCACGACCGACACCACCGCTGCCAACCGCCAGTGGTTAGCGACCGGACGGATGAATTTGTCGTGGAAATCGACCGAATAAAGCGCGACCGAGCTGTTTAGGATGGCGCTGGTGTGCGCAATTACCGCGGCCATCATCATAGCAGCGAATGCGCCCGACATCCAGCCTGGGAGCACGTGGGCAACGAGTTTGCCGTAGGCGGCATCGCCCAGACTGCCGAACAGCTTGTAAGCAACCACGCCGGGGATGACGACGATTGCGGGGATAATGAGGATCCGAACAACCGCGGCGGCTAACACTCCTTTTTGCGCTTCCTTTACCGTCGGCGCGGTCATCGCCTTTTGCGTGATATTCTGGTTGGTCGACCAATAGAAAATCTGGATGAAAATCATGCCGGTGAACAAAGTGTGGAAAGGAATGGGGGATTCGATGCTGCCGATCATCGATGTGCGTTCCGCTGGTACAGTTGAAAGGTCGAAGCCGACTGCTGCCAGCGCCAATATGACGACCAGAAACGCAATGGCCAGCACGCCGATCCCAGAATAAGTGTCCATCACCGCCACCGCGCGCAGGCCACCAGTAATGGTATAGATGGCGGCGATGATCGCCATCGGTGCGGCGAACCATAGCAGCGACCATTCGACGCCGAACATCGATTTCAGAAACAGGCTGCCTGAATAGAGCGCAGCGGGTAGGTAAATCAGGATATTTCCAAGCAGAAACAGCGCGGAAATAACCGTCCTTATACTGCCGCCCTTGTACCGGCGCTCAAGCAGTTCAGTGACTGTGGTGCAATTGTTGCGGTAGTAAATCGGCACAAAAACATAGGCCAGGATCAGCAGTCCGAAAAAACCCGAAATCTCCCACCATGCGAGCAACAGCATCTGGTTGCCATTCATGCCGACCAGCTGTTCGGTTGACAGATTGGTAAGGGTAATTGAGCCAGCGACAAACAGCCATGTCAACCCGCCGCCAGCCAAAAACACTTCTTTGGTAGACCCTGCATTTTCGGTCCGCGTCGCGCCTTTCCCGTGCACCTTCCAATAAGTGAGGCCCGCGATCAAAAGGGTCAGCGCTACGAATATACCTATCTGCCCAGCATTATTCCCTAATTCGAACATGAACCCCTCCCGGTGATATTTTATTGCAAAGCTTTGCGTTTGCGCTTTTTGGTTATTTGCGAAACTAGACCGCAACGCGAAGAACACAATGTACAAATCAGTTACTGTAATAATCGTCAATAAAAATACGGAGTGATAGGTGGACCATTTACGATTTGATGCCGACGACTCCACTCTTGTAATGTCTTGCGCGACAGGACAGCTGCCTTCCATTCTATATTGGGGTGCTCGAATTTCCGGTGGTGCCTTCGTTGAAGAGCTTGAGCAGCTAGCGCTGCGTCAGGGAATGCATGGCGTTGCAGATGTCTCGCACCCGCTTTCGCTAGCGATGGAGCCGGGGCTGGGGCACCCGATACTGCAATGCTTTTCCGCACACCGAGCGGGTAAAGATTGGGGGTGTCTGTTCGTGGTTTGCAAGGTTGAGGCGAACGCGGATGGGGCGAGAATTATCTGCCGCGACGAGCGCACCAAGCTGGGGCTGGACTATCGAATCGATCTCGACCCAGCGACAGGTGTTGTTCGCATTGCATCGAAGCTGACCAATTATGGTGATCAGCCGCTGGACCTCACTGAGATTGCTACGGCTTGCCTACCCGTGCCGGCCTCAATGTCCGACATTATCGGTTTCAAAGGGCGATGGACGCAAGAATTCGGGCGGGAGCGCGTTACCCGCGGTTCCGGCACCTATTTGCGCGAGAACCGCAGCGGGCGGACGTCGCATTTCAGTTATCCGGCATTGTTGCTTTCAGGTGCGGAAACGAACGAAAGCAATGGCGAGGTTTACGGGCTGCATCTAGCATGGAGCGGCAACCATCGCCTGCGCGTCGACACGCTTACCGATGGCCGCGTAGTTGCCAGCATGGGAGCGTTGCTCTTTCCCGGCGAAATCCGGCTGGCACCGGGGGAAAGTTATGCATCGCCTGAAATCGTTGCGGCCTACAGCGCTGACGGGTTTAGCGCTCTTAGCCGAAAATTTCATACTCATGTCAGGGACAAATTGCTGCGCCCAGCGATGCGCGCCAAGCCGCGCCCGGTGCACTACAATACGTGGGAAGCGATCTATTTCGATCACGACACCGACAAATTGAAGGAAATCGCGACCCGCGCTGCGTCGCTTGGCGTCGAGCGCTTTGTCCTTGATGATGGCTGGTTTGGAGCCCGCCGCGACGATGCCGCAGGGCTAGGCGATTGGGTGGTTTCCGATGCCGTCTATCCCGAAGGTCTCAAACCGTTGGTGGATCATGTCACAGGCCTCGGCATGGAATTCGGCATCTGGTTCGAGCCTGAAATGGTCAATCCTGACAGCGACCTGTATCGTGCGCATCCCGATTGGGTTTTGCAAATCGATGGCGTCGAGCAAGTCCCGTTCCGCACGCAATATGTTCTCGACATCAGTCGACCCGAAGTCGCCGATTATCTGTTCGAACGCATCGACGCGATCCTGAGCGACCATGATATCAGCTATATCAAATGGGACATGAACCGCGATTTGAGCCACCCTGGTGGCGCGAACGGACAAGCGAAGGCATTTGCGCAGGTGGGAACGCTTTACACGCTGCTCGACCGAATCCGCGACGCACATCCTAATGTCGAAATCGAAAGCTGTTCTTCAGGTGGCGCACGTGCAGATATGGGCGTGTTGGCGCACAGCGACCGGGTATGGACATCGGACAGCAACGATGCGCTCGACCGGCAGCAAATCCAGCGCGGGGCAAGCTTTTTTCTGCCGCCTGAGATATTGGGTTGCCATGTCGGTCCTGCACATTGCCATGTCACCGGGAGGCGGCTGTCGATGGCGATGCGCGCAGCGACCGCGGTGACCGGGCATATGGGGCTTGAACTCAACCTGCTGACCGAACGGCAAAGCGACCTTGATCAACTGAAAACGGCAATCGCGTTGTACAAAAAACATCGCGAATTGTTGCACGACGGTGAGCTTTACCGCCTCGATTCACCGCCGCATCATCTTGTCTTTGGTGTTGTCGCCAAAGACAAATCAGAGGCGTTTTTTTCCTTCGCTTATATGACCGGTGACCCGCACGTTTTGCCAGGGCGGTTGCGTTTTGCCGGTCTGGATCCAGCGCGTAGCTATCGCATGCAGTTGATCTGGCCGCTTCACTGGACAGCGGTCAAGGCGCCATCGCTGGTTGAAAATCTCGATCTGGGGGGCAAAGGCGCCGTGTTCACAGGTGCCGAACTGATCTATGCCGGTATGCAGTTGCCGCATGCGCAACCTGAAACCTGTTTGCTGTTCTACCTGTCGGCCAGTTGAAGACCATTAATCCGGTCTTTTACGCTGGCGAGATCGGCAACAAATTTTTCACGCTCAATCGCTGTAGTTTCTGCATCGGGCAATCGAAGCAGGAAACTGGGATGAATGGTCAGCAGTACCGGCACACCTTCCAAGCTTTCGAAAATCTGACCTCGATTGGTAGAGATCGGAATGTTTTTGCCGGTAAGGCTCCGTGCTGCCGTTGCACCTAAGGCCACAATCAATTCGGGTTGCACCAGATCGATCTCGCGCTTCAACCACCAACGACAATGGTTGATTTCGCCGACATTCGGCTTGTCGTGGATCCGCCGCTTGCCCTGAGGCTTGAATTTGAAATGTTTGACCGCGTTGGTGATGTAGGCCTGTGCGCGGTCAACGCCTGCTTGCGCTAATGCGGCATTAAATAGCTGCCCGGCCGGCCCCACAAACGGTTGCGCCGCCAAATCCTCCTTATCGCCGGGCTGCTCGCCGACAAACATCAGCTTCGCCTTTTCCGGGCCTTCGCCAAACACCAACTGTGTTGCAGGACCATAAAGTGGGCAGCGACGGCAGCGCGTCGCCTCTTCGCGCAACGAGGCAACCGTATCTGCCACCGAAGGCTCGATTTCCTTTTCGATCATGGCAACCTCGCGTCCACGCGCAGACTGAATTAGATCCGAAACCAACGCCGTTTCAGGCATATTGTGCCAATATTTCTTTGGCATTTCCTTCAGCATCGCCTTCACCTTCAACCGCGCCGGATTGAAGGTCGAACCATAATAGGTCTTCCACTGATCCTCAATGACGTCTTTGGTCGGGGCATCTTCCTTTCGCGCGGCCGGGCCTTCGTGCAACCTATCCTTGTCCCAATGGATCGACAGTTGCGGCGTCAATATCGACCATTGCATGCCGGCAAAGCGCCGAACGAAGAACGCCGCATTAATGCGGACGATATGATGTTCAGGCTCGAACCAAGCGATATAATAATCGTCGCCTTCCTGTTCGACACGTCGAAACCGGACGAACGCACGCATCTTGTGGATGTCCCGGCGCACGGTCTTCGCCATCATCTGCAGCTTGCGAAGCAGCGGATCGGTCTGGTCCCCCATATGCCTGCGCCGGACCTTCAGGTCGATCAGCAACTGATATAAAAGGCCAAAACGCTCATGGTCCGAATGACAAATCACCGAGCGAGATAACTCGGCAAAGCCTTTAGGCACGCCAATGGTCGATGGCTCGATATGGCTGCCAGCATTCGCAAACAGATCGGTTTTCCACTCGCCGATTTGCCAGACGATATCGGCGGGGCGCGCGCCGATACGAAGCAATCCTCTGCATTGATCGCGCCAGCCGTCAAAATCATCTTCCGCCGCCAGACGAGCAGTAATCATCCAAACAATTCCAGCTGCTCGACCTTTGGTGCGACTGTGGCGCGCAAATGTTCCATGTCGGTCAGCCCGCCCGGGCTCCAGCCCTCCGCCACGAGAAATGGGCGTATCTTCGTAATTGATACCGTCAGCCTGCCGACATCCTCCAATCTTAATCGCCGCCAGCGCCTCGCCTTTATGATTGCATCGACTGCTTTGGTGCCGAGCCCGGGGACGCGCCATAGCATTGCCTTTGGCGCGCGGTTCACGTCGACCGGAAACTGCGCGCGATGCTTCAATGCCCAAGCAAGCTTGGGATCGATATCTAAAGGCAGCATCCCGTCCGCCTCTGCCGCATCCACCACTTCTTGAGGGGCAAAGCCGTAGAAGCGCATCAGCCAATCGGATTGATATAAGCGATGCTCGCGCATCAACGGCGGACGTTGGAGCGGCAAAACAGCGCTTGCATCAGGTATCGGGCTAAACGCCGAATAATAGACTCGCCGCAAACCAAAGCGGTCATACAGGCCGTTGGCGCGGCGGACGATGTCACTGTCAGTCGCTGCGTCTGCCCCGACAATCATCTGCGTCGACTGGCCTGCGGGCGCAAAATTCGGCGCGCTTTTATACTTCTTCTTGGCATCCTTGCCGTCGATTATCGAGGTTTTCAGCCCGCCCATAGCGACTTCGATGCGCTCCTCAGACTTCTCTGGCGCGAGCGCATTCAATCCTGCACGCGTGGGAAGTTCGACGTTGATCGATAGCCTGTCGGCATGACGTCCCGCCGCTTCCAACAGTTCAGGATCCGCATCGGGAATAGTTTTGAGATGAATATAGCCGCGAAAGTCGTGGTCCTCGCGCAAAGACCGCGCAACTTCGACAATCTGCTCCATCGTATAATTGGAACTTTTGATGATGCCGGAGGACAGAAAAAGGCCTTCGATATAATTGCGTTTGTAGAAGTTGAGTGTAAGGTCGACGACCTCTTTCGAGGTAAATTTTGCCCGTCTTACATTCGAACTTTTGCGATTGATGCAATAATGGCAGTCAAAAATGCAGCTATTGGTCAGCAGGATTTTCAGAAGCGAGATACACCGTCCGTCAGGGGCATAAGCGTGACAAATGCCCATTCCCTCGGTCGACCCAATGCCACCCGACTTACTGCTCGACCGTTTCGCTGTGCCCGACGACGCGCAAGATGCATCATATTTGGCGGCATCGGCAAGGACGGCGAGCTTTTCGGTGATTTGCATTTGCGACATATGTTCCTTATATGTTCGCAATAAATCATTGTCTATGCCCGACGCAAATTTCTGCGGCGAGACGAGCATTATAGGGATAAAAGCGGTCTTGGATCGTCCGAAAAATCGGTGTGAACTTTCGCGATCTTCTGCGGTTTACTAAATCGTTGCCCGACCGCATATTTCCAACAGCAAAGGAAGCTTCAAATCCCCCGCACCGCCGCCCAGCACTGGATAGAACCGCATTCGCATGGGCTTTACGTAAAGCCCGCCGATATGTGGATCGACCCGTCGCGCCCAGCTGATCGCGCGCTGGTGACGCATGGCCACGCCGACCATGCACGCAGCGGCCACGGTGTGGTTTGGGCGACGCCGGAAACATTGGCGATCATGGAACTGCGCTACGGCACTGAGGCAGGGAGGCCCGTGGCATATGGCGACGGCTTCGAGGAGCGCGGGGTGAAGATCAGCTTTCATCCCGCGGGGCATGTGCTGGGTTCAGCGCAGATATTGCTTGAACATGCTGGCGAGCGTGTTGTTGTGACCGGCGATTACAAGCGCCGCGCCGACCCGACCTGCACACTGTTCGAGCCGGTGCCTTGCGACGTCTTGATAACCGAGGCTACATTCGGCCTGCCAGTATTCGCGCATCCGCCGATTGAAGGTGAGATTGCGAAGTTGCTCGATGCACGCGAAGCCAATCCAGAAGGCTGCGTTGTAGTTGGCGCTTATGCGCTGGGTAAGGCGCAGCGGGTGATCGCTGAACTGCGCCGCGCGGGCTATGACGAACCAATCTTCATCCACGGCGCGATGCAGAAAATGTGTGAATTATACGAGGCGCATGGCGTTGCGCTCGGCGAGCTGGTAATGGCCACGGGGCTCGCTAAAGGTGAATTGAAAGGTGCAATCGTACTTGCGCCGCCGTCTGCCTTAAACGACCGCTGGGCGCGGCGTCTACCCGACCCTGTGACCGCGATGGCGTCCGGCTGGATGCGCGTTCGGCAGCGTGCACGTCAAAAGAATGTTGAGTTACCGCTGGTCATTTCGGACCATGCTGACTGGGTCGAGCTGACGGATACGTTGTTGGAGCTCCGCCCGGCCGAGACATGGATCACTCATGGACGCACCGATGCGCTCGGGCGTTGGTGTGAGTTGCATCAGCTAAAGGCCCGCGCACTTGAACTAGTCGGCCGCGAAGATGAGGACGAGGGCTAATGGAGCGCTTTGCTGCGCTTATAGATGGGCTGATATACACCCGCTCGCGCGATACCAAGGTCAAGCTGATTGCAGATTATCTGCGTGCGACGCCCGACCCGGATCGGGGGTGGGCTTTAGCTGCATTGGCCGGCACGCTTAGCATCGCGACGGTCAAGTCCGCAGCCATTCGCGCTATGGCCGAAGAACGCTTCGACCCGATGCTGTTTCGCATGAGCCGCGAATATGTCGGCGATACCGCTGAAACGGTAGCGTTAATGTGGCCCGATGCAACCAATGACGCGCCACCGCCGCGAGTGTCCGAAGTCATCGATTTACTCAATAGCACGAGCCGTGCACGTGCGCCGATGGTGTTGGCGGAATTAATGGACCGGCTCGACGCTAATGGCCGCTATGCCCTGCTCAAGCTCGCGAGCGGGGGAATGCGCGTTGGTATATCGGCGCGGCTCGCGAAGACCGCGTTTGCCCAAGCGTTTGGTTTGTCGGTCGATGATGTCGAGGAAGTCTGGCACGCCCTTCGCCCGCCTTATGCCGAACTGTTCGCGTGGGGTGAGGGCAAGACCGAACGGCCTGACCCGTCCGAGACAGCGTTCTTTCGTCCCTTCATGCTCGCGCATCCACTCGATGATAGCATTGTCGACCTGACCGATTTTGCTGCGGAATGGAAATGGGACGGAATCCGAATCCAAATTGCGTCGACGGGTAGCGAGACGCGCTTGTTCAGTCGTGGCGGCGATGAGATATCCGGAGCCTTTCCGGAAATCGCCGCAGCGTTCGCCGGCATTGGCGTAGTTGATGGCGAACTGCTTGTTCGCGGTGACCTTCAGGGCGGTGAAGCGGCTAGCTTCAATGCATTACAGCAGCGTCTCGGGCGGAAAACCGTCACTGCAGCAATGCAGGCAGAATATCCCGTCTTCGTTCGGCTCTATGACATATTGTTCGATGGGACCGAGGATTTGCGAGGACTAACTTGGACCGGAAGGCGCAACCGGTTGGAGCGCTTTGTGGGATCGCTTGATCCGGTCCGCTTTGACCTTTCCGCAATCATTGAAGCCCGCGACTTCGACCATCTAGCCGAAATTCGCGGCGGTTCGCGCGATGCAGCCATCGAAGGCGTGATGCTCAAGCGCCGCGACGCGCCTTATTTCGCTGGCCGCAAGGTGGGACTGTGGTACAAATGGAAGCGCGAGCCTTTGGTTGCCGATTGCGTGATGATGTATGCGCAGCGTGGTAGTGGCAAGCGCTCCTCGTATTATTCGGATTACACCTTCGGCTGCTGGGGAGAGGACGGCAGCTTGCTCCCCGTCGGCAAAGCCTATTCTGGGTTCAGCGATGAAGAACTGAAATGGCTCGACCGCTTTGTCCGCAACAATACGATTGCACGGTTCGGACCAGTACGTGAGGTCGAAAAATCGCTGGTGCTGGAGGTAGCTTTCGACGCCGTCCACGAATCCAAGCGCCATAAATCAGGTATAGCGATGCGCTTTCCGCGAATATCCCGTCTCCGGCGTGACAAACCTGCGGAAGAGGCAGACCGCGTCGAAATGCTGAAGTCGATGATCGGTTAGATAAACGCCTTCACGTCAGCCATGAAGCGATCAAATTGGTCGTGGTGCAACCAGTGTCCGGCATTTTCATATTCGACGACTTTTGCGGTCGGGAAATGTTCGATCCGCCCGTCTTTCTCAGGATTGGAGGCCCAGCTATTTTCGCCATATAGCATCAGCACCGGGCAGGTAATCGCCTGCCAGATTGCCAGTAAATCCTCGCGTGGCATATCGAAAATCGCCCAGATGTTGAGGTAATTGTCGAACTTCCAGCTCCAGGTGCCATCTTCGTTACGGCTGATGCCGTGCACGGTCAGATGCCGCGCCTGTTCATCGCTGAGATATGCATTTTCGGACTTCATCCGCTCATATGCGGCTTCGATATTGGCATAGCGCTTAGGCGTGCGGCCTGCGGCATTGCGCCTGTCCTCAATCCATTGCCGAAAGCGTTTCTGGATGCCCAAAGCGTCGCGCTCGGCCTGCATCGCCGGAGACAATCCAAGGCCTTCGATATTCACAAGCTTTTTGACATTTTCCGGATACAGCCCGGCATAACGCGTTGCGATATTCCCACCCATCGAATGCGCGATGATGCTGACTGGCGCGAGGTTCAGTTGATGCACCAACTGTGCGACATCATAGACAAATGCTGACATCTCGTAATTGCCATCGGGCGACCAGGCGCTGTCGCCATGCCCGCGCAGGTCAGGCGCAATAATATGCCAGTCGTGGCGCAATTCCTCGGCCACCCAGTCCCAACTGCGCGCATGATCACGCCCGCCGTGAATGAGGAGCAGCGGCGGCGCGTCTGCATTGCCCCAATCGACATAATTGAGCCGCAGGCGCTGTGAAATAAAACTATTGGTGATGGGGCCGTGGAGTGTCATTCCGCAGCCAGTAATTCCTCCGCCCCGCCAAGGTCAACCGATACCAGTCGGCTGATCCCCTGCTCGACCATTGTCACCCCGAATAGGCGGTGCATACGGCTCATCGTTACTGCGTTGTGCGTGACGATAAGATAGCGTGTGTTGGTTTCGCGGTTCATTGCATCCAGCAGGTCGCAAAAGCGTTCGATGTTGGCGTCGTCCAGCGGCGCGTCGACTTCATCTAGCACGCAAATCGGCGCGGGGTTGGTCAGGAACAAACCGAAGATGAGCGCGACCGCTGTGAGCGCCTGTTCGCCGCCTGAAAGAAGTGTGAGTGATTGGAGTTTTTTACCAGGTGGCTGGGCGAAAATTTCGAGCCCCGCCTCTAGCGGATCGTCGCTATCGATCAGCGCTAAATGTGCCTGGCCGCCATTGAACAGCGTCGAGAACAGGCGACGGAAATGCCCGTCCACGGCTTCGAACGCAGTCAGCAGGCGCGCGCGGCCCTCTCGGTTCAGGCTACCAATTGAACCGCGCAAGCGGTTGATGGCGAGTGTGAGTTCTTCGCTTTCGGCTACACCGGCGCTTTGCTGCTCTTCCAGCTCGGTCAGCTCGTCGGCCGCGATCAGGTTGACTGGTCCGATACGTTCGCGCTCGCTCTGCAAGCGGTCGAGCCAGGCTGACTCGGTTGCTGCATCGTCCAACTTGGTTTCGTCGAATTCGAGCTTTTCGGGCAGAACCGGCGGCGGACATTCAAAGCGCTCGCCCGATATACGGCCCATTTCGACACGCCGCTGGTCCTGATTTTCGGCGCGTGCTTCTGCGCCGGCGCGCGTTTCGCGGGCCGTCGACAGCGCTTCTGCGGCGGCGGCGAGTTCGGCCTCAAGTCGCTTTAGCGCACCCTCGCTAATGGTTTCAGCAACCTGCAATTGTGCCAGCTTTTCGCCCAGCTGGTCTTTATCGGCCTGCAACGCAATAATCTCGCTAGCCAATATTTCGGGACGCCCCGCCATCGCCTCCTGCTCGGCGGCAATTTCAGCGGAGCGTTTGTTCATTTCCGAAATCCGCCGCTCCGCTTCGCCTGCACGCTCCTGCCAACCGCGGATTTCCGCCATCGCGACAGCGCGTCGTTCGCGGCTTTGCGCGATGCGCTGCTCGAGTGCGGACAAGTCAGCTTGGCTGCGAATGAGTAACTGGCGGATCGCCTCGCTTTCTGCCGTAAGCTTCCGAACAAGTTCCGCATGATGCGATCCGTCGGGCAGGGCGCTCCTCGCGGTTTCCGCAACATTCACATCAGTATCGGCAGACGCCAGTTCTTGACCGCTCAACGCGATCCGTTCGGCAAGCGCGGCGCGGGCACTCTGCAGTCGAGTCAGAGCATCTTCGGACTGATCGGCAGCGCGCAGGGCTTGCCGCAGTTCGCCTTCGCGCGCTTGTTGCGCCGCTACGGCTGCATGATATTCTTCTTGGGCAACAGCTATGGTGCTGACCAATTGCTCCAGTGATTCGGCCTGTATGGCCAATGCCACCTCCGCGGGTCCGATAAGTTCGGCCAGTTCGGCCAGGCGATTGGCACGAATAAGCTGCTCTGCTGTCGTCGCCCCGTCGTCATCGGCTACAAATCCGTCCCAACGGCGTAACTTTCCGTCGCGTGTGACCAGCCGTTCCCCCGGCCCCAGCGCTTCGCCGATATCCACATCGACCACGCGCACCAGCGATAACCGCGCATGCAGTTCCATCGGCGCTTTGACATGGTCGACAAGACGTGTGCCATCGAGTTGCGGAATGCCCATTGTTCCGCCACGCCAGCGACGTCCTGTGTCGCCGCCAATCGCGGCATTGGCATCGTCACCCAATGCTGCGGCCAGCGCGCGTTCATAGCCCGGTTCGACGGTGATATGGTCGATGGCCTGATCGCCATTTGCCTTGGCAAGGGCGCGTTCGAGCGCACCTTGTTCCGATAGCAAAGCAGCAAGTTCGGCCTTGGAACTTGCGAGAGTCGATTGTGCGGCCTCGCGTTGCGTGGTGAGTTCAGTCCTGCGAATCTCGGCCTTCTCTATCGAAGCTGCACCAGTTTCCAGCTCCGCCTGCAATTCGGTAACAGCGCTCTGGGCCGCAGATTTTGCGGACTGCAGGTCATTTTCGTCGCCAAGCTCGGCCTGCTCGTTGGCAAGCCGGGTAGCATCGCGCTCGGCCCTGTCCGCCCTGTCGCGGGCACTGGCCAATGCTGCATCGGCGACGCGTATTTCAGCATCAGCACGCGCTTGCTCGGCCGCAGCCCTCGCAAGTGCCACTTCGCTTTCGCGTACCTGCCGCTCGGCATTTTCTGCATTGCGGACAAGGGCTGGGCGTTCGTCTTCTTGGGCCTTGATCTGTTCGGCAAGCGTAACGCTCTCGGCCTGTAACCGTGCAAGCGCATCTGCGGCATCATGGGTAAGCTTGCCTTCGCGCGCACCGTCGTCGGCCATCCGCGAGGCTTGCGCTGACAGATCCGCCTGCCGCTGGGTGATGCGATCACGTTCGCCAGCCAATTGCACCAGCCTGTTGGACAAGTCGCTCGCCGCATCGCGCGCTGCCATCGCCACCGCGCGTGCCTCGGCGAGCTCGCGCACGGCCGTCTGCTGCTTGTCGGTCAGTTCTCGCTGCGCCGTACTCGCCTTTTCAACAGCGGCGGTCGCCGAATTGGCATCCGCGCGGGCCGCATCTGCAGCGGCCTTCGCCTCCTGCCAGCGCACGAAAATCAGCCGCGCTTCAGCTTGCAGAATTTCCTTGCTCAGCTTGCGATAACGCTCGGCTTGCTTGGCCTGCCGCCGCAACGCCCCGGCGCGGGCGTCCATATCCGCGAGTATTGTCGCAAGCCGCGAAAGATTGGTTTCGGCAGCGCGTAATTTTTGCTCGGCATCCTTGCGGCGAACGTGAAGCCCCGAAATCCCTGCGGCTTCTTCCAACATTTGCCGTCGTTCCTGCGGCTTGGCCGAAATAATCGCGCCAATGCGCCCCTGGCTGACCAACGCCGGAGAGTGCGCGCCGGTTGCGGCATCAGCGAAAATCAGTGCGACATCCTTTGCCCGCACATCGCGGCCATTCGACCGATAAGCAGAACCGGCACCGCGTTCGATACGACGCGTTACTTCCAGTTCATGGTCGTCGTCATTCGCTGCGTCGCAAAGTTCGCGCTCGGCCAATATCGTCACTTCGGCAAAGTCGCGCGCGGGCCGTGAGGCAGTACCGGCGAAGATAACATCTTCCATGCCCGCGCCGCGCATGGACTTGGCACTACTTTCGCCCATAACCCAGCGAATGGCTTCGAGCAGGTTGGATTTGCCGCAACCATTCGGCCCCACAATTCCGGTCAGGCCACTTTCAATGCGAAGTTCGGCGGGCTCGACAAAGCTTTTAAAGCCGACGAGTTGCAGCCGCTTTATCCGCAAGCGGATAAAGCCTTCAGTGCAACGTCAAGGCCCCCCCAAGCCATATTCAGCGCGCGCCGCCCTCGACCAACTTGCCCTTCACCTGAACCCAGGAACTTGCATCCAGCTTTGCGCCATTCAGCAAGAAAAACGGAGTGCCGGTGACACCATCATCCTTCGTGCCTTTTTCGGTTGTCGCGATCAGACCGTCGATTGCCGGTTTGTCCGTTAGGCAAGCTTTCGCCTGATCTTCGCTGACACCCCGTGACTTAACGAAGTCGATGAGCCCCATGCGCGTTGCAAGCAAAGTCGAAATTTCCTGCGGCGACATTTTCTGCATCGCCTGCTGGTCAGCCTCGGTCACAGTGCTGATCTTGCCGAGCCATGTCTGCTGGTCCGCGTAAAGTTGCTCGCTTAGCGGGAAGAAAGCTTCTGGTCCGCTGCATTGCG
>JANMQN010000156.1:0-25674 GCA_031370535.1 Sphingomonadales bacterium | reverse complement strand
GACATCGGTCAGCACTTCGACCGAACCACTGGCGACACAGAAAAGTGAAGAGCCGGGGGCGTTGCGTTCGAAAATCGTCTCGCCCGCGCGGTAGAAGCGTGCATCGGAATCGAGCATGAATTCACGCATCTGAAGGGGGGTTAGACCATTCAATATCATGATGTTGGCACGCAGATATTCGAGCCAATCATCCACGCTCTTGCCGCCCGGCAGGCCTGCGAACTTCGCCTCCAAAATGGGGTCGTCGGCAGGCTTCAGATGATCATTGCCGTTTATGAATTCGACCACGTCATAGCCTTGGTTCATGCAATGCTTGATCAACGGATATCCGGCGAGCGCGCCGATGACGTAAACACCCGGCGTTGTCGATTCGAACGACGGTGACAATTTAGGAAAAGCCAATCGGTCTTCGCTGGTAAATTCGACACCGCAGGCCTCGACAAATTTGCGGGGCGGGGCGGAACCCATACGGGCAATGATCCGGTCGCAGCGCTCCCTGACCTCGCCATCGGGCGTGTCATAAGTAACGAAACCCGGCTCTACCAGCGATGGGGTTGTGCCGGTCCGAATGATGACGCGTCCGGCATCGCCCGCCGCCATCAAGGCCTTGATATTAGCATCTTTTGCCGTGGTGAATTCGGCATTGCGATTGATGATCGTCACCGTATTGCGCTGTTCGGCGTCGGCGGCAAGCCCCAGCGCATTCTCGATGCCAGCATCGCCTGCGCCAATGACCGCAATATGCTCGTCTATATAGGCACCGGGATCGTCGAGCGTATATTGGACATGCGGCAAATCGCTGCCTTCACATCGCATTAGATTGGGGTTCCCTTGCGTGCCAATCGCAAGCACGACGGTTTCAGCTTCAACGACATCACCGCCCTCCATCTCCAGCGAAAAGCCTCTTGCACTGCGCGTGATCGCCTTAACTTCGGCATTATAAAGCACATTTACCTTGTGCGCGCCGGTCTGCTGTGCCCAAGTTTCAAGCACGACTTCGCGCTTGCTCGCGTCAAAATCGATATCCGCGCGCAGCACGAGCTGGCTTGGGCTTGCCATGACATGCTTGCCCTTTTGATATTTGAAGATGGTATCGGAAAGATGGTCGGCTTTTTCGATTAGGACATGTGAGAGCCCGAGCACGGCCGCACGCGATGCAGCACTCAGCCCGGCTGGTCCAGAACCCAAAATCGCAATGCGAAACCGATCCCCCAAACGCTTCCTCCCATTAATGTGATTAAGTCAGGTTTCCGGAGGTAACCTGAACATTTTATCACAAGGAGCGACCCCCACACAGCTTACCAACTCCCTTCAATAGTGCTAGGCCTGAATTTAGGTAAACGACGAGGCGCAAGCATGAATAAACCAATCGAAACGTCGAGATTTCCGAAATTAGCTCTGGTCGGGGCGCTCGTGATTTTTGCGGTGGCAGTGGGTTTTGGTGCCTGGCAGGCCAGCACATCCGAAGCGGACAGCAATGCAGCGTCAAATGCTGCTCCAAAGAATATTGGTGACTCAGGCTTAACACTCGCAGCACTCGAAGAACGTACCCGCAAAGACCCCACCGATGTTGAAGGCTGGCAGCTTCTCGGATGGTCATATTTTGAGAGTGGGCGATATCGGGACGCTGCGGATGTCTATGCGAGGGCAGCACGGCTTGCGCCTGAGCGCGCCGTCTATTGGTCCTCGCTCGGCGAGGCGCTGATCATGGCGAATGAGCAGGACCCCATGCCAAAAGAAGCGGCAGACGCATTTGATCAAGCCATAGCTCTCGACGCCAAAGACCCCCGGGCGCGCTACTTTGTGGCAGTACGCAAAGACTTGGCCGGCGACCACCGTGGTGCAGTTAACGACTGGTTGGCATTGCTGAAGGACACGCCCAAGGGAGCTCCGTGGGAAAATGACCTCATCCGGACGATTGAACAGGTGGACAAGATCAACAACCTCAACGTCGGTTCGGGCCTAAAATTGGCTGCCGGTGGTCGTTGGCCGGCGGTTGGGTTGCCGGCAGATGTCGCCGCCGCAGCCGCTACCAGCGTGGCAGCAGCCCCAATTCCCGGCCCATCACGCGCCGATATGGCGCAGGCCGCAAAATTGCCGCCCGGTCAGCAACAGGAAATGGTGATTTCGATGGTCGAAGGACTAGAGGCGAAGCTTGAGGAAAATCCTGCCAATTTGAATGGTTGGATCATGCTGATGCGCAGCAGGATGACGCTCGGCGAAACCGGCAAGGCACGGGCCGCTTTTAGAAAGGCGGTGGCAGCCAATCCTGCAATGAAGCAACGTCTAACTGGCGAAGCGCAAATATTGGGAGTTCCGACTGGTTGAAAAATGGGAGTTAACCCCACGCCGTGTGGGCTCATGGTATAGCGACGTGACCGCCCCAGAGCGCGATGCTGGATGACCTAGCTGGGTTTGTCCATGCAAACACGCGCAGCCCTAATCCCGGCATATCATCATCCCAAATCGCTGAAATTCCTGCCATTCTACCAAGCCTCGCCGCCCGAAGAAACCTGCTTTCCGATCACATATCAAAAGGGATGGTCGATATTGTTGTGGTAGGCGGACCTTATACTTTCGGCCGTATCCGAGTAATTTTTCCGCTCTTGTATGCATCAATTCTAAGGTTATGTTGCCGCCAATTCACTCGGAGACCTTACAATGAAACGCCGCCTTTTGATTTGCTCTGCCGTTATAGCGCTTGCGGTTTCCGCCGCGCCCGCCGTCGCTAATTCCGCCGACGAAAACCAAGCAGCCTCAACGAAGCCCAAGTTTGAAAGCTGGGGCTTCGACATGACGGCCATCGATAAGAGCACGAAGCCAGGCGACGACTTCTTTCAATATGTTAATGGCGCATGGGTTGCGCGCACCGAGATTGCGGCAGACCGCACCTCCGCTGGTGTAGGTGTCGATTTGGTCAATCAAGCCGAACTTGATGTGCGGGCCATTGTCGAAGACTTGTCCGAAACCAAGACCAAATCCGGCACCGTGGCGCAACAGGTCGGTGACTATTACGCAAGCTGGATGGATGAAGCTAAGGTTGAGGAGCTGGGTACCAAGCCCCTCAAGCCATATCTCGACTATGTCTGGGCTATCAAAGACAAAACCGGACTGATCAAGGCGTTCGCCCGTAACGGCTATATGTCGCCCGCAGGCGCAGGCCCGATCCCCGATCTTGCGGACCCGACCCGCTATACGATTGCCATGGGGCAGGGCGGGCTTGGCATGCCCGACCGCGACTATTATCTGCTCGAAGGCGAAAAATATGACGGCTACCGTGCTGCTTATAAAAAATACATCGTCACGCAGCTTACCAATGCAGGCATTACCAATGCTGAGGCCAAAGCCGAGGGCATTTACAATCTCGAGGTCGAAATCGCCAAAACGCACTGGACACAGGTCGAAGGCCGCAACATCGCGCGGCTCAATAACCCGAAGACTCTTGAACAAATTATCGAACTGGCCCCGCAATACAATTGGAAGCTGTTCCTTGCCGAGGCAAAAATTCCGGCGATGCCGACTTATTTATTTGCCAATGACACGGCAATTATCGGTTCGGGCAAACTGATCGACAGCGTTCCTTTGGCGACGTGGAAGGACTATCTGGCATTCCATTTCATCAGCAGCCATTCGAACGCGCTACCCAAGAAGTTCGACCAGGCGAGCTTCGATTTCTTCAACAAGACGCTTAACGGACAGCCCGAACAGCGTGCCCGCTGGAAACGAGGCATCAGCTTGATGAATGGCGCATTGGGGGAGGCAATCGGCCAGATTTATGTAGAACGTCACTACCCACCTGCCAGCAATGCGCAAATGAATGAGTTGATCGCCAATTTACGCGCTGCGTTTGAAACGCGTCTAGCCAAGCTCAGTTGGATGGATGACGCCACCAGGGAACAGGCATTGGTCAAGCTCGCCGCATTCGACCCGCGCGTCGGCCATCCCAAGAAATGGATCGATTATTCGTCGCTCAAGATCGAACGCGGTGACCTGCTCGGCAATGTCATGCGTTCGGGTGATTTCTTCACCGATCTGCAATTATCACGTGTGCCTAAGCCCGTGGACCGCGACCTGTGGGCAATGACGCCGCAAACCGTGAACGCTTATTACAACCCGCTGGCGAACCAGATCACCTTCCCGGCGGCCATCCTGCAAGCACCCTATTTCGATCCCAATGCAGACGCGGCTGTCAATTATGGTGCAATCGGCGCGGTAATCGGCCATGAAATCGGTCACGGCTTTGATGATCAGGGCAGCCAGTTCGACGCGACCGGCAAGTTTCGCAACTGGTGGGGCCCGGAAACAAAAGCCAAGTTCGAGGCGGCCACGGGTAAGCTGACCGCGCAATATGACCAGTTTGAACCATTGCCGGGACTGCGCGTTAACGGCAAGCTTACGCTTGGGGAGAATATCGGCGACCTTGGCGGGCTGCAAATGGCCTACACTGCCTATCAGTTTTACAAACAAAAGAATGGCGAACCGCCGGTGATCGACGGTTTAACCGGTGACCAGCGCTTCTTCCTGGCCTTTGGGCAGGCATGGCGCGGCAAGCAGCGTGACGATGCGCTCCGCGCACAAGTGCTGACTGATCCGCATAGCCCGCGTGTTTATCGTGTGAACGGCACGCTGCGTAACTTTGACGAATGGTATCAGGCCTTCAACGTCAAGCCCGGCGACAAAATGTATCTTCCGCCAGAAGAACGCGTTCGTATCTGGTAATACGATGGCCGTTTTCTGCGCTCAAATGGAGATACGGGAAGATTTGGGCAGTGTGCGGACAGAAGCGTTAAGGGCAAAAGCGCAGAAATCTGACGTTCAAGTCACCCCCCGGCAAAGGCAGCTCCCGCTAATACTTCCGCCGTTAAGCTTCCTTCTCGGTCAACTCAAAAGCTGCCGCCTGTTCAGTCCCATTTTAATGTCCAATTTTGGGCCGCTAGTAGAATACTACTCAGGCGGACTACAATTGAAAAGCGGACCCGCATCTAAGAGGTAATTTAGGCCCTCATGTTTCAAAATTGCACTCCGCCAACGGTGCCAAGTTTTAGTAAATTCTAGGCCCATTGGAGCCACTTTCCAATTTGGTCGGAACGGTATACTAATACTCGCATGAGTTTCGGGGTCAGTATGATGCAATTGGCGTTGATCGTTGGCGTTTCTACTTTGCCCATGTTCAGGAGGCGCTCATGGCTGCGGGTCTACAATTAAAAGACCGAACAATTACAGTTGGATATCGCAACCTTGCTATTCTGACGAGCTACGCGGTCGAACTGGCAACCTACCGTGGTCCCCTGCCAGTAATTTACGCGCCTATATGACGTTATCTCAGCCCATCCTAATGGCCGCGTTATCGTGACCCCGCCAGACGAAGATCCGTCGAATATAAACCCGTTAACTGGCAGTGGTCTCGACGACAAAAGCGCCAAGACTGCGCTGATCGGTTTTCGCCTTATCGAACGAGCGCTTCTCATAGTCGCGGCAGCCATGACAATCGGCGCGACGGGTATCGAAATTGTAGGCGTTTACCGTGCACAAACAATAACCCTTGCCGATATTCTCCTGATCTTTCTTTACACCGAAGTAATGGGAATGATCGCCGTATTTTATACGGGGCGAGGGTCACCTTTTGTCTATCCGATTTTTATTGCGGTCACTGCGCTGGCCCGGCTCATCGTATTGCAGGGCAAGGACATGGCGCCTGAGAATATCCTGTTTGAGGCAGCCGCAATCTTGCTGCTTGCGATTGCTGCCGTCATCATTATTCGAGCCGGAAAGGGCTAGCTTGCATAAGTCCAATGCCGTTGCCCTCGACGATGATGGTACCAGCCAAAGCTTCGGACGACCTTTCAGATGTTTTGCAAAGAACTGGTAATAAACCGACAGTTCAAGTCCTAAAAATTTTGGAGAATTTGCGCTAAGCTTTATAGCTATAATTGGGCCGCTATCAGAATGACTGCTTGGTTACTAACGTATGCTGTTTGTGGACGTTGGGCGTGTTATTGATAGTCGCTGGCTTTTATTTACAAGCGCTTATTTAACGAGGCGGGCTTCCACCATCGCTTATCTGTCCCATAAGTAGAAATTTATTACAGCGGTCGGCTCGCAATTGTTCTTGGGTAAATCTTGTAAGCGACGCGAGTTCTTGGGAAAGCGCGGCTGCGATGCGACTGATCGCGAGGTCTGGATCACGATGTGCGCCGCCGGTTGGCTCGTATATGATCTGGTCGATAACGTTCATCCGGAGCAATTCGCCCGCGGTGATTTTCATCGCCCGGGCCGCTTCTGCAAAATTGTCCGCGCTTCGCCATAAGATAGAAGCGCAGCCTTCTGGCGAAATGACGGAATAGACGGCGTGCTCCATCATCAACACCCGGTTCGCAGCGGCCAAGGCAACCGCTCCGCCCGACCCGCCTTCGCCAACGATGAGAGCAATCAGCGGTACGCCCAGCGACAGGCATTTTTCCGTGCTGCGCGCGATTGCTTCGGCTTGACCACGCTCTTCGGCATCAATGCCGGGAAAAGCGCCTGGCGTATCAACAAGGGTGATGACGGGCAGACTGAAACGGTCGGCCAGTTCCATCAACCGGATGGCTTTTCGGTATCCTTCCGGCTTTGCCATGCCGAAATTATGCCTTAGCCGTGATTGCGTATCCTCGCCTTTGGCGTGGCCGATAACCATGACCGAGCGCCCGGCAAAGGTGGCAAATCCACCTAAAATTGCCTGATCGTCGGCAAACTCCCGATCTCCTGCTAGCGGCATGAAGTCATCAAATAGGCCAGCAACAAGCTGGGGAAAGTGGGGACGAAGCGGATGGCGCGCGACAAGCACCCGCTGCCACGGTTCGAGACGGCTATATAGATCCGTTAGCTGCCGGCGCGCGCGCTCTTCCAGCATCGCCGCACCGCCGCTGCTGTCACCAGAATTGCGCAACTCGGATGCCCGGACATCAAGAACCTCTATGGTCTTTTCGAAGGGCAGGTAATGGTTCAAACGGTCATCGCCATGCCACGGTATATGCGGGCGCGGTAACGAGAATCTTCGGCATCCGGCAGTGGTGCGCCAAGCAGAAGAACCGCTCTGGCAAAGCGTTTGACCTCCTCTACATGCTCGTCATAGTTGCGCGGCTCTTCCGAACGCACCCGACGAGTCAGATTGATCTGGTTAATCGGCACATCGTGCACCAACCGCTCATTTTCGACCGCAAGCGTCACGGTGAAAGCGTGAAGTGTCGTTTTGACGAAATTGGCCAATGCGAAAGCTGAGCTTACGCTGCCCATCGGGACGTCGGGGGATACCAGAACCAACTGGCAATCATCATATAGCGACGCTTTTCGTGCCACGCGGAAATGGTGAGTTAAATTGTTCTCGATCACATCGCGGAACGCTTCAGGGGTCAACGGGTCTTCAAGTTCAAATAACTGATCAGGTAGCGGCGTGAACGGGGTCGACACAACCGTGGTTGGACGCCCCCAACGTTCGAGCGCCTTATCCATCGCCTGTTCCAATCCTGCCTCGCACGATATGGTAACAATCTTTTTTGCGTCGACATCATCCAACTGCGATCGGATAGCCGCATCGCCAGCGGCACTGGCGGTCAACAGCACAACGCGTTCGACGTGGCAGTCCTCAATAAATTGCCGTGCTGCTTCGGCCAGATAGTCTTCAAGATGTTCGCCGATCATCCATACGGTCCTGCCGCGCATCTGGTCGATCCGTTCCTGCTTGGGGCTACCGAAAAGTTCGCGCTCGGTTGTCGATCGCTCGACGCTAAGCCCACCTGATGGCATGAAAGTTTCACCGCTGACCGCTCGGTCGGCCAGAAAAAATACCGTCGCTTGCGCAACTTCGCCCTCGGTTGGCATCTTGCCCAGATGCAATTGCTTGAGGACTCCGCCGCCGACTTTTTTCGCTTCGATCGCGATCTTATCTGCAGGCAGAAATGGAATATCATCGGGCGGTACGCGCAGCAGCCAGCCACCATTAGCTTCTTCCGTATCCGGGCGATCGTTCCAACCGGGAGAGTCGATGAAATATCCCGCCTTGCGCAGTCTTGAGACCAGACGAGCCGCGATAGCCCTAGTCAACATATAGCGATCCCATGTGCACACGCCATCGCCCTCGCGCGCGCATTCGAGCGCAACGTCGCGCAGTTCGCGGGGATTGTTGGTGTCATGCGACATGCGCACAGTGTCATTACGCGCAAGCCGCGTCAGGACGGCCTCGACGCGCACACCGCGCCGCAACGCTTTGACGGTCGCAGCGTGGATTGCATTCAACCGCTTGTTTTCGAGGATCAATTTCCCACGGCGCTCGAACAGCCCGGGCTTACCCCCAATCCCTGCCAGTCGGTCGCCATCGACGGGTCCTGGCGCTATGGCGTTGAGCTGAACTTCTGGTCCCAGATAGCGCGACATGGCTTCGACCATTGCCCTTTGCCCAGCTTTCGAAACGGCATAATCTGCGCGGTTGGGATAAGCGACGGCGAGGAATTTTTCGCCGCCGAAGTAGGACGATACATTCAGGACATACCCAGAACCTTGTTGCTTCATTAACGGCACGACATGATGCATGAGCAAATAATTGGACACGAGATTGGCATCGAGCGTGTAGCGCCATGCATCGATATCCATATCGACAACCATGTCCTCGGCGCCGGCGACGCCAGCATTGTTGATCAGATAGTTGATGCGGCCAAAGGCTTTGATTGTCTCATCCACCGCGTTTTTGAGTGAGCCGAGATCGCTGACATCTACGCCTCCAAGCGTCTGTACCCGGCGTTCAACTCCGGCAAAGCCGACATCTTCCAGTTCGCTGACAATCCGTGCACGGGCCAGTGCAAGTTCGCTCTCGCGCCGAGCCACCATCATAACCTTGGCACCGGCAAGCGCCAGCAGACGGGCGACCTGTCCGCCGATACCAGCTGACCCGCCTGTAATCAGCGCAACTTTGCCCAGATGGAGCCCGGTGATATTCTCGCTGAAGCCGGGCATCACCTTGCGTGCACCCGTCGCTTCACCGATATTTGTCGGCAAATAGAGGGTCACTTCGCGAATTTTGCTTTCCTTCAGCAAGATGCGCGCGGCATGCCCTCCAGTGAACCGGGTATTCTCAGGCTCGTCATTGGCATAGCGGACAATCTGGTTCCCCCATTCGGCCTGCCGTCTGCGGCCATGCTTCACATCAACGTCGGATTCTTCGCGCCAGATCCGTACAAGCTGCTCGATTGCCGCGCGTAGCATGTTGGCGTAAATATCTCCTTTGCCGTCGGTAGCATTTGAAATGAAGACGAAGCGTGGGTCTTGCAATAATGTGTCGTGGCGTTTCCAGTAACGGCCAAGCGTGCGGGCCAGTGCGATTGCACCCATCAACTCCTCGTCCATGAATGCCTCGACATCGGAGTCCTCGGCATCCACGAGCGTCCCCAGAAATTCGCCCGGCGCTCGAACCGGCATCAAAATAGCGCCGGTGATGGGCACCTCGGCCGCGGTATACTCCTCGAGCGCGGCTTCCATCGCCGCGTGCTCTTTGCGGTTGAATCTTATGATTGTGAGCCGGTCTGTCGCATTTTCAGCCTTGGCGCGTGCCTGCGCTACTGCAACATCGGCTTGCCGCGACAGTCCGAGCAACACCTGGGCACCGCAAGCGATCTGGATCTTGGCAATTTCAAGCGCCTCTTCCCAGCAGTCGCCTGCTGCAATCAGGACCGCAAGCCCGGCACCATCCATCGAGCGCATCGTCGGACGGGCGAGATAAATCGACCTCTCTTCCTTTCGAACGGTCATGCCATGGGTAACTTCAAAATCATGGCCAGAAAACGCCGCTGACTCGTCGCTGCCCAAGAACACGCAGGTCGATGCAATGTCCGATGGTGTTGGGAAAGTTTTCGCTCGCGCCGCGCCATCAACGCTGCGTTCGAGGGCCATCATATCGAAAAACTGGTTGGCCGTGGTCCCGGCATCATCGCCGCGAGCCTTGTCCATTGCAGCAAACACGGTTCTGATGCGTTCGCTGGCAATCGGCCCGGGGAACAGAAGATTTACGCGAATGCCCCGTGCCCCAAGTTCGAGCGACAGTTCGCGCGACAATGCATTGAGCGCTGCCTTGGGTACGACATAGGCCGTCCGGGCATAATAGATTGTGCGCGAGAAAATTGTCGACACGTTGATAATCGAAGCGCCCTCGCCCATGCTGGGGGCGGCGGCTCTTACAAGGTTCCAAGTAACCCCGAAAATGTTGCGGATGGCGTCGCCAACGGTTTCATTATCGGCAGACCCGGCCTTTTGCAGCGCAGCCAATTCCTTCGCGTCGAGCGGTAGGCTGCCCAGTGTCTGCTTTGGACCAGCGGAGCCCGCATTGTTAACGAGAATATCAATGTGGCCGAAACGTGCGATAACTTTTGCAATACCGTCGCGCACCGATTGTGGATTGGCCCCGTCCAGTTCGACAGTCATCAAGCGTTCGGGATCACTTCCGGTTTCCGCGATGATAGCATTCGCAGCCGCATCGGTCCGCGCCGCTGTTCGACCGGTCATCACGACCGTTGCGCCTTCGGCAAGATAATGCCGGACGATCTCGCCTCCTAGGTTACCAGCAGCGCCAGTGACTAAGGCAATCTTGCCAGCCAGACGGCCCGGCACGGTCGCAACGAGGGTTTTCGATTTCGCCATAGTCACTCTTCCCTATCCCAAAAAATCAGTTCATTTCTGACGCCCAATATTCAAGCAATGCATCGCGGCTGCGCAAGCCAAGTGCCGGGAGTGCATGGTTCACAACATAGGTCGCGCCGGTGTGCCGGTTCTCCCACATTGCTTGATGCGCCTCAGGCAATTCGTCCCATGCCACCACCTGCGGTTCAGTGACATCAAGCAGCCCTGCCGAAATCATGTCGTTCATCCGGGCAACTTCGAACGCGTTGCACAAATGGGTACCGAGGATTGACGCAGTGGGCATCAATATCTTGCGTTGCCTGGTCCAGACCTGAGGCGCGTAGAAGGTAAAGCGCCGTCCAGTCAGATCTTCGGCGAAGACCACGCGGCCCGTGAACGGCTTCACCAGTGATGTTGATATTCCGAGCGTGTCTTGATTTGCGCGTTCGATAATCAAGTCGGGCGCACCGCGCGGATTGTCAGGTGAACGAAGGATCCGTCCGACCGCTGATCCGAACGGTTTCATCACGCGGTCCTGATAGTCGCGGACCGCAGCCTTGAAGCCTTCGATGTCCGATTTGGCATCGGGCAGGCGCGGCATGGTGTCGGGCCAGTCGAAATTATCTCCCTCGCGGCGGCGAATACTCTCCAGGCTGACAATTCCGGCGATGGCATCTTCTAGCCCAAGCGATTGCAAAAACTCCCGCTGGCCATCGGTAGTTGCAGCCACCACAGTGCGCGCGTTGAATTGTCGTGCCGCTTCGATCATTTCAAGCCCGGCTTCATCGAGTAAGTTGGCAGACCGTGGGCCATAATAGACGAGCACCGCTTCCCCGCCGTTCAAGGCAGCCTTTCGGAGCATGCTTTGGGGATCGACGTAACCTGGCTTGCCCATGAAGCTAAAATGATAGCCCGAGGACGCGCCGTAAAAGGCAAGCGTACCGCCCTCGGCCAATAGCTGAAAACTGCGCGGGAATGCGGTTTCGCCGGCATGACTGACGACATAGTCAGCACCCTTGCCGTCATTAAGAGCCTTGTACGCTTCAACGAGCGGCATGCCCGCCGCTTCCCATGAGCGGGCCTCATCCGGATCTTCGGGCACGATGCTGAACAGATCAGCAAAACGCGGATCTTTGCGGTCAAGCGCGCCGACGGCTCTTTGGTCAATAATGAATTCGGCGCGCGCCTGGCTTGACACCAGGCCAGTCACTTGCAGACCCGTTCGGACCGAAGAGCGAAGCGCGTCAAGGCCCGTGCCTGTCGCGGCGCCTTCAACGAATAGCGTCCTTCCCGGCGCAATCTGCAATGTCGTAAACAGGCAGCGACTGATCGTGCCCAGGTTCAGGATATAACTTCCCGCTTGTTCCAGCGTCAGGTCACCGGGAATGGCGTGAAGCTGGGGTGCCTGCGTGATCAAAAACTGCGCATGACTGCCCGTTTCGGTTTCATAGCCCTGAATGGCAAAGCCAGCATACATTGGATCGTTGCCGACCTGCGGGCTGAGCAGATCGTTAGTCCCTGAATAGACCGCGACCATATCGCCTACTTTCAGACGTCCTTGTGCTTTCGCTTCACTGCCCAGCGCCGCCACCAGAGCAATGCCGCCGGAGCCAGTGATCTGAACGTCTTCTTCATGGCCATCAAATGGTGATACCGGAATGCCTGTCAGCGCCCAGATGTCGTTGAAGTTTACCTCTGACGTGAGCATGTACACCAGAGCTTCGTTAGGTGAAGGGCGTGGTACCTCGACAATCAATTCGCGTTCATGGCTGGCGGGCGGACCGAAACGCGGCGCGCCGGTATCCGGATCACGCGCAATACCATAGGCATATTGATAAGGTGGAATAGCGGTAACGCCCGGAAAAAACGGAGCGCCAAGCGGCAGTAAATCGCTGTCGGCTTCCAACGCACGCGCACGGGGCTCATGCTCGCAATCGATCCACACGCCGTTGCGGCGGACGGGTAGCGGCGGGCTTGTTTTGTCCAGAAACTGCCGGATGCCGGTCTTGCCGCCGTCG
Source organism: Sphingomonadales bacterium (assembly GCA_031370535.1). Taxonomy (GTDB): domain Bacteria; phylum Pseudomonadota; class Alphaproteobacteria; order Sphingomonadales; family Sphingomonadaceae; genus Sphingorhabdus_B. Next base: position 13,012 of record JANMQN010000156.1, on the reverse strand, counting down.
GGGTCAACGATTGCCTGCGCGAAAACATGGGCCTCGCGCTCCATGCCCGCTGCCATTCCACGCTCAAGCCCAGTGCGAATCGCGTCGAGCGCACGGGCACCTGCAACGCCCCGCCCTGCCCATTCCAGCTGCTTTAATATCCTTTGGATAAATTCGTCCGTGAGAACCGAGTCGAGGTTGACTGGCGATTGCTGCTCCCATTCGTGCGTTATTTTTTGCCGATGCGCCCATGCCTCGCCAAGCGAACTTTTGTCGCCATCACGCACGAACGCGCGGACCATTGCGTGCGCCGCTGACACCGCATCGTCGCCATCAACTTCTGCGGTGCCAATGACGGCATCAACCAAGCCAATCTCGAATGCAGCATCGCTGTCAATTGACCGCCCGCCCAAAATCAGATCAAGCGCGTCACGAATGCCGGCAGCTCCGTTTTTGTCTGCCAATAATCGTGGCAGGCGCTGCGTGCCGCCATAGCCCGGCAACAGTCGCAACCTGATTTCCGGTTGACCAAATCGAGCGGTCGGCTCGGCAATACGGTAATGACAGGCAAGCGCGAACTCCATTCCGCCGCCAAGCGCAACACCTTGTACCGCAGCAATACAAGGCTTGCCCATGGTTTCGATTTTGCGGAAGGCGAGTTGCGCATTGTTAGGCAGCACCATGGCTTCATCGATGCTGTGGATTTCTTCAAGCATTTGCCGGATGTCAGCGCCTGCTACAAAAGATGAAGTGCCTTCGCCGGTAAACACGACGGCCACCACATCGTCCTTGCGCGACAGATGATCGACCACAATGACAAGTTCATCGATGGCGCGTTCGTTGAGAGCATTTACCGGCGGGTTCGTAACGGTCACGGTGGCTACGCGCTTGCCGGGCGCCACAATGTTGTACTGGACGATGAAGTAGCGATAGCGGTCAAATAATGACTGGACCTCGGACAAACGCTGTTTGCGCTGCCATTCATCGATTACTGTTTTCAGTTCGGTGAGCGCTTCGGGATTTCGCAACGTTGTCACATCGCCCAAATCGCCGCCCTCCACCAGCGCGCGAACCATGCGGCGCATATATTTGCCGCTGCGTGTTTCTGGGAATTGCGTGACTTCGATAAAGTCGGCCGGAACTGCGACTGCGCCTTTTTCGGTTCGAACAAGCTCGAACAGGCGGCGGCGGTCATCCTGGGTCAATTTGCGCCCGGCTACGGGCACAACAAAGGCAAGCGGGGTAAGCCCCTTTTCGCGGTGCGGTGCGCCGACGACCAGAACGTTTCCAACCGGCGAGTCAGGATCGAGCGCCTTGTCGCGCAAGATTGCGCCCTCGATTTCTTCTGTCCCCATACGGTGGCCGGAAACGTTGATGACATCATCGCTTCGCCCGTGGAACGAAAACGAGCCGTCGTCATGGCTGATCGCAAAATCGCCCTGGGTATAACCCCAGACGCCGCGCCAGCGGGTCCAATAACCATTGACCCAGCGATCGGAATCGCCACGCCAGTTCGCGGCAACACTGCCATTTTCGACTTTGAAATTTTCGACATCGCCCCAGATGGTGCGGGCTAGATAGGGATAAGGCGCGGAGATGACAATTTCGCCCTTTTCGCCTGCATCCGCTCGGCGCCAGCCAACGCCGCCGCTTTCTGCGCGTGCAAACGGTGCGGCGGCGGCGGCGGCTTCGGCGTCCTCAACCCAGACTTCGCCGACGATCCATGGCAAAGAATAAGCATGCGCGTCTGCCTTCAGCGGGAAGTCATTGTTGCCATAGAAATGGGTCCACGCGATGCCGCCATGCTCGGTCGCCCAGTAGCTGTTGATATATTGCGGCGTAACATGATCCATGCCGAATTTCTGTACCGACGGGGAAGTCGGCTCTGCGCAGAATGTCGCCACGCGAAGGCTCGAAATATCATATCGTTCAACATCTGCGAGATTGGACGGATCGGCCATGACAGATTTCAGGAAGGTGACCCCCGCCTTGAAGATCGAAACAGCGTGCCGTTCGATCATCGAAGCAAATCGCCCTGCGTGCGGAAAAACTGGCGACCCTTCAGCAATCACGCTAGTCACCCGGCTTAACAAAGCGGCTGAGATCAGGTAACTTTGGCCGGTAATCCAGCCTGGATCGGCAACAACATACATCACGTCGCCCGGCCGGGCGTCGAAAGCCACTTTCATGGTGTGCGCGATGCCAGCGGTATAGCCGCCATGGACGTGGACGATGCCTTTCGGCTTTCCGGTTGAACCCGATGTGTAGATAAAAAACATCGGATATTCGGCGTCGACCGGCAGTGGCGGCGACGATGCCCAGATGGCCCGGACAAATTCGGCGTCAGGTAATGCCAATAGATCGGCTTCATTGGCCAGTCCGGCAGCCGCCAATATCGAGGCAAGCGCCTCGTCTGTCAGTTCGTGACTCCATCTGTCGCGTTCAGGCCGCCAGACGATGTCCGGCTGGCCAGTATGTTTGACGACGATTACGGTATCGACCCGCGGCGGCACGTTGACGAGGCTCGAGGCAATAGCAACGCGGACGCGGGCAGCATCGGCGGGACTAATACGCCCCGCATTGCCAAGCAAGCTGAGCGCGCGTCCGACGCCGCGCATTACATCGGACCGTTCGACGGTCACTTCGCCAGCCAGTGTTTCCGCGACCGTCGCGTGGATAGTGTGGACATCTTGGGCGTCGATACCCAGATCGGTCGCGGCAATGGTCGAGAGCGCAACCTGAACTGGCACATAATTGTCAAGCGCGGGATCGGTGTACGCCGTTTTGAACGCAGCAACCTGCGCATTGCGGTAACTGCCGTCCGATGTCACGATAACGCGCGCACCCGCATCCGCAATCCGGTCCGACAATGTCTTGTCGCTGAACCCGCCGAAAACAGCTGTATACACTATGCCAAGGCGTTTTGCCGCCTCGGTCCAGTAAATCTGCCCCATGATGCTGGGCATGTTGAGCGCGATACGGTCACCCGCTTTCAAACCCAACTTTTTCAGGGCCACTGCGCATTTCGCGGTTTCCAGCAATAATTGCTTGCGTGAAACAGTGAAGCAGTCGACGGGCGCCCCCCGCCCGCCGTTCGACGACATGTCCCATCGGTCGCCCTCGAATATGAAAGCTGCCTCGGCACCATGTCCAGCCAGGACATGGCGGTCTACCTCATTAAATGCCGCATTGGTGCGCGCCCCGGTGAACCAGCGCCAATGCGGCGCGTCATCTGCATCAAAAGCCCGGATCCACGGAGCGAAACCTTTTGGAAGCGCAGGCGAGACGGCTTTACACGTTGCGGCATCCCACCCGGTCCACTCGCCATCTTCTCCGCGAATGACCCATGCACCCGCAGACCCCACATCCGCCAAAAACCAATGGATAGTCGTACTTGCAATTTCACCATGAAACGTGCCGGGATTATCAAGGCAAGCAATCCGCATCGCATGCCATTTCTCTGCGGAATCCACGGGGTTTACAGTTGCAATAACGGCGGGCGCGATATTCGAATTTGCGGGCTTTACCAAGTATAGATATCCTCGCCGTTTGGTTATTGATCTTATAACAGATTCGTGACGACAGATATAAAGTTCAAATTGCGATTTAGCGCAACATTAAAACATATTTGGATCGATTTGGTTAACCCACGTAGAGAGTCACGCAGACTGAGCTGAGGTCCGCCGTTGGGAGCTTAATTGTCGGCTTGAATTTCTGAAACGCGCACGAATTTGCCATTGACAGTCTGGCTGAACGAACAGCGGACTGCCGGTATCGTCCAACTAGGGTCCCCTCACAGCACCATCACTGTCCATCGACTGGGGCGCTTGTATTGCAGCAACAGAGACTGAGCCCAGATCGACATGTTCTGGTTATTTTGATGCGACTAGTTAGATTAGCGCACTCTTTTCTTCTGCAAAGCTATCAAAAAGTTAATATGCCAGACACCGTGTCGTTGGCCCGATCATGATTTAACGCTCAGACAATCATGGATGAGGATTATTCCAATGGCTATTCGCAACAAGAATATGACGACAACCACGGCGCTGCTTCTTACCGTATTGCCGTCGGTGATGGCATTGTCGGGATGCAGTCAAACAGCGAAACGCCCTTCAGATTGTTCGATAGTTTTTCAATCACCGTATCAGGTTTTATTAGGTTCAGCAGATAGCTCTCGCGTGCGTGCTCGATGGCAAGGGTTTGGCATTACAAATTGCCATGATAGATTTTGATAGGTTTAGCTGCGAATCTGAAGTTTTCTTAAGCCTCGCGCGCGCGTATCTATTACATATTGCCTCGCGTGAGCGGAATGCGCGATTAGCTGCTCTCTATTATATTTCGCTATCTTATTAGCTGTCAGGTCTGGGCCTTGCCCTTATCTGCCCTTTTAAAAGCGCCGTTCAACCTTAATAAAAGGCAACATACGCGCGCAATATACTGCTCTGATTAGCAGATAAAGTGGGAGCGCACTTTGTAATGCGCTCCCGTGGTAACTTAGCGGCGCACCGTGAATGAAACGTCTTCATCTACAAATGCGCTAATCGTGCCTCCTGCAGGTATCCGTGCACTAGTACCAGTGACGAAAAAGCCGACTACTGGAATAAGTGCCACGGCAGCAACTACACCAGCCGTACCAGTGACACCTTTGTCATCAAAGGAACCCGACATACGGACAGTACGCCCGTTAAGTGACATGTTAAGAACACGTCCTTCAATCTTTCCCGACTTTCCCCACATGCCTTTGTTACGAACCGCCGTAAGTTCGCCTGTAACCGGAGTGCCTCTTGGAATGACGGTCACGCCATCTACGGTCACATCTTCAACAACTTCTAAGCGAGGACGGTCGCCAACTTTCGATGCCTTATCCTCCGTTGTAATTTCGGTCAGAAACTTCACCCGAACCTGCGCACCCCCTCGCAACATTCGAGTTTCAACCTTAGCATCGCTATTTGACGCAGTAGGCTCAGCAGTAACAGTAGTAGACGGCATAACCTCTACGACAGGAGTATTCTGAGCATACGCCGAAGAACCGGCCAAAAGTAGGCCCGCGATTATCAACTTTTTCATGGTATTTCCTCCCGTTAGAACATCAAGCTATTTGCAAAATCTCATGTTGGCAAGGCGCCATAATCACTCCCCAATTATGAAAGTGTTAAACTGGGTTTGTTCAATGCGTCTCATCCTTTACAGCTAACGTCCCTTTGATGTTTTGAGACCTTCCGCAACGCTTCCCTATAACGCGGCGTTGGGCCTGTACGCGTTCAAGTTCGAGTGCCGCTCCCGCATTGTCAGGTTTTGTCAGGTCCGGCTGCCCACTAAATCGCACTAGTTTAGTGAAGCCCTCGCGCGTGCGTATCAGCGTATTTCAACAGGTATGAAGCACCGCATCTGCATTGGCCCACTAGTGTCTACTGCAACCGCCCGCGATTTACTGTCCTGTGCGCTTTAATCTCGGCCTAGCGAAGCTTGTTAGCCATTGCTTTATAAACAAAATGAGCGCTATCTTGCGTCTGGAGAACTCTAGCCTGAAAAAGGCTTGTAGTGGGAAAACTCCAGCGAACCTCTTGGTTCGTTTCGTACTTGGGTCGCGACACCAAGGAGAAAACTTATGAAAAAGTTATTAGCAGTTGCTATTGCTGTCGCACTTTCCTCACCTGCGGCGGCGCAACTCAAACCTTACGAAGACTATACGGTGAGCGACAGCGTTTCGAACGTCTCGACCGTCAAGGTAAAAGAGAACATGGTCGCGGATTACCTTGAGGGGATTCGTAACACGTGGGTAGCGAGCAATGCCGTCCGGAAAAAGCTGGGACAAATGCAGGATTACGCCGTGTATGTGAGCGACTTGCCAAACAGTGGTGAGTTCAACGTAATACTCGTCGCTACATTCGCCAATACGAGCGACCTCGGTCCCAACAAGGCGCGCTACGAGGCATTTATGCGCGATTGGGGCAAGGCGAATGAAGCGTCCACTCGGACCACAACAACAACCGTTTATCCCAATATACGTACCATTACAGGTGAGTACCTGATGCGCGAAGTCACGTTTTTACCCGCCAAAAAGTAGACGAGTGATAAACTGGGGTGGGGAGCTGCAGTGCATACGCGCTAGCAGCTCTCTGCTAACCTCGCTCCAATGTTTTGAGACCTTCCGCAACGGTTCCATACAACGTGGCCTTGGGCCTTCATGCGTTCAAGTTCGAGCGCCGCTAACGCGTTTGGGCAAGTGCCTTTATTAAAATAACCGACAACCGTCGCAAGGATTGCTAGATATAGGGCGGGAAGGTATGCCCCGCATTGACCTTGCGCTCCAGCCGGTCCAGCCGTTTTTCGCGCGCTGGGTCGATACCGTCCTGAACTTGTTTCCGGCGTGCATCGCGTTGGTCTCTTGCATCCTGCAAAGTCGTTTCGGAATATGCTCCCAGCGCCAAACGCTTTTCCTTGCCACCTATCCGGTATTTGAAGAGCCACAGCTTTGAGCCATTCGGGAAGACTTCGAGATAAAGCCCCTTTTCGTCTGCCTTGCGGTAAGACTTACCAAGCGGGTTCAATGCGGCAATCTGCAAAACTGTTAGTGGCATAAATCCCCCAAAGTTCGATTTAGCGATATGCCCCCAAATACGCGCCCAAGTGAGACGGGGTAGGGAAGAACAAATGAGAATGCCTAACGCTGGATAGACACAATAAGAGTCAGAAAACCAAGGGTTTTGCAAAATGTTTGGGAATAACGGAAAACAGCCAAAAACGGCAGTCTGGTGCGGCCAAGAAGACTCGAACTTCCACGGGCTTTCGCCCACAACGACCTCAACGTTGCGCGTCTACCAATTCCGCCATGGCCGCACGCGCCTAGACAGGTAGGAGCGGGCCACTAGCAAAGGTGCTTGGCCTGCGCAACAGGCATTATTGGTTCAGAAAGTCTGTCGCGATTGTCGCATATCGGTACAACGTTAAAGCAAAGCTGCTGCTCGTCGTATTTTAGAGCCGATGGTATTGCTGTTAACCCTCATTTCGCCTTGCAGCGGTTGGTAAACAAGGCGTTTACCTTTGGCCATGATTGCGCTGCTGCCCCTGTTAATCGCTGCGACCCCAGTCGGTGGCGACAATGTCGCCCCCGAGCGCCCGGTGACGCGGCTGGCTTCGGCAACGGTGACGATCATCCAAGCCGAGCGGATTGCGCCATCGCTGGTCGGAATTCAGGCCTCTATGTCTGACCGGCAGATCCGACAGCGTGAAGCCAGGCCGATCATAGAGTTTTATTAAGCTGCATCCACGCGCCGCCTCTTAAATAACCCCATCTGCCCGGTCTAACGCCATCTGTATGTTGAGGAACGACAGGCTCGAGCGGTAAGCGAGCGCATTTTCTGCAATGACGGTCGGCTCGCTGGCAAGCTCGACGGTATCGCCGTCCGATGAGGGCCGGACCGGAAAGCGGTAACGGATTGCGGCCTCAGCCCAATCTCCGGTTTTAGCCATTTCAATTGCGCTGTCAGGAGCATTCGATCGAAGTACGCCAATTAGCGTGCAAGTTTTTTTGGATTATCTCTGTTTTATAGCGATGTGCGTGGAATAGCCGAAGCATGAAAATCCTGACCGTCAAATTACCGACGCAGTAGAAACACCGCATGTTGCGCCAGCAGATTGGCCATGCCTTCCTTTCGAGGCTTGTTGCCTGATAGGAACCATTGCCCCTCGATCACCACGCCGCGCTCTTTCAGAAACGCCCGGAAATCGTCGATCGTCACATGGTGGATGTTGGGCGTGTCATACCAGCGGTGCGGTAATTGCTCGGTGACTGGCATCTGCCCGCCGAACATATGCGCGAAACGGATTCGCCATTGCGCGAAATTGGGGAAAGAGACGAATGCCTCGCGCCCGATGCGTAGCAAATGGTCAAGCACCAGATCGGGTCTTTTGGTGGTTTGCAATGTCTGGCTCAAAATCGCATAGTCGAAACTGCCATCAGGATAATCTGCAAGGTCGGTATCGGCATCGCCTTGCACCACCGAAAGCCCGCGTGCCACAGCAGTGGCCACATCGCGCGCATTCAGCTCCAGCCCGCGTGCATCTACTTGCTTGTGATCTCGGAGGGCCGCCATCAACTGGCCATCGCCACATCCAACGTCGAGGATGCGCGATCCGGGGCGTACATTTTTGGCAATGACGGCAAGGTCGGGGCGAAGTGCGGTCACCGGCTTTCCCCCGCACGCAAAAATCCGTCGACGATCCGGTTCATCTCGGGCGCGTCGAGCAGGAAGCTGTCATGGCCAAAAGGGCTGGACAATTCGACGAAGCTGGCTGCCGCTCCGGCCGCATTGAGCGCATGGACGATACGCCGCGATTCCGAAGTCGGATAGAGCCAGTCACTGTCAAAACTGATAAGGCAGAATCGCGCTTTGGTGGCGGCAAAGGCTTTGGCGAGCACGCCGTCGTGCGGGTCGGCGAGGTCGAAATAATCCATCGCGCGTGTAATGTAGAGATAGCTATTGGCATCGAACCTGTCGACAAAGCTTAGGCCTTGGTAACGCAAATAGCTTTCGACCTGAAAATCTGCGTCGAAGCCGAAGCTTTTTGCTTCCCGGTTTTGCAGACGGCGACCAAATTTCTCGGTAAGGCCGGCCTCGGACAAATAAGTGATATGCGCGGCCATCCGGGCGACAGCCAGCCCTGAGGCAGGCGCTTCGCGCCCATAATAAGCGCCATTGTTCCACCGTGGGTCAGCCATGATCGCCTGCCGACCGACTTCGTGAAAGGCTATATTCTGCGCCGAGTGCCGGGCAGTCGAGGCGATCACGACTGCAGACCGCACGCGGCCTGGAAACAGCGCTGCCCAACTCAACGCCTGCATCCCGCCCATCGAACCACCGACAACTGCTGAGAGCGTTTCGATCCCAAGATGGTCGAGCAATATCGCTTGTGCACGCACCATGTCAGGGATGGTTATGACTGGAAATTCCATGCCATAGGCGCCACCGGTCGATGGGTCGACGCTGGCCGGACCCGATGAACCCATACAGCTGCCCATGACATTGATGCTAACGATGCAATGCCGTGCGGGATCGATCGGTTTGCCCGGCCCGACCATTCGCGTCCACCATCCATCCTTGCCGGTAATCGGGTGCGTTGAGGCCACATATTGATCGCCGGTCAGAGCGTGGCAGATCAGGATGGCGTTGCTCTTGTCGGCATTGAGAGTGCCATAGGTTTCATAGGCGAAATCAATCGGCGCAAATTCGGCCCCGCTGTCGAGCTTTACCGGCCCCAGCAGGCGTATCTTTCTATCGAAACCGAAACGCTCATCCCCTTGCATCTTGCCTGCCATATCAGCGGATTGGACCGAGACAATAGCTTACTTGGATTCGCGCCATCCTGCGTCTATTGCGGCGCGCATGAACAAACCTGAAGCAAAACCCTGGATCAACGCGATCAATGCCTACACCCCAGGCAAAGCCACGTCCGACGACGGACGCATGCTCATTAAATTATCAGCGAATGAAAATCCGTTGGGATGCAGCGCTGACGCGACTGCTGCGATGGCCGAGGCACGGCTTACTCTGGCGCGTTATCCTGATCCGGCGAGCAATGCGCTGCGCGAAGCCTTGGGCGCACATTACGAGCTGGAAAGCGAGCAGATCGTTTGCGGCACCGGTTCGGACGAACTGCTTAACCTGATCGCGATGGGCTATGCTGGAGCGGGCGATGACATAATCTATGTCCGCTACGGTTTCTCGGTTTACGATATAGCCGCGCGCAAATGTGCTGCCAATGTGGTGGTTGCGCCAGACAAGGACTATGGCACAGACGTTGATGTTTTGCTCGCGCAAGTAAATGAAAAGACGCGCGTGGTGTTTGTTGCCAATCCTAACAATCCAACCGGCACATTTCTGGAAGACGCCGAAATGGCGCGCCTGCATGCCGGATTGCCAGCCGATTGCGTGCTGGTCCTCGATCAAGCCTATGGCGAGTATCTGGAAAACGATGGCCCTGCATCGTTCGACCTTGCGCGCCGCCACGACAATGTTCTTATAACCCGCACCTTTTCGAAAATTTACGGGCTGGCAGCGGAGCGGATTGGTTGGGCCTATGGCCAGCCAGGGCTCATCTCCACGCTCAACCGAATCCGAGCACCATTCAATGTGACAGCGGCAGGACAGGCAGCTGCGATTGCCGCGTTGGGCGATACGGAATTTGTGAATAACAGCCGGAAGCATAATGCAGCGTGGCGCGCATGGATGGCAGCGGAGATCGCTGCATTATCTAATCATGGTCTTCACGCCGTGCCGTCATGGGCGAATTTCCTGATGATCATGTTCGACGGCAAATGTAGTGCCGAGACTGCCTATAAAATGCTGATGGACGAAGGTTACATTGTACGCTGGCTGCCGGGTCAAGGCCTTGGCAACGGTCTGCGTATCACCATAGGTACTGAGGAAGAAAACCGCGGGTTAATGACGGCTCTGCGTGGAATATTGGAAGCGCATAGCTAATGCTACCGTTCGCGCGTCTGACGATAATCGGCTTGGGCCTGATCGGCTCGTCGGTAGCGCGCGCGGTCAAGGCGCAGATGCCGGATGTGCGGATTACCGGCCATGATGCTGATGTCGAGGTGCGGGCTAGGGCAGTGGAGCTCGGCATCTGCGATGATGTCACCGACACAACTGGGGCAGCAGTCACGGACGCTGACCTTGTCATTTTATGTGTGCCAGTGGGGGCGATGGGTGCGGTGGCCGAAGATTTTGCCGATGACCTGCCCGCCGACGCGATAGTCAGCGACGTCGGCTCGTGCAAGCAAAGCGTGGCAGACGCACTTGCGGCGGTATTGCCCGGTGTCACGATTATTCCAGCTCATCCAGTGGCAGGTACCGAGAAAAGCGGTCCCGACGCCGGCTTTGCGACTTTGTTCAAAGGCCGGTGGTGCATACTGACGCCGCCGGAAAACGCGCCTGAAGTTGCAATCGAAAGGCTCAGGACTTTTTGGCAGCGATTGGGTGCCGACGTCGAAATCATGGATGCACGCCATCATGACATGGTGCTCGCGGTCACCAGCCATTTGCCACACCTTATCGCTTACACTATCGTCGGCACCGCTGATGATCTGGAAGGCATTACGCAAAGCGAAGTCATTAAATATTCGGCAGGCGGCTTCCGCGACTTCACCCGCATAGCGGCATCCGACCCGGTTATGTGGCGCGATGTATTCCTTGCCAACAAGGAAGCAGTGCTGGAGATGCTTCAGCGCTTTTCTGAGGATTTAAGCGTTTTGCAGCGCGCTATTCGCTATGACAAGGGCGATGAGTTGGAGGCGCTTTTTTCACGCACCCGGGCCATCCGGCGTTCGATTGTCGAACAGGGCCAAGACGACGACGCACCCGATTTCGGACGCAAGCACTAGTTGTTCAGGGCATTCATCGCCTGGTGTACTCGGGCCTCGACTTCTGCCCTTGGCAATCCAGCCGGAATTTCCTCACCCACCTTATAGGTAATAACCCCTGATCTGCGGAGCCAGTGGTTGCGCGGCATCAGTCTGCCGCTGTCCACCGCAACCGGTACGACCGGTACGTTCAGCATCTTATACAATCCGGCGAAGCCTGACTGCAGCGGCGGCGCATCGCCGTGGACGACCCGAGTACCCTCGGGGAAAATAATGATCGGCCGGCCTTCGGCCAATAGTGCACGCGACCGGATGAGCATGTCGCGCAACGCACCAGCACCGCCATCGCGGTCCACGGGAATCATGCCGTAAGCCAGCGCTGCCTTCCCCCAGAATGGAATGTCGAACAGCTGCTTTTTTGCTACGACGGACGGCAGGTGGAAGACGCGGGGCATGTCAATGGTTTCGTACATGCTTTCATGTTTGATCGCGTAAAGCACCGGACGGTCGGGCATTTCGCCTTCAATGCGAACATTAATGCCGAGCAGCCATTTTCCGCAAAAATGCTGGTATCGCGACCATCCACGGACAGCCCAACGCATCAACGCTGGGGAGGTCAGGCTACCGACGAAGGCCGTAACCGCATGAAATAGCGACCCGCCAAAGAAAATGACGGTGAACAACACCGTCCGGATGGCGGATATCATTTTATATCCCCGCCAGCGCCGCCACAGCACGTAACCAATATTTGTTATATTCCTTGAACAGGGCGCTAAGCGAAGGCCTTGTCGCAACGGCATCATTGGTAACGGAAATATTTGCAGGCAGCGCTCGGTCCAATTCAAACCGGGCCCGCCGCATATGCCAGTCATGAGTTACGAGACGCAATGTCTTCACCTTGTGACGCGCTGCCCAGCGAGCCGTTTCCAATGCATTCGAACGGGTATCTACAGACGCAAAGCCCAGATCGATGCAGCAGTCGAAATATTTCCCGGAGCCGGGATATTGTGCCGCAAGCTCGCGCGGTCTGACATCGCGATCCACGCCGGAAATGAGCATCTTTTTGGACTTACCGGACTTCAGGATTTCAAGACCGCGATCAATCCGGTTTGCTCCCCCGGTCAGCACAACAACGGCGTCGGTCTTCGCCATCGGTGCGGGCTGCGGCAACAGGAGCGCAAACCAAGCAAATCCCAGCGCCCAAGCCAACAAAATGAAGGAAATCAACCGTCTGATCATAACATCTTCTTGAGCGCCGAAATCACTGTCCAACGGGCCATAAGCATAGCCAGCCCCATCACCGCAAGCGGAATGAACGCCAGCGCCACCCAACCATACCAAGGGAAGGACGCCCCTGCGAGCAATCCGGGCTCAACCGCTGCAAACCGCCCGCCCAGTGTCAGGATGACTGCCGCGGCCGAAAAAAAACCCACTACGCCGCCGAGCAAGGCATCAAGCGCAACCCGCCGCTGGAACAATCGCGCTGCCTGTAGGTCGGTGCCGCCCATCATATGCATGATCTCAATCGTGCCGCGATGGGTGTTGAGCGTGCTTCGAACGGCAAGCACGACGACCGCAGAAGTCGCAACCAGCAGCAGCACCAATATGGCCACCGCCAGCCAGACCAAAGCTGACATCAGTTTGAAAAAGGGCGCCATCCAGCTT
>JANMQN010000069.1:0-2543 GCA_031370535.1 Sphingomonadales bacterium | reverse complement strand
CTGATCAGATTGCGCCTAACGCCTTAGGCGACGCCAAGCCCGGCGAGCGCCTTGGACTGTCGCTCGAATTGTCCGTGCCGCTTAGCGAGATGCAGACTTTTCCCGTCGGTGATCAGCGACTGCTTGTCCCTATCCTGGTGGCCAGCCTGTCTTATGCAGGGGATGATGGTGAAACATCCACCGCGCATCTTGCGTGCATGATCGGTCGCGAAGCACAGCCGCCCAAACCCAAAATGGGTCCGCTCCGGATCGACAAGGGGCCGCGCAGTTTCGCGCCATTGGGACAGCGTCCGGTTTACACCTGAAAGCCTGTATCGCTGGTAACGGGCTTCGGGCGTAGCAGGCCAACATGACCATTCTTATTCCGATACTCGGCGATCAACTGAGCCACGACCTGTCCTCATTATCGGGTCAAGACAAAAGTAACTCTATCATTCTGATGGTCGAGGTGGATGAAGAGACCAGCTATGTGGCTCACCATAAGTCGAAGCTGGCCTATGTCCTGTCGGCTATGCGCCACCATGCCGATGATTTACGGTCAGCGGGCTGGCAGGTCGATTATGTGAGGCTGGACGACGCCGGAAATAGCGGCAGCTTTACTGGCGAACTTGCCCGCGCAATCGAGCGCCACCGCCCCGATGCCATCAGGGTAACCGAAGCAGGCGAGTGGCGTGTAAAGGCGATGCTCGATAGCTGGACCGATCGCTTCGACGTTCCCGTCACAATCATGCCGGACTCCCGTTTTCTCGCCACTCATGCCGAGTTCGAGAATTGGGCTAAAGGTCGCAAACAACTACGCATGGAATTTTTCTATCGCGACATGCGTCGCAAATCCGGACTTCTGATGGATGAAGACAAACCCGAAGGCGGTCAGTGGAACTATGACGCAGAGAACCGCAAGCCGGCAAAGCGCGACATGACGATGCCAAAGCCGCTGGATTTCAAACCCGATAAGGTCACGCAAGAGGTCATCGCAATGATTGAAGCGAAGTTCCCGGAAAATGTCGGGCAAACGAAAAAATTCGGCTTTGCTGTCACGCGCCAGGATGCGTTGAAACAGCAGCAGTATTTCCTCGAACACGCCCTGCCGCAATTTGGCGACTACCAGGATGCCATGCTGACAGGCGAGCCATTCCTATGGCATTCAATCCTGTCGCCCTACATCAATTCGGGACTGCTTGACCCTGTCGCCTTATGCCGCGAGGTAGAGGCCCGCTATCGCGCTGGCAACGCCCCGCTTAATGCCGCAGAGGGCTTTATCCGCCAGATTATCGGCTGGCGCGAATATGTGCGGGGGATTTATTGGTTCGCCGGACCCGATTATGCCGACCGCAATGAACTTGGAGCGATGCGTGACCTGCCGTCCTTCTACTGGACCGGTAAAACCGATATGCACTGCATGAGCGAAGCCATCGGTCAAACACTTGAATTTGCCTACGCCCACCATATCCAGCGCCTGATGATTACCGGCAATTTCGCGTTGATCGCGGGCGTTGATCCGCGCCAAGTGCATGAATGGTATCTTGCGGTCTATGCAGACGCTTATGAATGGGTCGAATTGCCCAATACGCTGGGGATGAGCCAGTTTGGCGACGGCGGGATGTTAGCCTCGAAGCCTTATGCATCAAGCGGAGCCTATATCAACCGCATGTCCGACTATTGCCGTTCCTGTCGCTTCGACGTCAAGCAACGTACTGGGTCCGATGCCTGCCCGTTCAATGCGCTTTATTGGGACTTTATCGCACGCAACGAAGCAAGGCTGAAAAAGAACCCACGAATGGCGATGCCTTACAAGAACTGGGAACGCATGACAGAGGCCGATAAAATTGCGCTGCAGCGCCAGGCCAGGCAATTTCTCGAAACACTTGGCTAGATTGCAAAAGCGTCTTATCTTGCACTGCACAAGAATCAAAAATAGCGGGCAAGGACGAATATATCATGGAAATACTGGTAAGCACCGGATGGTTGGCGAAGGAAATCGGTGCGTCTGATCTCCGTGTGGTTGATGCAACATGGTTCATGCCTGACGCGGGCCGCAACGCGCAGGCGGAATATGAAGGTGGGCATATTCCGAGCGCCGTTTTCATGGATATTGAAGAGCTGGCAGATGCCAACAGCAATCTGCCCAACACCCTGCCACCTGCAGAAAAATTTGCCAGCCGCATGCAATCGCTGGGCCTTGGCGATGGCAGCCGGATTGTTG
Source organism: Sphingomonadales bacterium (assembly GCA_031370535.1). Taxonomy (GTDB): domain Bacteria; phylum Pseudomonadota; class Alphaproteobacteria; order Sphingomonadales; family Sphingomonadaceae; genus Sphingorhabdus_B. The sequence goes on along the minus strand of JANMQN010000069.1, from coordinate 340 downwards.
TCTATGACGATAGCCCGTTCAAATCGGCGACCCGCGCATGGTGGATGCTGACCCTGTTTGGCGCGCATGATGTAGCTGTTCTGGACGGCGGTATCGCGAAATGGAAAGCAGAAGGTCGCCCCCTGGAAACTGGAAAGCCCGCGCTGCGCCACCGGCATTTCACCGTGTGGAAGGACGACCAAGCCGTCAGAAACAAAGCCGATATGCTCGCCAACCTTCACAGCAAGGACGCCGAAGTCGTCGATGCCCGCGGTGCCGGTCGGTTTACCGGGGAAGAAGCTGAGCCACGCCCTGAAATGGCGTCCGGTCACATCCCGGGAAGCCGCAACCTGCCTTATGG
>JANMQN010000134.1:0-5178 GCA_031370535.1 Sphingomonadales bacterium | reverse complement strand
CTAATCTTCCCCCTGCAAAAGACCCGACTTCGATATACGTTCCGCACATTCAAAAATTTATCGGATATACTCTGCTTCTGTTTGTAAAAAGCAGGCACGCAGCGACCCAAGCTTCGTCAAAGCCCAAGCTTCGTCAAAGCCCAAGCTTCGTCAAAGAATGTCTCAACCATAACAGCGACCACAGTCGGTTAATGCTCTTTCGCTAGCGCTCTATGATGCGACCGTTTTTCGGGTGCGCGAATATCCTTTCAAGTTCGAAAATATCTCAGCTGGCTACCGTTGATCAAAGGTATTTGCACTACCTGCACGATTTTGATTTTTATGGTAATGGCATATTCCGCTAACATTGTGGTCGTTTACATTGCGATTGCTATTTTATTCTGCCCGCCACAGTGACAGCTCATGACAAAAGATGACGAACGCTGGATGCGCGAGGCCATTACACTGGCGAAAACTAAGGGGACTGATCCTTCGGATACACCCATCGCCGCAATCATCGTCCGCGACGGCAAAATATTGGCAGCAGAGACAAACCGGACAGTAGAGGACAATGATGCCACGGCACATGCCGAAATCTGCGCTTTCCGGACAGCAGGGGCCAATGTCGGCGATATGGAGCTTCGCGGCGCCACATTGTATTCTACGCTTCAACCCTGCGGCATGTGCACAATGGGCAGCATCTGGGCTAAGGTGGCACGTATCGTCTATGGCGCGGGACGCGACGACGTGCACCGGATGTACTTTGAGGACCGCAATCTCGACACGGTTGATTTCATCCGTGATGCCTATCGCGACGATCTGACCATCGAAGGCGGGTGCTTGTCTGATGAATGCGCCGCTTTATATTATGGGCCAAATGCAGATGTTCCCGAGACAGAACAGGGTAACGTTTAATCACAAAACGAGAGTTTACAGACTGCTTGCATAACGCAAAGTTATGGGGGGAGGAGACATTCGCGCAACTAAATTAGCTTGTCTACTCTCGCTTACTTAGCTGCCGTATATTCTCGCGGTTGCTTCTGAATGCCATGACAGGGATTTGGCCGAAAGGAGACCATCAACCTATACACTCGCATCGGTGTAAATTCACAAACTTTGCCGCGAGAGAAATTACCTTAGGGTCTGGCGCACGCTGGCGCCGTCTCGGGCATACGCCAAAACACTATGATCACACATAGTGCGACAAATGCTATCATTGCGCCGGGTGCAGCGGCCCATCCACTGTTCGTCACCAACAGATGTGCAACCAAAGGCGTAAGACCACCGAATATGGCAGTTGCAGTTGTCGCGCCCAATGCGAGGCCGCTGAGTCTACCCTCGCCAGGAAATTGCTCGGCAGTCGTGACTGCGCCGACTGCGCTAACTGCGCCGCCGAGCGCCGCCATAACAATTGCACCAGCCCAGGTCGCAGTTCCACCGCCAGCCATGACCGCAAACATACCCGTTGGCAGCAGTATGCCGCCAAGTGCCAGCACCAGCAGCATGGGGCGACGACCATAACGGTCGGACGCAAACCCCATTATTGGCGTTACCAGTATAACCGTCAGTGCAGCAAGGATCGAGATCGATAGCGCGCGCGTCTCCGGCATGGTGCCAGTGGCATCAAGGAACGCAGGTACGTACGTAATGCCGACATAATAGGTGATTGAACCCAGCGCAGAGATCGCAAAGCCGCGTGCAATACCGCTACGGTGTCGCGTGAGTGTCTGCCGGATCGGTTTTTCCGGTACCGTGCCAGCATCGCGCTGTCGCAGGAATTCCGGCGTTTCTTCGAGCGTTGCGCGTGTTATCAGGACCAGGCCGGCGAGCGCTGCGCCGAACAGGAAGGGCAGGCGCCATCCCCATGAAACAAGCGCGTCTTCGGGCACAGCCCAAACGGTGAACGCCGCTGCACCGGCCGCCAGCAGCGCGCCGATCTCGCTTGCCGCCGATGCGCAGCTGGTGATCAATCCGCGCCGATTGTCCTTCGCACCTTCCATCAAGTAAGCGACGACGCCGGTATATTCGCCGCCAACCGAAAACGACATCAAACAGCGCAGTGCGATCAGCAGCAAGCCAGCAAGCGGGCCAATCTGAGCATAAGTCGGCAGCATAGCGGTTGCGAGCATCGCTACGGTCATCAAAGCCATCGAACCCAGCATTGTTAACCGCCGGCCCAGCCGGTCACCAAAATGACCAAAGACCAGCGCTCCGACTGGCCGCATCAGGTAAGCGACAGCAAAGCCGCCGAGCGTTTCCGTCATCGACTGTGGGCCAGTTCCGAAAAACACCCGAGCCAACACCGTCGAAAAATAGAGATACAGTGTGAAATCATACCATTCAACAACTGTCGAAAGTCCTGCGACAATCATCGATCGCCGCGACATCGGCGCGCGCGAAGAGGGCGAAGCGCTGTGCGCAGTTTGGTTCGCGATTTCAACCACGAGACAAGTTGGCGAATTTCGCAACTGGTGACAAGGCTCCTTTGCCTATCGCCAGGGCGTTTGACAGACACTTCAGGAAGTCACGCGCAGATGGCGAAATTGTTTTGGAGTTCGGACAGACGAATTTAGCGGCGAGCGACCCTAATGCGGAACCAACCCGTCTCATTTTGAAACATTGTACATGATCAAAAAATTTAGGATGAGTCGTGCCTCTGTAATATATCTTGGGCACCGAAACTAAGCGACCCGACTATGGCGGCCCTGGTGGCCGTCATTTTTTGATTCCACGGTCCTCGATCTGGCATCGTATGCAGCGTCTATGAGGGTCGCTTGAGAATGTAAGCTGCGGCAGGTTTGCTACTTTGGTCATGAACGGGCCCGAGGCTAACCAATTCCCACCCTTGAGCGCCGTAATGGTTCAGCATCTGCTCGGTGGAATAGCCTTCTAATTCTGGCCTGTCCCAATCTCCGGTACCGCTCCACATGCTGCCGACATATTGAATAACAGTATATTCCCAACGATCATGCTTCTGATCCATCGTCACGTTAAATGCTCCTGCAATTTCTTGAAACGCCAATGGCGTTTTCGGTCGCAGATGCAAATCAAGAATTCCTTTTGTAACGCGAGGCTGCGGCGGCGTCCGCTAAAACGCCGGTCGTTGAAACGACCAAGCTTCGTGTTCAAAACAGGCCTTTCATTCACGTTGGCCAAAACATCGCTTCAGATAAAAGCGATCACCGTTAAGCCGTTGCCGACACGAGCCAAGCCTTACCCTGCATCATCACGCCGTGCCCGGCCACATAATGCTTCTGGAATAGATCGACCAAATCCACCTCGGCTGCAGCACGAATTTCATCACCCTGTTCGTCGAGGGCTCGCCCGACCGCCATCGAACTTAGCACAAATGACACCGCGTCCTGAGGTACGACATTCACGCCTCCAATCGGCTGAAGCCCTTCATAAGGGACAATGTTTGCTCGTGAAAAGCCGCCGCTTGTGAGTATTTCGTTCAAATAGCCGAGGTCTTCAAATGCGAAAGGGCCCGGTGTACGGGGAATTGCCGGGGGTATGTCGACATAGCAGCGGACGACGCCCATCATTTCCATCATCCACAAATTGTCGCGTGGCGGACCCCACACAGCCAGATCAATGCGCGCACCGGGGCGCAGCAGGCTGTGTAAATTGGCGAAGGCGTTATGCGGTTCTGCAAAAAACATGCTGCCAAAACGCGAGAAGAGCCGGTCGAAAGCCGCATCGGCGAGTTGGACGGTTGACGCATCGGCACAGATGAAACGGATGTTGCTAACACCGGCATCTCTGGCGCGCTGCGTAGACGCGTTCGTCAAATCAGGTGAAATGTCGATACCGAGGGCTTCTCCCGAAGGAGCGACGGCCTGAGCAATGGCAATCGTTGTCCCGCCGCCGCCACATCCGATATCGAGTACGCGCTCGCCGGGTTTGAAATCTGCCTGTTTGAGCAGAGCCTCGCCAATAGGAGCAATCATGCCTTCGAACCGCGCGAGATTGGCGAGCCATTTGGCACCCATCTCGCCTGCCCAGTCTTCGCCCTTCAATGCTTCGGGACTGCTCTCGATCTTTCCGGTCATTTTATGCATCTCCCTTTGAAGCCTTTTAAAGCAACACCCAGCGGATGATACCGCCGACGATCGCCAAAGCTGCAACGCTCAGCATCCAGATGCCGAAGAACCAGCCCAGTTGTTTGGCGCGCGGTTCCGGCGTACCACCATCGTGGCCACGGTGATGGTGGCATGCGGGTATGCCGCGTCGTTCGGCGCGAACCTTCAAGTGCCGCGAATCGTGCCGGGCCTCTCCGAAGTCCGGGCCATGTCCAGAACAGCGCGGGAACAGACCGTTGCTCGCAGGAAGCCTGGCCGCAGAGCATCGGATTACCGCGGTGCCGCTCGTGCTGGCCAGCGCGTGCGGCTTTTGAACGGCGGGTCTGATCTGGTATCTCTTTGGGCGAACCCCGGGGCCGGCGGGTGCTGGGACTGCTCTGCCGGCTGTCTATACCGGGTAGTTGTTTGACCGAGGAGCGGCACTTCTGACGCACTTCAAAGGACAGAGGCGCCTCCGTTCCAGGCCATCGGCTCACTATGTGCGACATATGGCAGCCGCCGCTCCCGCGCGAAGGCTAGTCTTGTCACATGATTGAAATGTGCTCCACTCTTTACCGTCTCATCCGGCGATCTGCAATCGTCCCGCTCGCGATGATGGTCCTTTGCGCGTCCGCAGCGTCCGCCCAGTCATCACTCGGAACCGCCCAGAACTTCACGTTGCTCGCCGGAGCCGCGGTGACGTGCACGACGTCTACGGTCACCGGCAACGTCGGCGTCTGGCCCGGCACGGCCGTCACCACTTGCACGCCGGTCGCGGGTACGGTCCATGCGGGCGACGCGGTCGCCCAGCGGGCGTTCATGGATTTCGCCGCGGCGTTTGCCAATCTGCGCGACCATCCTCCGACGTGCACTCCCACGACGACGTCGACGCTCGCCGAAGCCCTCATGCCGGGCGTCTATTGTACGGATGGGGCGGCAAAGACAGGCCCGCTGATCCTCGACGCCGGCACCAACCCCAACGGAACGTGGCTGATTCTGGTCGATGGCGCCCTGACTGGAACAGGTTTCAACGTGACCATGCTCAACGGCGGCAAGCAGTGCAACGTGGTGTGGTGGGTCAAAGCGGGCACCACCATGACGGACTCGAATCTCAAGGGGACGGTTCTTTCGGGAGCGG
>JANMQN010000128.1:0-20470 GCA_031370535.1 Sphingomonadales bacterium | reverse complement strand
CCAATAAGGGCATGATCCCAGGCGTCACAAAGTCGAGCTGGTAAGGACAAGATAGATGGCAATGACCGATCCTTTGGGTGATATGCTCACCCGCATCCGCAACGGCCAGCGGGCGAAGAAAGACTCTGTAGTCTCGCCTGCGTCTGGTTTGCGTACCCGCGTTCTCGACGTGCTGCAGCGTGAAGGCTATATTCGTGGTTACAGCGAAGAAGCTTTGGGTGCGCACAAGGGCATCCGCATCGAGCTGAAATATTTCGAAGGCGCGCCTGCTATTCAGCATGTCGCTCGTGTTTCGAAGCCGGGTCGCCGCGTCTATTCAGGAAGCCAAGAGCTTCCTGTTATCCGCAACGGCCTTGGTATCACCATCGTTTCGACGCCGAAGGGCGTTTTGTCCGACGCCGAAGCGCGCGCACAAAATGTTGGCGGCGAAATCCTGGCGGAGGTATTCTGATGAGCCGCATTGGTAAAAAAGCTGTCCCAATACCTGCAGGCGTTACTGCCAGCATGGAAGGTGGCACGCTTTCGGTCAAAGGTCCGAAGGGCGAGCTGAAAATGCCGATGAGCGACCTCATTTCGTATGAAATGAAGGACGAAGGTCTGTCAGTCCTGCCAGCAAACAATAGCAAGGCGGCTCGTGCATTCTGGGGCATGCAGCGGACTTTGGTACAGAACCTTGTCACTGGCGTGACCGAAGGTTTCACCAAGGTGCTTGAAATCACCGGCGTTGGTTATCGTGCAAACAGCCAAGGCAAGACGCTTAAATTGCAGCTTGGCTATAGCCATGACGTGGATTTCGCGATCCCCGAAGGGATTGACATCAAGACGCCCGACAACACCACGGTGGAAATTTCGGGTATCGACAAGCAGAAGGTGGGGCAGGTTGCTGCCGAAATCCGTCGCTGGAGGAAGCCGGAGCCTTACAAGGGCAAGGGCATCAAGTACCGCGGCGAGTATATCTTCCGCAAGGAAGGGAAGAAGAAATAATGGCACAATTGTCTCTCTTTGCAAAACGGCGCCAGCGCGTTCGTTCGAAGCTGCGGGCTCAGGTTGCAGGCCGTCCGCGTCTGTCGGTGCATCGCACCGGCCGCCATATCTATGCGCTGATCATTGATGATTCGAAGGGTGCGACGATTGCGTCTGCCTCGACGCTCGACAAGGATGTAAAAGCAAAGAACGGTTCTACCGCAGAAGCTGCTGCCGATGTTGGCAAGCGGGTGGCGGAAGCCGCCAAGAAGGCTGGTATTTCCAGCGTAGTTTTTGATCGTGGCGGGTTCCTGTTCCACGGCCGTGTCAAAGCGCTAGCGGAAGCAGCGCGCGAAGGCGGATTGGAGTTCTGATGATGGCTGACGAAAATAAAACAGCAGATGCACCTGTCACCGACGGGGCTGCGCCAGCTCCAACCGAGGGCCAAGGCCGCGGCCCACGTGGCGCGCGTGGTGGCGGTAATCGCGGCGGCGGCGGTGATAACCGTGGCGGTGGCAATCGTGGCCGCCGTGACGGCGGTCGTCCGGCTCCGGAAGAAGATGATGGCACAATCGAAAAGCTTGTCCACATCAACCGCGTTTCGAAAACGGTAAAGGGCGGTAAGCGCTTCGGTTTCGCTGCACTCGTCGTCGTTGGTGATGGTCAGGGCCGCGTAGGCTTTGGTCATGGTAAGGCGCGTGAAGTGCCGGAAGCGATCAACAAGGCAACTGCGGCTGCTAAGAAGAGCATGATCCGCGTCGCGTTGAAAGACGGCCGCACGCTGCATCATGATGGCAAAGGCCATTTCGGCGCAGGCAAGGTTACCGTTCGGTCGGCCCCAGCCGGTACCGGTATCATCGCCGGTGGCCCAATGCGCGCCGTATTTGAATCGCTTGGCGTCGCCGACGTTGTGACCAAGTCGGTCGGCTCGTCGAACCCTTATAACATGGTGCGGGCCACGTTCGCAGCTTTGTCTGAACAGACCAGCCCCAAGTCGGTGGCGCAGCGTCGCGGCAAGAAAATCGCCGACCTTCTGGGTCGTGGCGGCAGCAAAACTGCTGAAGCCGACGCCGAAGCAATTGCGGAGTAATCGATATGGCGAAAATCAAGCTTAAGCAGACCGGCTCGCCGATCCGTCGTCCCGCTTCGCAGCGCGCAACCTTGAAAGGCCTCGGCCTTGACAAGATGAATCGCGTTGTCGAAATCGAAGACACCCCCGAAGTGCGCGGCATGATCCGCACAGTTCGGCACATGGTCCAAATTCAGGACTAATCCCTTCAGCGCGAATTAAAGCGAAAGCGAGTGCACGACATGAAATTGAACGACATTAAAGATAATGAAGGCGCCCGCCATCGCCGTATGCGCGTTGGCCGTGGTATCGGTTCGGGCAAAGGCAAAACTTCGGGTCGCGGCCAAAAGGGCCAGACCAGCCGTTCGGGTGTTTCAATCAACGGATTTGAAGGTGGCCAGATGCCACTTCACATGCGTATCCCAAAGCGTGGCTTCAATAACATCTTCGCCAAGGATCACGCCGAAGTGAATCTAGGCATGATCCAGAAGTTCATTGACGCCAAGAAAATCGACATCAAGAATACCGTTGACCATGCTGCGTTGAAAGCAGCCGGTCTTGCACGCGGCGGCAAGGACGGCGTTCGTCTGCTTGCCAAGGGCGAGTTGACGTCCAAGATTAGTCTGGTCGTTGCCGGTGCATCGAAGGCCGCCGTTGAAGCTGTTGAGAAGGCTGGCGGTAAAGTGGAAATCATCGTCAAGGTGAGCTCCGCAGAGAAGGCAGCGGCCAAAAAATCGTCGGTCAAGAACGCGGCAAAAGCAGCAGCGGCCAAGAAATAAGACAGGCGGCGGCACCTTCGCTCTTGTCATGCCAGCCCCGCTTCCCGATATGGGCTGGCGGGGTTTGACATTTCTGGGGGGTAACCGGCGAATGTCAGGCAGAATTTGGGATAAAGCGGCGGCTCGCACTTTACGCGGCGCTGCTTAAGTCCGGAAACAAGGAAAGTACATCATGGCATCTCGGGCCGACCAAATGGCATCGAACCTCAATCTATCGAAGTTCGGGCAGGCAACAGAGCTTAAGAACCGCATCTGGTTCACCATAGGCGCGCTCATCATTTTCCGGATGCTGAGCTTCGTGCCGCTCCCCGGTGTCGATCCTATAGCACAAGCCGCTCTTTACGCCAATAATGCGCAAGGCGGTGTACTTGATATTTTCAACACATTCTCGGGCGGTTCGCTCGAGCGCATGAGCCTCATCGCGCTTGGCGTCATGCCCTATATTACCGCCTCGATTGTGGTGCAGCTTGCGGCTTCATTGTCGCCAACGCTTGCCGCGATCAAAAAAGAAGGCGAGAGCGGGCGCAAGAAACTCAATCAGTATACGCGTTACGGCACAGTGTTTCTGACCGCTTTGCAAGGCTATTTCCTGGCTGCAGGCCTCGAAAGCCTGGCGGCCGCCAATGGCATTGGCGCGGTGGTCGAACCGGGTCTGATGTTCCGCGTTGTCGCCACGATAAGCCTCGTCGGCGGCACCATGTTCCTGATGTGGCTGGGCGAGCAGATTACCTCGCGAGGTATCGGCAACGGGATTTCGCTGATCATCATGGCGGGAATTGTTGCACAGCTACCACGGCTTGCTGTCAACTTGCTCGAAGGTGCACGTACCGGATCAATCAGCGGGTTCATCATCGTAGGCTTCATGGCGATGTTTGTCTTTCTGACACTTCTGATCGTGTTCATGGAACGCGGTCAGCGCCGCGTGCTAATTCAGTATCCCAAGCGTGCCACGCAGCGCGGCATGATGCAGGCTGACCGTAGCCACTTGCCGCTAAAGATTAACACCGCCGGCGTTATTCCGCCAATCTTCGCCTCTTCGCTTTTGCTGTTGCCGATTACGATTACCCAGCTGGGCGGTAACAAGGTCGCTGGCGAAAGCCAGTTTGGCGACTTTGTCATCACGCTGAACCAGTACCTCGCGCATGGCCAGCCGGTTTACCTGCTGCTCTACGGCCTCGGCATCATATTCTTCTGTTTTTTCTATACGGCGGTTGTGTTCAACCCTGAAGAAACATCAGAAAATTTGAAAAAGGCTGGTGGTTTCATCCCAGGTATTCGCCCGGGTAAGAATACCGAGAGCTACCTCGACTATGTGCTGACGCGTATAACGGTACTCGGCGCCGCCTATCTTACTTTGGTCTGTTTGCTGCCGGATTATGTGATGGCGCAAACCGGGCAGCAGCAATTTTTTGCTATCGGCGGAACGAGCTTGCTGATTCTGGTCAATGTCACCATCGACACGATCTCGCAAATTCAGAGCCATTTGCTGGCGCACCAATATGGTGACCTGCTCAAAAAGGCGAAGTTAAAGGGTGGACGCGCCCGCTAACCGGCGCGACATTGGGAACGGGTAGGGGAAGCGTTTCATGAATATCATCCTTTTAGGGCCTCCGGGCGCAGGCAAGGGCACTCAGGCTGCTTTCCTGGTTGAAAAACACGGCATGGTTCAGCTGTCTACTGGTGACATACTGCGCGCTGCAGTGAAAGCCGGAACCGACGTTGGCAAGATGGCCGATGAGATTATGAAAGCTGGCAAGCTTTTTCCCGATGAATTGATGGCCGAAATCCTCGGTGAGCATATGGATGCGATTCCGGCTGATAAAGGACTGATCTTCGATGGCTATCCCCGCACTGCGCCGCAAGTGGCGTTACTTGACGGATTGCTGTCATCACGGGGCCGTACGCTCGATCACGTGATTGAACTGGTTGTCGATGAAGATGCGCTGGTTGAGCGCATCGTGGGTCGCTACACCTGCGCCAGTTGTGGGGAAGGTTATCACGACACATTCAAGCAACCAAAAGTCGAGACCACTTGCGACAAATGCGGCAGCCATGAATTCAAGCGCCGCCCTGACGACAATGAAGAAACCGTTCGCACCCGCATGGCCGAATATCGTGCCAAAACAGAACCTATTCTGCCGCTTTATGATGCGCGCGGGTTGGTTAGCCGGGTAGATGGCATGGAAGCGATCGACGAGGTCACTGAAGCCATCGAGGCGATAATCGCCTAAGTCCAAAATTCGGGATTGCCGTTGTCCATGTGACGGGGTTAAACCTCTTTGCATGAAAAAGCTTCTGACCCTGGCTGCTGCGTTCGCAGCCTCTTCCTCCCCTGCCTTCGCCGAGGTCAAGGCCACCTCAGACAGTGGATTCAACGTCGTCCACATCACGTCGATTGCAGCAACACCGGACGAAATCTGGAAACGCCTGATTGCGCCAAAAGATTGGTGGAACAAGGCACATAGCTGGTCGGGTTCTAGTGCGGGCTTCTATATCGATGCGCAGGCAAATGGCTGTTTTTGTGAGTTGTTTCAGGAAAAGGGTGTCGATGGCAAGATCAAGACCGTTGGCAGCGTTGAGCATATGCGTGTCATTTTCGCTCAGCCCGGAAAAGTATTGCGGATGCAGGGCGCGTTGGGTCCGCTGCAGTCCGAGGCTGTAATCGGGACGCTGACCGTTGCGATCGAGCCGGCAAACGACAGCAAGACGACCAAGGTCAGCTTCTCGTACGTTGTGGGCGGATATATGCGCTACAAGGTGGCCGAGATTGCGCCAGCGGTCGACAAGGTTCTGGGTGAACAGTTCAAGAATATGCTGCAGCCCTTCACGCCGGCAGGTGGAGAGGAACCCAAAGTTGACGGCTTCTCGCTTGACGTCGACAAATTGGAAGAGCCCAAGACTGATCAAACAGAAGCGGCGGGGCCCCCCAACCCGGATCCTGATTAATTGGTGCCGGACGGGGCAAAAAAGCAGCGGGGCGGAGCCAAAATCGAAATCGGCTGGTGCGAAATGGTTGATATTCCGAGTCTTGGACTGACTCAGGTTCATGCCAAGATGGATACAGGCGCGGCCACTTCGTCGATCCATGCCAGCCGGGTAAAGCCTATCACGAAGGACGGCAAACCGTGGGTCGAATTCTGGTTCCGGCTCAATGCCGGGGAAAAACCGAAACGTTATGAAGCTCCGGTCATCGACCGCCGTATGGTGCGCAGTTCCAACGGCGAGCAACAGGATCGCTATGTCATCGCAGCGCAATTTTGTTTTGGTAAGCTTTGCTGGAACGGGCAGCTGACCCTGGCGAACCGGCGGTCGATGGCCTTTCCCTTGCTAATCGGGCGGCGGGCGTTAAGGCGCGGCTTTCTCGTCAATAGCGGACGACGCTGGGTTCTCGGGAAACCAGCGTAATAAGGATTAAATATCACATGAAAATCGCGATGTTGGCGCGGAATGCCGACCTTTATTCGCATCAGCGAATTGTCGAGGCTGCGCAGGCCAGAGGGCACGAGATTGATGTCCTCAATACATTGAGGGTAACAATGAATATCACCTCGCATCGCCCTGAGGCCTATTATCAGGGCGAGAAGGTCGGACGTTATGATGCGGTTATCCCGCGCATTGGCGCATCGGTGACCTTTTACGGGCTGGCGGTGTTGCGCCAGTTCGAGATGATGAATGTCTGGCCGCTGAACGAAAGCGTCGCCATTGGGAGGTCGCGGGACAAATTGCGGTCCTTGCAGATATTGGCGAAGAAGGGATTGGGGCTGCCAGTTACAGCATTTGCCCACGACCCGCGACAGACCGACGAGGTAATTAAGATGGTCGGTGGTGCGCCGGTCGTCATTAAATTGCTCGAAGGGACGCAAGGCATTGGAGTCGTGCTAGGCGAAACCGAAAAATCCGCACGCTCGGTCATCGAGGCGTTTCGCGGTGCGAACGTGAACATTCTCGTGCAGGAGTTTATCAAGGAAGCGAACGCGACTGACATCCGCTGCTTTGTGATTGGCAACAAAGTTGTCGCCGCGATGCAACGCAAAGGCGCGGAAGGCGACTTTCGTTCCAACCTCCACCGCGGTGGATCGGCGGAGGCCATCAAGATAACGCCCGAAGAACGCTCGACCGCAGTTCGCGCTGCGCGTGCCATGGGGCTCAATGTTGCAGGTGTCGACATGCTTCGGTCCAATCACGGACCGGTCATCATGGAAGTCAACAGCTCACCCGGGCTGGAAGGTATCGAAAAGGCCAGCGGCAAGGATATTGCGGGCCGAATAATAGAATTCATCGAGGAAAACGCGGTGAGCGGTAAAACCAAGACCAAGGGCAAAGGTTGAGCTGCGCACAGTCTTGACAGTAAGCGCGACTCACCGTAAGGCGCCTCTAATTCCGAACATCTGGTACCGCCAGCAGCGCTTTATAGCGTACGCTGGTTTTGTGCGTTTCGGAATATCATCAGCGTTGAGATAGGGTTTGTCCTTCGGGGCACCTGTGGAGCAGGAGTAAATAAATTGGCACGTATTGCCGGAGTTAACATTCCAACCAACAAGCGCGTGATCATTGCGCTTACTTACATTCACGGTATCGGCCGCACCAAGGCGCTCGAAATCGCGGACAAGCTGGGAATTGATCATAGCCGTCGTGTGCAGGATCTATCGGATGCAGAAGTGCTCCAAATCCGCGAAACCATCGATTCGGATCACACCGTAGAAGGCGATCTTCGCCGGACAACTTCGATGAACATCAAGCGTCTTATGGACCTCGCCTGCTACCGTGGCCTTCGCCATCGTAAGGGCCTTCCGGTCCGTGGCCAGCGTACGCATACCAATGCGCGCACCCGCAAGGGCAAGTCCAAGGCAATCGCGGGCAAGAAGAAGTAAGGCAGGGCTTACGCCCACTTACTTTTTTTCGCATAATTCGAATAGGATACTCACATTATGGCACGCGAACCACAGCGCATTAAAAAGCGGGAACGCAAGAATATTTCGGCCGGAGTTGCCCATGTCAACGCCAGCTTCAACAATACGATGATCACCATCACCGATGCCCAGGGCAACGCGATAAGCTGGTCTTCCGCAGGTACGATGGGCTTCAAGGGCAGCCGCAAGTCGACTCCTTATGCAGCACAGGTTGCTGCAGAAGATGCCGGTAAGAAGGCAGCCGAACATGGCGTTCGTACGCTGGAAGTCGAAGTTAAAGGTCCAGGATCGGGCCGCGAGTCAGCACTGCGGGCTTTGCAGGCGGTGGGTTTCACCATCACCTCGATTCGCGACGTGACATCGATACCGCATAATGGCGTTCGTCCTTCGAAACGCCGCCGCGTCTAAATATTCGTTTCGGGAACGGCTGGCCAGTCGTTCCTTCTTTTACCCGCAAACCGGCACGGTGCACCAATTGCCGGTTTAGCAAAACCCAAGGGGAAATCCATGTCCGTCAATATCAAGAACTGGCAGGAACTAAAAAAGCCCAACGCCCTCGAACTCAAGTCGGGCAGCGATGCGAAGCGTAAAGCGACGTTCGTTGCCGAGCCGCTTGAGCGTGGCTTTGGCCTGACACTAGGCAACGCGCTCCGCCGCGTATTGCTCTCGTCGCTGCAGGGCGCAGCAATTACGTCGATCAAGATCGAAAACGTGCTGCATGAATTCTCGTCGCTTGCTGGCGTGCGTGAAGATGTCACCGATATTGTTCTCAACATCAAGCAGGTTGCGTTGAAGATGGAAGGCGAAGGCCCGAAGCGCATGCAGCTTTCGGCTACTGGCCCCGCCACCGTAAAAGCTGGTGACATTGCGGTTTCGGGTGACATTCAGGTGATGAACCCCGATCTCGTCATCTGCCATCTCGACGACGGCGCGAGCTTCAACATGGAAATCACCGCGGACAGCGGCAAGGGATATGTGCCCGCCGTTGCCAACCGTCCAGCCGACGCTCCAATCGGCCTGATCCCCGTCGACAGCCTGTATTCGCCTGTGCGCCAAGTCGCGTACAAGGTCGACAATGCACGTATTGGTCAGGAACTGGATTACGATAAATTGAGCCTGACGATCGAAACCGATGGCACAGTAACTCCGGAAGACGCCGTGGCTTATGCTGCACGCATCCTTCAAGACCAGTTGCAAGTGTTCGTCCACTTCGAAGATTCGATGGCCGCGTCCTCGCCGATGATCGGAATGGCAGCTCCTTCGGCATCGTCGGAAGAATCGGATGCGAACCAGCTCAACCGTTACCTTCTCAAGAAGGTCGACGAGCTCGAACTGTCGGTCCGCAGCGCAAATTGCCTGAAGAACGACAACATCATTTACATCGGCGACCTCGTACAAAAGAGCGAAGCCGAAATGCTGCGCACGCCAAACTTTGGCCGCAAGTCCCTGAACGAAATCAAGGAAGTGTTGTCGTCAATGGGTCTGCGCCTCGGCATGGATATCCCCGGCTGGCCGCCGGAAAATATTGAAGAAATGGCCAAGAAGCTTGAACAGGAGCTTTTGGGCTAAAGTTATTCTGGGCCAAAGCGGTGCTTTGGCCCAACTTAAAAGGGTAAAGGGCCACCCATAACGGCCTGGATCGGGGTACCTCATACGGCCCCCCTACGAACGAAGGAATGAATTATGCGCCATAAAGTTGGCCATCGTAAGCTACAACGCCCCACCGCTCACCGTAACGCAATGCTGCGCAACATGGCGGCGTCGCTCATCAAGCATGAGCAGATCAAGACCACATTGCCAAAGGCGCGCGAACTGCGTCCTTATGTCGAAAAGCTGATTACGCTGGCGAAGAAGGGTGGTTTATCCAACCGTCGCCTCGCCATGAGCCGTTTGATGGACGACACACAGCTTGTGAAGTTGTTCGACACGCTGGCTGCGCGCTATGAAGGCCGCGACGGCGGTTATACCCGCGTGATCAAGGCTGGCTTCCGCGGTAGCGACGCAGCACCAATGGGCGTCATTGAGCTGGTTGATCGCGATGTTTCGGCCAAGGGCCAAGACAGCGGTCCGGTTGAAATGATGGACGACGACGGCGAATAAGCCGATTTTGCTTTGAGATTGAAAAGGGCGGCATCTGAAAAGGTGCCGCCCTTTTTCTTTATGCCAAATTACGAACCTTTGGCTCGCGGTCAAAATGGCGCAGCTTTGCGGCGTTGATAAACTTGTTACCAAGATCGGTAATGCCGTTATCCGTTTCGACACGCGCCTTGTCTAGCAACGGCTGGGCCGCCTCATTGGCGCCGACGGCTTTCAAATGAACGAATGCATTGGCGACGAAATCGATCGCTGCGCTTTCCTTTAGGAGCATCTCGGTTCCTGCGGTTGAGAGCACCAACGCCACGGCGTCGAACAGCTGTGAAGGCGTTCCGGAGAGTTGGCCATCCGCCTTGCGGTGCGACCCATCGGCCAGTTTTGCGCCGCCGACCTTAGGCGCGATCAGGACAGCCTTGCCCTTTGCCTTGGTGACTGCCGCAACCACCGCATCGATTTCCGCACCATCCGAACCGTCGGCGTAAAGGATACCTACGCTACGACCTTCGAGAGTAGCTTTCATGTTCTTCTGGATAGATAGCGCCGGGCTTGGGTCCATATCGACCGGCTCACGCGCGGCTTTTGCTTTGGGGGGAAGCTTAATGCCAAGCCCATCGGTGACGCGCTGTGCGAGTTCTTCATCCACATTGCGCAGATTGCTTACCATCCGCGGCGGCACTTGGTTGAGCCGGCCAACCATTGACAATTCGAAGGTGAACGACGATGCAACATGCGCTCGCTCGTTATCGGTCAGCGAAATCCAGAACTGGCGTGCCTGACTGTAATGGTCCGCAAACAATTCGGCGCGGACTCGGAGTTTGTCATCACTTTCATCATCACCAGTAGGTTTGGTAGTCGAAGCGAAGCCAGTCATCGGGCATTCGCGCGGGCCGCCGACTTCGCCATGTTCTGCAAGGCTATTAGGTTCATAATTTGCGCGGCCGGTGGGCACGTTCATCTGCATCTGCCCGTCACGCTGAAAATTCACCACCGGACATTTGGGCGCGTTGATCGGCAGCTGGTGGAAATTGGCCGTGCCCAAACGTGACTTCTGAGTGTCGAGATAGGAGAACAAACGCCCTTGCAAAAGCGGATCATTAGAAAAGTCGATGCCCGGTACGATATTGCCGGGGCAAAACGCGACCTGCTCGGTTTCGGCAAAGAAATTGTCGGGATTGCGATCAAGCACCATCCGCCCGATGATACGGACTGGCACATCTTCTTCGGGAATGATCTTGGTCGGGTCGAGCACATCATAAGGCTGCGCATCGGCGAATTTGCGATCGAACGCCTGAATACCGAGCTCCCATTCGGGAAAGTCGCCGCCGTCGATGGCTTCGTATAAATCGCGGCGGTGATAATCATTGTCGGCGGCTTGCAACTTTAAAGCCTCGTCCCAGACAGTCGACTGAAGCCCAAGTTTTGGTTTCCAATGGAATTTGACAAAGGTCGATTTGCCCGCTGCATTGACCAACTGGAATGTATGGACGCCAAAGCCCTCGATCATGCGCAGCGAGCGCGGAATCGTTCGGTCGGACATAGCCCACATCAGCATATGCGTGGTTTCTGGCATCAGTGACGCCCAGTCCCAGAAGGTGTCGTGCGCGCTTCCTGCTTGCGGATAACCGCTATTGGCTTCCATTTTCACCGCGTGTGCGAGATCGGGGAACTTCATCGCGTCCTGGATGAAGAAGACAGGGATGTTGTTGCCAACCAGATCCCAATTGCCTTCGCTGGTATAGAATTTGACCGCAAAACCGCGCACGTCACGCGGGGTGTCGACCGAGCCTGCGCCGCCCGCTACCGTGGAAAATCTAGTGAATACAGGCGTTTTCGCACCCTTTTTAAACAATGCCGCTTTGCTGAGATCCGAAATGTCGTCGGTAGCCTCGAAAAAGCCATGTGCTGCCGAACCTCGCGCGTGGACGATTCGCTCGGGGATACGTTCATGGTCGAAATGGAAAATCTTTTCGCGCAACACAAAGTCTTCGAGCAAGGTTGGCCCGCGCACGCCCGCTTTCAGGCTGTTCTGGTTATCGGAGACCCGGATGCCTTGATTTGTCGTGAGATGCGCGCTGGTGTCGGCGTGAAAGCCTTTTTCGGGCACCTGTTGATGCGTTTCTCCGCCCGCACCTTGTTTTGTTTGAAAAGGTTCGGTCTTCGCCATTTTCCATCTCCGCTAAACTACCCTGGAAAAGTCCGGGGACATAAGAGGCGAAACCCGCCGAGCCACAAAAAGTTGCGGCGATGGATCATTCGACCAACTAACGACATTTTGTTGCGGACAACCGACCGAATATATTGGCTAACGACCAAGGACGCTCTAGGCATGAGTGGATATGGTTTTGAGAGCTGGGGAATGATGAAATGCGGAATGAATTTTTGCTTGGGGTTGCAGCTGTCGTGATGACGCTGCCTTCCACAGCGTTGGCCGCTGACGAGGCCGTTGCAACTGCTACAGACAGTTATACGGTCCTGAAATATCCCGAAACCCAGAAGGTCAATGTCGTAGAGGAACAGTTCGGCGTGAAGGTCGCAGATCCTTATCGCTGGCTGGAGGACGATGTTCGTGTGAACCCGGCGGTGGCCGATTGGGTGAAGGCACAGAACACGGTGACTGACGCCTATCTGGAAACGCTGCCCGGCAAAGCAGTTCTCGCCGCAAAGATGAAAAAGCTATTCGACTATGAACGCTTTGGCCTGCCCGAAAAGGCAGGTGGATATTATTTCTTCACCAAGAATGACGGGCTGCAGAATCAATCTGTGCTCTATGTGCGCAAAGGCTTGGGTGGCAAAGACCGCGTACTGATTGATCCCAACACATGGGCGAAGGACGGGGCCACTGCACTCGACAGCTGGGTCCCATCCAAAAATGGACGGCTTCTGGCTTATTCGATTCAGGACGGTGGGTCCGATTGGCGCACGATCAGGGTGCTAGATACGAAAACCGGCGCGGTGCTAACCGATGAAATCAAGTGGGCCAAATTCACGAATATCAGCTGGGTGGGGCATGAAGGATTTCTCTATTCGCGGTTCGCGGAGCCCAAAGAGGGGGCGGCGTTCCAGCAGCTAAACTACAATCAAACCGTTTACTATCACAAGATCGGTACGCTGCAATCTCAGGATAAAGCTATCTTTTCGACGCCCGACAAGCCTGAATATGGCCATAGCGCGCAGGTCACGCATGACGGTAAATGGGCGCTTATCACCACCTCGTCCGGCACTGACGAGAAATATGAACTGAATATCATACCACTTGGCAAAAAACCGACATGGAAGGCCGTGCCGCTGGTTAAGGGACTCGAACATGAATGGCAGCTGGTCGAAGGCATGGGCAGCAAATTATGGTTCGTAACGAACAAGGATGCGCCAAAGTCGAAAGTGGTCACCGTCGATTTGAAGGCCAAGGTTTTAAACCGCATACAATGCGAGGATAGGTCAGATCCAGCGAATGTTTGCATGGGTGAAGCATATGCTTTCACTGACGTGGTTGCCGAACGCGCCGAGACATTATCGCGTGCGCAGATCGTCGGTCAGCGATTGATCCTGTCTTATATCAAAGACGCGAAATCGATGGCGTTGATGGCCAATCTGGCAGGCGGGCCAGTGCAGGAAATCGCGCTGAATGCGATAGGCACAGCGAGCGGTTTTTCAGGTACGCCGAGTGATCCGGAGACCTTTTACGGCTTTTCAAGCTTTAACCAGCCTGGCGCCGTCTATCGTTTTGACAGCAACAGCGGCAAGTCGACCGTTTTCGCGCAGCCGAAACTAAGCTTCAAACCTGATGATTATTTGGTCACGCAGGTGTTCTACCCGTCGAAGGACGGCACAAAGATACCGATGTTTATAGTCCACAAAAAGGGACTGGATATGAGCAAAGGCGCACCGACGTTGCTCTATGGCTATGGCGGTTTCAATATTTCGCAGACCCCGACCTATTCGCCGACGCGAATGGCCTGGATACAGTCGGGCGGGGTGTTTGCTTTGGCGAACCTCCGCGGCGGGGGCGAATATGGCAAGCCTTGGCATGACGCCGGCCGCCTGATGAACAAGCAAAATGTGTTCGATGATTTCGCTGCGGCTGGTGAGTATCTCATGGCCAAGGGCATTTCGGCCAAGGGGAAGCTCGCCATCGAAGGCCGCTCCAACGGCGGTTTGCTGGTCGGCGCGTCGCTCAACCAGCACCCCGATTTGTTTTCGGCTGGCCATGCGGCGGTGGGCGTGATGGACATGCTCCGTTTCGACCGCTTCACTGCAGGCCGCTACTGGGTTGATGATTACGGCTATCCTTCGAAGGAAGCCGATTTCAAAATGCAGCTAACCTATTCGCCTTACCACAACATCAAATCAGGCGTCGATTATCCCGCGGTCATCGTTTCCACTGCCGACACAGACGACCGTGTGGTGCCGGGACATAGCTTCAAATATATCAGCGCATTGCAGGCGGCAAGGACCGGTGACAAACCCAAGGTCATCCGCATCGAAAGCCGTGCAGGGCATGGCTCGGGCAAACCGACCGATAAAGTGATCGATGAATATTCGGACATCTATGCGTTTCTGGCGAAATGGACTGGACTGGAATTAAAAGAATAAGGGCGATCAGACCAGTTGTCCGGCAACGAAGCGGTCGAACTGGTTTAACCGTTGCGGCGAAAACTCATGGCGCAACAACCCCAACCACCAGCCACCGGCGGACGCAAAAACGACCGATCAGAGGCACCCGATGACAGCAGATCTGCGAACTGTTCATGAAATGGCAGAGTTAGATGAACAAAACCTGACAACTCAATTCAGCATCCGGTCAAAACGAATCGCCTAATTCGTCTCTGCCAGCACGGGAAACACCCCGCCGCTGCAATGGAGATACGAAGATGAAGATTTTGACCAAAAGCTTGCTTGGCGCCGGAGCTGCTGCTGCAGCTTTGGTTAGTGTCGCAGCGCCTGCTCAGGCACGTGACCGCTATGACCGCGACAATATCAGCGCAGGCGAAGTGATTGCCGGCGCGGTAATCCTCGGCGGGCTTGCCGCCGTTATTGCCTCGTCGGACAACGATCGCGATGGCCGTTACTATGATGGCCGTTACGATGATGGCCGTTACGATGATCGCTACTACAACCGTGATGGCTATGATTATGGCCGCAGCGGTTATGGATATAACAATAACGGTGGTGGTCGCGCTGCAATCAACAAATGTGTCAACGCCGTCGAAACGCGGGCGAACCGCTATGCACGTTCGGACGTCACGGAAATCCGCAGGATCGAGCGCACGCGTTATGGTTACAAGGTAAGTGGCAAGCTGGTCGTGCAGGACGGCTGGCGCGGACAGGATCGCGGCTCTAGCCGCTACGACCGCGATGATCGCTACGAGCGCAACGATCGCTATGGAAACGACGGCTATGCCCGTGGTTATGACAAGGGACGCTTCACTTGCTATGTCGAGCGCGGCCGGGTCATCGACATCGACTATAGCGGCCTCGATCAGTGGCGCTAAGCGTTAGCCTATAACTGAGACAAACTGGTTCAGCCTGGCGACAGGCTGAACCTTTTACTTATCGTCAAATGGGGCTGATGCTTCGCAAGGGGAGGCAAATATGGGGAATTTTCGCAACTTCACGCTGGCCATGGGTTCGGCCGCATTATTGGCGACTTCGGCCACGCCTGCAATGGCAGCCGTTTCGCTTGATCACGGGCAGCCCGTTTTAAAGTCAGTAGGCGAATATAATGGCTGGGGCGGACGGCACCGCTATCGCCATCGGGACCGCGTCGATGGCGGAGATATACTGGCGGGCATCGCGATACTTGCCGGTATTGCCATTGTCGCCGATGCAGCGAGCAAAAATGGCCAGCAGAATCGCAGCCGTGACCGCTATCCCACCGACAACTATCCGGAAAACGAACCCAGCCGGACCCGTGAGTACCGTAACAATGACGTGGGCAGCGCAGTTGAAGCCTGCACATCAGCCGTTGAACGCGACAATGCGCGCGTCGATGAAATCCGTTCCGTCACCCGCGATGGCGCACGCTGGCAGGTAGAGGGCAGCCTATCGGGAGGCGAAGACGACAGTTTTACCTGCGGTGCAACCAACGGTGAGGTTGATTTCGTGCAATTCGGCGACCGCGCGCTCTAACCAGTCCTTGTCGAGATTAGGAACGGGCTGTTTTTGCAGTGACCCATTCCAACTTGCTCTGGCCCCAGGCATGGACTGGGATATGATCGAATGGGTCGGGCAGGCGCGTTGGCCCTTGGTCATGGGAACCAAGCCGTTCGGCAAGCGCGACTGACGCAGTGTTCGCAGGTTCGATCGTGTGTATCACATTATCCCAGCCCAACACATCGAACGCATAATCGATGCTCGCGACTGCGGCTTCGTGCGCGAATCCCTTTCCGGCATATTCGCGCGCCACGCCCCAGCCGACTTCGGTGCCGGGCCAGCCTTCGGGCATCCATGGCCCGGTGCGGCCGACCCATTGCCCGGTGTCGCGCAGGATCATCGAGAACATCGCATAGCCGCGTACCTGCCAGGCACCGACCATCATGCACAGCATGCGCCAAGCTTCTGATCGACCTTTGGTTCCGCCCAAGTGGCGCATAGTTTCAGGATCGGCCGCAAAGGCGGCCCATCCGTCGAAGTCTTCAGCGGAAGGCGGGCGCAAGATCAGGCGCTCGGTCAGTAAGAATGGTCCGCTGCTCATATCATGCCCTCCGATCAGGAAGGGGCTTATGCAGCGCGCGTGAGGCCCGTACAAGCAAAAGCGGCATCGCTCTTTCGAACGATGCCGCCAGCTGATGAACCGAAAAAAGGGGAGGGGGAATCCCGGTTCAATCTCTCACAGATTTACCTGCAGCGGCGACGGCCCTTTTCGATTTCGCGCCCCAGCAATGCGCCACCTGCGGCACCGATAATCGTGCCGGTAGCACGGTCTCCTCGGGTGTCAATTGCACGTCCAGCCAGCGCGCCTGCCGCTGCACCAATGACGAGACCGGTGGTGCCGTTCTTGCGGCGGCAATATGTCCGTCCGTCTTTGCCACGCCAGCTGCGGAATTGCTCGCGGTTCTGGTATGAAACGTCATGCTTGTAGCCGGCCGACGCCGTCGAAACCGAAAACTGGTCTGCGGCCACGACAGCCGTCGCGGGCAAAAGCAAAGTTGATGCGGCCAAAGCCATTATTGTCTTCTTCACGGGATTTTCTCCTTCTTTGAACCATTCTCGAATGTGACAACTCGTCAACCGCGGTTCGGTTGCATCTGGAGCGGAATTAATGATAAATCCCTGCCCGCCCATTGCCCATGGAAAGTTAAATTAGCGGCAACGATAGTCGCCGCGATCGATCTCGCGCCCGAGCAAGGCACCACCGGCTGCTCCTAGGATCGCACCCAAAGTTTTGTCACCGCGACCCGCAACTTCGTTACCAACGAGCCCACCGACGGCCGCCCCGATTATCAAACCAGTGGTACCGTCGTTGCGTCTGCAATAATAACGGCCATCGTCACCGCGCCATAGACGCGTGTCTTCGCGGATATACTGAGCATCACTGCGTCCGTCATAATAGCCGCGATCATATGAACGTTGCTTGTTCTTTTTGTGGCCCCACGCCTTTGCGTGGGCCGGAGGGTCGGCAAGCACGGCAGTAGTCGGCAAAATCATGGTTGCTGCCGCCAATGCCAGAACTGATTTTTTCACGGTCTTTCTCCTTTTCTGCTGAAGGACGCCAGATATTTGACCGCTTGGCATGAACGGTTGTTGCATCGCTCGTTCAGGAAAAGGTGAGGCGTTTTGGAACACCGACGAACGGTTTCTATGTGCAAAAATTAAAGCCCAAAAAGATTTTGCCAGCGAGGCTCCGACTGCGCCACGCGCATTAGAAACGGACATGATGGCCGCGCCTTGAAGCCCATCATTTCTATTTCTGCAAAAACGCCGTTAGCCAATTTCACGCCTGTCCCTGTTCCGCGGAGTGCGGCAGGAACCTCGGCATGTGGAAGAATCATAACATCGCCATCCCATTTGAAAACAACAAACGCATCGCCTGCAGATGTCGACATCGTAAAGCGGTTGCGATCAGGCTGGTAGTGGATGGTCATGAAACTTAAATGCCTACTCCCACTCGATGGTTCCCGGCGGCTTGGAGGTGTAATCATAAACCACGCGGTTGATGCCCTTTACCTCGTTGATAATCCGCGTCGAAACCCGGCTCAAAAATGCGCTTTCGAATGGATAAATATCTGCCGTCATGCCGTCGGTGGAGGTCACTGCCCTTAACGCGCATACCTTGTCGTAGGTGCGGCCATCTCCCATTACGCCTACAGTCCGCACGGGCAATAGCACTGCAAAGGCTTGCCAAATTTCGTCATACAATCCTGCGCCCCGAATTTCTTCCAGATAGACCGCGTCGGCCTTGCGCAAGATGTCGCAACGTTCCTTGGTAACTTCGCCAGGAATGCGGATGGCGAGACCGGGGCCAGGGAAGGGATGGCGGCCGACGAACTGGTCATTGAGGCCAAGCTCGCGGCCCAATGCGCGCACTTCGTCCTTGAACAATTCGCGCAAGGGTTCGACCAGTTGCATATTCATCCGTGCAGGCAGGCCGCCGACATTGTGGTGGCTTTTGATCGTGACCGACGGTCCGCCGGTGAAGCTGACGCTCTCGATTACATCGGGGTAAAGCGTGCCTTGCGCGAGGAAATCCGCGCCGCCGACTTTTTTCGCTTCTTCCTCGAACACATTGATGAACTCGCCGCCGATGAATTTGCGTTTGGCTTCAGGGTCAGTGACGCCCGCGAGGCCTATCATAAAGCGTGCCTCGGCATCGACTACGACGAGCGGGATGTTGTAATGGACGCGGACTAGGGTTTCGACCTCCGCGCGCTCGTTCATGCGGAGAAGGCCGTGGTCGACGAATACGCAGGTCAGCTGCTCGCCGATAGCTTCATGGATTAAGATCGCCGCAACTGAGCTGTCAACGCCGCCTGAAAGGCCACAGATGACACGACCCGAGCCGACCTGTTCGCGGATTTCGGCAATTTTCGTGGCCCGGAATTCGGCCATTGTCCAGTCGCCCGCCAGCCCGCAAATCTTATGTACGAAGTTGGAAATCAGCTTTGCGCCATCGGGTGTGTGGACGACTTCGGGGTGGAACATCGTAGTGTAATATCTGCGCGCCTCGTTGACGCAGATCGCGAACGGCGCGTTGGGCGACATTCCAATGACCTCGAAGCCTTCAGGAGCAACCGTGACGCGGTCCCCGTGGCTCATCCACACAGGGTAGCTGCCGCCGACCTCCCAGAAGCCATCGAATAACGGGCTGGAGTTCAGAATTTCGACATCGGCGCGGCCAAACTCCGCCGCATGGCCGCCCTCAACCGTTCCACCCAATTGGGTGCAGAGCGTTTGCTGGCCATAGCAAATCGCAAGGATGGGCAAGCCGCTGTCGAGCACAACTTGCGCCACGCGCGGACTACCTTCGGCGGTCACTGACGCTGGCCCGCCCGAAAGAATAACACCCTTGGGCTGAATCCGCGCAAAAGCTTCGGCGGCAGTATTGAAGGGGGCAATTTCGGAATAAACCCCCGCCTCGCGCACGCGGCGGGCGATAAGCTGGGTCACTTGGGACCCGAAATCAATGATGAGGATGGAATCCGAAGGCTGAATCGACATGACCAGCCGATAAGGGCTACCGCCGCTGCTGTCTATATCAGGCCAGCGGCGGCGGCAAACTAATCTGTGGAATGCTTAACGGTCGAGAACCTCAACCGAACCGCGCCCGAGATATCCTTTCTCACGCATTTCTTTGCGGTAATCCTTGCGTGCATCGGCCAACTCTCGGCGGAATTCTGCCCGTGCTTCGCGTTCGTCTTGGGCGGTGTCGGCGCGGCGAAGATCGGAACGTAGCTCGCTCTCCGCTTCCTCAATGTCGGATTTATAGTCATACCAGTAATTGTTGTGTTTACCGGCTATCGGTGCGGTGAGGATGTGGTGATGGGCCTCCGGTCCGGGGTGTGCGGACAACGTCGTCGCGGTCGCGCCAATCATAAGCGCGCCCAACACCGACAGAAGGGCAATCGCGCTTTTAGGGAAATGGTTCATTTCGTAACTCCTTTACCGTTGCGGTTGGGGAACGCGGAATAGACGCTTTTGGGCCTGTGCCTTGGCTGAACAAACTGCAATTTACGGTGGCGCGTGACGGTTGCAGGGTGAATCGCACCTCGATCTCCCTGCATCAGGCTGCGGAGGGACGCTTGCGCGGCGCATCGGGACTGGACATCAGTTGAATGCAGTTGCCAGCGATGATAACCTTATCGAGCAAGGATCGGTCATGTTGGTGAATGTATTCACACCGCTTTCCGGAATGACCGACACCTTTATTGAAGCACAGACGGCCGAATATGTGCGTTTGAATGGGTTGGTGAATGGCGCAAGCGGCAACCGGCTGCTGCGTTCGCTCGACGGCAAGCGCGCGGTCAACATCGCCTATTTCGAAAGCGTCGAATTATACGATGCGTGGATTGCCAGCGACTTGTTCGCCGACCATCTTTCGCGCATCAAGCATCTGGTGGAGAAGGTTGAACCTGCATTGTTCGACGTTGCTTATGAAAGCGCCTGATCGATAAGCCTAATCTTTCGGACTTCGCCATTTTGTGCGAAAGACCCAAAATGGT
>JANMQN010000104.1:0-6776 GCA_031370535.1 Sphingomonadales bacterium | reverse complement strand
CCTTCGCCGTGCGCCTGCACTGATCGCCGAAAATGCCCGAAATATGGATGCAAAAGCCGTGCTGAACGCAACCGAAGCATGGAACGCAGCCAGCGCGCTCGCCAACCGTGCGATTGCACTTAGCCTCGACAAGCAAAGCGTGGTTTTCCAAATGGGAAGCTTGCTGGCATCGTTGCAACCGCATAAGGCGGCCTGAACAGCCAATTTCAAGAGTAAACATGTCCGAACCCTTCTACATTACCACTGCAATCGCTTACCCCAATGGTCGACCACATATCGGCCATGCTTATGAAGCGATTGCTACCGACGCGATTGCCCGGTTCCAGCGGCTGATGGGCCGCGATGTTTGCTTTCTAACCGGAACCGACGAGCATGGCCTTAAAATGGATCAGACAGCGCGCGGTCTAGGCGTCGAAACGATCGAACTGGCTGATGAAATGTCGTTATATTTCAAAGAAATGTGCGCCAAACTTGACATTTCAGTCGATCATTTCTGTCGTACGACGTCTGAACATCATCACAAAGCCAGTCAGGCTATCTGGAAGTTACTCGAAGCCAATGGCGACCTCTATCTTGACCGATATGAAGGTTGGTACTCGGTCCGCGACGAGGCTTATTATGATGAGGCAGAGCTGACCGAAGGGGAAGGGGGAACCAAGCTCTCTCCGCAAGGCACGCCCGTCGAATGGACAGCCGAGGAAAGCTGGTTTTTCCGTCTGTCCAAATATCAGCAGCCTTTGCTTGATTTCTTCGCTGCCAATCCCGATTTCATGCGTCCCGAAAGCCGCAAGAACGAGACAATCCGCTTTGTCGAAGGCGGGCTTAAAGACCTATCGGTGTCGCGCACCAGCTTTGATTGGGGCGTAAAAGTACCAGGCAGCGACAATCATGTGATGTATGTCTGGCTCGATGCACTGACCACCTACATTTCAGGCATCGGGTTTCCCGATGACACCGAGGAATGGCGCAAATACTGGCCCGCCAGCGTTCACATAATCGGAAAGGATATCGTTCGGTTTCATACAGTGTATTGGCCCGCATTCCTGATGTCGGCAGGCCTGCCGTTGCCGAAGCAAGTGTTCGGGCATGGTTTCCTGCTTTCGCGTGGGGAAAAAATGTCGAAATCACTCGGCAATGTCGTTGACCCAATGGAGTTGGCCGAACTGTTCGGTGTTGATGCGCTGCGCTACTTTCTGCTCCGCGAAGTCAGCTTCGGCCAAGACGGAAGCTACAGTCCAGAAGCCATTGTTACGCGCGTAAATGCCGATCTCGCCAACAGCTTTGGCAATCTGGCTCAGCGCACATTGTCGCTGATCTTCAAGAATTGCGGTGGCTATCTTCCTGCTATTCGCGGACACCACGACGACGATAACGCGCTTTTCGAACTTGTCGGCACTGCGGTATCACAGCAAATCCCGGCACATTTCAACGAGCTTGCGATGTCGCACGCATTGGAAAGCTGGATGCAGGCGGTTTTCGCATGCAACGCCTATATCGACGTCCAAGCGCCCTGGGCACTTAAGAAGACCGATCCCGAACGGATGGAGACGGTTCTCGCAACGCTGTTTATCTGTATCGCGCAACTCGCGATTGCTGCGTTGCCGGTAATCCCGGGCAGCGCCACAAAATTGCTCGACCAGATGGGTATTCCCAACGAGGTGCGGAATTTCGCTAACGCAGGTTCGCACTGGTATTCGCGTCTTGCTGAAAGCAATTATCAAATTGCCCAGCCCCAAGGCCTATTCCCACGACTCGAGTTACCCGCAGGAGAGG
Source organism: Sphingomonadales bacterium (assembly GCA_031370535.1). Taxonomy (GTDB): domain Bacteria; phylum Pseudomonadota; class Alphaproteobacteria; order Sphingomonadales; family Sphingomonadaceae; genus Sphingorhabdus_B. The sequence continues at coordinate 5,003 of JANMQN010000104.1, read as the reverse complement.
AAATCACCGCCTGATGCTCGTCGATTCCCATTGCCACCTCAATTATAAGGGCTTGGTCGAGCAGCAATCCGACGTGCTGGACCGAGCGCGCGTGAGCGGCGTATCCGCAATGCTCAACATCTCCACACGCGAGCGTGAGTGGGATGAAGTCATTGGCCTTGCTGAACAACAGCCCGATGTGTGGGCGTCGGTGGGCATCCACCCACACGAAGCAGACAGCCACACCGGCATCGATGCGGCCAAGCTGATTGCCAAGGCGGTCCACCCGCGCGTGATCGGTATCGGCGAGACTGGACTCGATTATTATTACGACCATAGCGACCGCGCTCAGCAACGCTCTTCGTTTCGCGAACATATTGAAGCGGCGCGCGAAACCGGGCTGCCTATCATCGTGCACACGCGTGATGCAGAGGAAGACACGGCGCAGATTTTGTCTGAAGAAATGGCCGCAGGTCAATATAAAGGGGTTATTCACTGCTTTACAGCTAGTGCTGATTTCGCACGGATAGCGCTGGATCTGGGGTTTTACATATCGCTCTCGGGTATCGTAACGTTCAAGAATGCCGCTGATCTGCAAGAAATTGCCATGTGGCTGCCAGCTGACCGGATATTGGTGGAAACCGATGCGCCATTCCTCGCGCCAGTCCCGCATCGTGGAAGAACAGGGGAGCCGGGATTCGTGGCGGATACCGCGCGCTTCGTCGCCAATCTGCGTGGGGAAGGGGAGGATACCCTCGCCGCCCAAACGACGGAAAATTTCTACCGCTTGTTTTCAAAGGCACACCCATGAACGTGGCGCAAGACGGTCCTTCGCTCATTTGGGGCGTCGTCATGGTTGTGTTGCTTGTCAGTTCGCTCGCAGCGCGACGTTTGCCGCTGGGTCAGGTCGCCAAGATGTCGCTGGCTTGGGTGGCTATTTTCGCTGCATTATTCGCTCTATTCAGTTTTCGCTTCGAGTTTCAAGAAATATGGAACCGCGTAAAAAGTGACTTTGCAGGGACAGCCGGTCAAAATGTCAGCGGTGAAGCCATCGCACTCAAACGCCGAGATGACGGCCATTATTGGTTGCAGGTCGACATCAACGGTACGCCCGTGAACTTCATGATCGACAGCGGAGCGACAACGTCCGCGATGAATGCAAAGTCGGCAGCCGAAACAAATATTGATGTTGATAGCGGTGGCTATCCGGTAATCATCAGCACCGCTAACGGACAGGTTGCTGCAAAACGCGGGTCGATTCAATCGATGCAAATCGGGCCTCACAAACTGACCGACCATAAGATTGTTGTCTCCGAAAATTTTGGCGACACTAACGTACTTGGCATGAACTTCCTCGACAGCATGAAAAGCTGGAAGGTCGAAGGTAACGTCATGACGTTGCAACCGTGAAACAGCGAGAAGCGAACGCGAGGGGGTTTTCTCATCTTCAATATAAGATATTACTTAACATAATATATATTATCGAACTAAAATATGCCTGAATCCAGAATCCCAGATATCACCCCTCTGTCAGATATCATGCAGCGTTTGCGCAATCCTAATGGCGGCTGCCCGTGGGATCTTGAACAGGATTTTACCAGCATCGCGCCTTATACCATCGAAGAAGCTTATGAGGTTGCAGACGCGATTGAGCGTAATGATATGGACGCGTTGAAAGATGAACTCGGCGATCTCCTGCTTCAGGTTGTCTTTCACAGCCAAATGGCATCCGAACAGCAGAGTTTTGATCTGCAGGATGTCATTGAAGGAATTTGCGATAAAATGGTCCGCCGCCATCCGCACGTCTTTGGCGACGTCACTGCCGATGAGGCTGAAACTGTGGTAGCCAACTGGGAATCCATCAAAGCCAAAGAACGTAGCGGCAAAGCCGATGACAGCGCAGTTGCTGGTGTGGCATTGGCCCTCCCAGCTTTGTTGCGTGCTCAAAAAATCCAGAAGCGTGCTGCGCGCACGGGTTTTGACTGGCCCGACGTCAATGGCGCCCGCGATAAAATATTTGAGGAAATAGAGGAAGTTGACGCTGCTTCCTCGCTGGAAGAGCGAACAGATGAGATTGGCGACTTGTTGTTCGCCGTTGTCAACCTAGCACGTTTCCACAATATCGACGCAGAAAGCGCGCTGAAAGGCGCTAACGCAAAGTTCGAGCGTCGTTTTCGCGCGATGGAAAGCAGCGCGGGCGATGCCTTTGCGGCTCTATCACTGGTTGAGAAGGAAATGCATTGGCAGCATGCCAAAGCACAGGAAAGGCTTTAAACTACCGTCGCATCAAATTTGAACTGCTTTTCGAACTGCCCCCAGAGCTGACGACTTAGCGAGACCTCGACTTCCAGATGATCGCCCTTCTCGCTCTGTTTGCGAACCTTGCCCCGGCTGTGCAACCAGGCGAGAGCCGCACCATTTTCAGTGGTAAGATTGATAAGCCGCGTTTCATTACCCTTCGCAATCAGATTTGATAGGTGAGCTTTAAAGGCATCGACCCCCTCCCCGGTTTGGGCGGAAATCATCAGCACCTTGTCGTTCCGCCCGGCAATTCCGGACAGTTCCTCGCGCCGGTCATGATCGAGCAGATCGACCTTGTTCCAAAGCTCGACCATCTCTGGATGATGTTCGGCATCCTCCACTGGTCCAATTCCGAGTTCACTCAGGATTGCGATCACATCGTCGCGCTGCGCATCACTCTCAGCATGCGAAATGTCACGTACATGGACAATAATGTCGGCAGAGATAACTTCTTCAAGCGTGGCCCGAAAAGCCGCAACCAGCTGGGTCGGCAGGTCCGACACAAACCCCACCGTATCCGACAAAATCGCTTTCTCTACCCCCGGCAATGAAATTTGCCGCATGGTGGGATCGAGTGTAGCAAACAGCATATCCTCGGCAAGCACGCTCGCTTTGGTCAGCCGGTTAAAAAGAGTGGATTTACCCGCGTTCGTATAGCCGACGAGAGCGATGACTGGCCAAGGCGCCCGCTTGCGGCGGGCGCGGTGGAGTGAGCGGGTGCGTTTCACTTCTTCCAGCTCGCGCCGCAGCCGCGCCATCCTGTCGCGTATCTGCCGGCGGTCGGCTTCTATCTGTGTTTCACCTGGGCCGCCAAGAAAACCAAATCCGCCGCGTTGCCGCTCCAAATGGGTCCAGCTGCGCACCAGCCTTCCCGCCTGATAATCCAGATGCGCAAGTTCGACCTGCAGTCGCCCTTCGGCGGTAGCCGCGCGTTCGCCAAAAATTTCCAATATTAGCCCGGTTCGGTCGATGGTCTTGAGACCGGTCTTTTCTTCCAAATTGCGCTGCTGGATTGCAGTCAGCGACGCATCGACAATCAAAAGGTCGATTTCAAGATTGCGGCCCATTTCACCGATCTCTTCAACCTGCCCTCCGCCCAACAGGGTAACCGCGCGCGGATTACGGACACGGAAATGCTTTTTACGGACGACATTCAAGCCGATGGCAAGCGCCAGTCCTTCGGCCTCATCAAGCCGCGCTTCCGGACCTACGGATGCCCTGCCCGGCAATTCGGGATACACAATCAATGCGCGCGCGCCGCGAGCAAACTCGTCGGTCTCGCTCCGTTCAAAAACGCTCAAATATCGGCCTCGTCAACGCCCTGATTATACTCGGCGAGATTGACCGGATGCGCTGGCTGGATGGTCGAAATTGCATGTTTGTAAACAAGTTGCGTCGTGCCGTCGCGCTCGAGCAAGACCGAAAACAGGTCATAGGCCGCGATGGCGCCCTGCAACATCACGCCGTTTACCAGAAAAGTTGTGACCGATTCGCCCTTGTCGCACATCGCGTGCAGGAAAACGTCCTGCAACATCCCTGCCCTGTGGCTCGTGCGGGACATCATTTCGTCAAATAAAGCCCGGTCAGGTGACGAAGACGGCATGATTGTTGAAATACTGTGTTTGTATACGAGCTGCGACATTCCGTCTCGGCGCAGTAATACCGAGAAGTTATCAAACCATGTTACAACGCCTTGTAGTTTAACGCCTTTGACCAGAAACATGGTGACCGGCGTTTTTGACTTTCTGAGGGAGTTCAGAAAGAGGTCCTGAAGACCGTTATTCTTTTCAGTCATTGTCATTATCCGATTATCTTTTGTTTTTGCAAAACCGGCGCGGGCTGATGCAAAATAAGCCGTACGCCGGGTTTGGTGCAACTTATTTACATCAATGACATTTGTTTCGCAATTGCGAGATTCAATCATCATCCTCGCCGATTTCGATGCCGTTTTTGCGAACCGTTATACCAAGGAGTTTGAGTTTCCGGTGTAAGGCCGACCGCTCCATCCCGACAAAAGACGCTGTCTTCGAAATATTACCGGAAAATCGTTTGATCTGGACGCGGAGATATTCCCGCTCGAATGCTTCGCGCGCTTCGCGCAGCGGAGCGCCCATCAACGACGTTACGCTATGTTCAGCGCCGACATAATTGTTTGTAATTTCTGCTGGCAACATATCCGCTTCGATCGTGTGGATACGGTTCGAGGGCGCCAATATAATTGTCCGCTCTATAATGTTGCGGAGTTGCCGAACATTGCCGGGCCATTCGCAGGCCTGTAGCGCCGCCATTGCATCGTCAGATATATATGGCGGCGTTATCCTGTGCTCGGAAGAAAAGCGCGCCGCGTAATGGTTCGCAAGATCGGGAATATCTTCTCTGCGACCGGACAAAGCCGGAATTTCGACGGGCACTACGTTCAACCGATAAAACAGGTCTTCACGAAAACGTCCATCGGCTATCTCGATCGAAAGGTCGCGAGCGGTAGCGGATACGAACCGGACGTCTACGCGAATTTGGCGGTCACCGCCGACGCGCACAAAGCTTTGGTCAGTAAGAACACGAAGGATTTTACCCTGCGTGGTCCAGGGCATGTCAGCCACTTCATCAAGAAAGAGCGTTCCACCATGCGCTTTTTCAAGCATGCCAGCCTGAACCAACTTGCCATCTTGCTCGATACCGAAAAGCTCTTCGTCAAAACGCTCCGGCGACAAACGCGCTGCGCT
>JANMQN010000082.1:0-1505 GCA_031370535.1 Sphingomonadales bacterium | reverse complement strand
CAGGCGGGAAATGGGTTATATCGGATCGCTTTATCGACAGCAGCAGGGCCTATCAGGGCGGCGGTTCAGGGTTGTCCGATACCGATATTCTCACGCTTCACAGTATCGGCAGTAACGGATTGATGCCCGACAGGACATTGGTGTTGAGACTTGACCCCAAAGAAGCCGCTGGCCGGGCCGCGACCCGCGACAGCAACCGGCCAGATCGAATCCAGGGTCGCGATGACAGCTTTCATACCGACGTCGATGTCGCTTTTGTAAGCTATGCCGAACGTGATCCGCGCGTCCGCCTGATTGACGCTTCAGGTAAGCCAGAAGAGGTAAGGGCGCGATTATTGGCCGAAGTCGCCGATTTGCTGGTGCAGTTATGACTGAACTTCTAGGTCATGATCAGGCCTGGCGGCAGTTTTCCTCAGCCTTGGCGGGTGGGAAACTTCATCATGGCTGGATATTGGCTGGCCCGCGCGGGATTGGCAAAGCGGGTTTTGCATTACGCGCTGCGGCAGCGTTGGTCGATCCTGAACATCGTTACGCCAGTATGATTGAGCGCGGAGCGCATCCAGATATACTGACTATCAAGCGCCTAGCAAAAGAAGCTCCCAAAGAAGGTGAGGAAGCTGAACCCTCAGCAGAGCTAAAACGTAGCATCACGATTGATCAGATCCGCCGGTTACAAGGCTCACTCACCACCCGTCCGGGTTTGGCAGAAAAGCGTGCAGTAATTATCGACGCGGCTGATGACCTTGAACGCAGCGGTGCCAATGCTTTGCTGAAGTCACTCGAAGAACCGCCGGCGGGAACTTATTTTCTACTCGTCAGCCATGCCAGCGACCGGTTACTGCCAACCATCCGATCGCGCTGCCAGATGCTGCGCTTTGAAGCGCTGAACGACGCAGATATGGCAGCGGCATTACGGAATGCTGCTCCGGACGCTAGCGCAGGCGATATTGATACGCTCGTTCGTGCTGGAAATGGCGCACCAGGCCAAGCTATTGATTTTATTGGCCTAGAGATGGGAAAACTCGAAGACGCCATGACGTCAATCATGCGAACCGGCGACCGAAGCAGTGAATTGCGAAGTGCCTTGGCCGAGCAGCTCGCTCTGAAAGCCGCACAGCCGCGCTATGAGGCATTCCTTCGCCGTGCGCCTGCACTGATCGCCGAAAATGCCCGAAATATGGATGCAAAAGCCGTGCTGAACGCAACCGGAGCATGGAACGCAGCCAGCGCGCTCGCCAACCGTGCGGTTGCACTGAGCCTCGACAAGCAAAGCGTGGTTTTCCAAATGGGAAGCTTGCTGGCATCGTTGCAACCGCATAAGGCGGCCTGAACAGCCAATTTCAAGAGTAAACATGTCCGACCCGTTCTACATTACCACTGCAATCGCTTACCCCAATGGTCGCCCCCATATCGGCCATGCTTATGAAGCGATTGCTACCGACGCGATTGCCCGGTTCCAGCGGCTGATGGGCCGCGATGTTTGCTTTCTAACCGGAACCGACGAG
>JANMQN010000065.1:0-4285 GCA_031370535.1 Sphingomonadales bacterium | reverse complement strand
CATGGAACGCGATGGTCAGCACGCCTTCCTGCACTTCGTTGAGGTCCATGAGCCGCGACAAAAGCAATGGCCCCATTTCGGATACGGTGGTGCGGATTGGATGTCCCTGTTCACCGAACAGATCCCAAAACTGTGTTGGGTTATCCTTATACGCCCAATCGCTCTGGCCGATTTCGGCTGCACGACCGGCAAAAATCTCGTGCGTCTTGCTCTGGGGTGAACCCGCCATCGCCATCCCTGCCAAATCGCCCTTCACATCGGCAACAAAAGTCGGAACGCCGGCCGCCGAAAAGCCTTCGACCAGTCCTTGCAGGGTGACGGTCTTGCCTGTTCCTGTTGCCCCGGCAATCAGCCCGTGGCGATTGGCGCGTTTCAAATTCAGTGATTCGGGACCATTATTGCTTTTCCCGATAAAAATGCCGTCCATATATGCATCCCACTCTCTAATATTATGTACACAGGACAACTACGGACCGCCTTGAAGGTCAAGTAAATCCTGCAATGCATTGTAAACTGCTAACGCTGCCATCACAGAATCCCTTCATCGACAGCAGGGAATCATTCGTCGCAAATGACCGATCCAGTCATTCCCCCGCAAGGTGGTTCGGCCTATCGAATAGTAATGGGATTTGGAACATCGGGGCGGATGCCGTCTGGCGCATTATCAAAGAGAATAGCATGGGCGTCTTTGGCGGCCCTGATCCTGTCAGGATGTGTCTCCGCTGACGTACAGCAACCTGCTCCCAAACCAGCGCCGCAAAATGCCAAGCCTTCGTGGAGACCGGTACAAACACCGCCGCCCGGCCCCAGACCGGCAATGCCTGAACCCAAACGGCCAGCGGTTGGGCAGGCGCCTGAAGGCCTGGAAAATCTGATCAACGATCAATGGCGATTGTTTCCCGGCAAAACTGGCGTGGCGGTCATGCGCATCGACGGCGGAGAATGGGTTTTCGGCAAGCGCTTGGGCGATATGTTCCCGCAACAGAGCGTCTCTAAAACCTGGGTTGCGATGACAATTCTCGATCTGGTCGATCAGGGAAAATTGCGTCTCGACCAGCCAGTCCGGATTACCCGCGATGATATCGCTGTGTTCCATTCCCCGATCCGTGAACGCGTTATTGCCAATGGCGGAATTGAGGAGAGTGTCCTCAGTCTGCTTCAACAGGCTATTATGGGAAGTGACAATACCGCCAATGACTCATTGCTACGCACGGCTGGCGGGCCAATAGCCGTAAAGTCCTTTATCGCTCGGAAAAATCTAGGCGAGATCCGGTTCGGCCCTGGTGAACGGGCAATGCAGAGCGCCATTGCGGGGCTTGATTGGCGGCAGGAATATGCAACAGGTCGCCGCTTTTATGCGGCCCGCGATGCCCTGCCGTACGCTACGCGCAAGGCAGCGCTTGACCGTTACATCGCTGATCCGGTCGATGGAGCGACGCCCGAAGCGATAGTTCGCGCGCTCGGCAGGCTCGCAAAGGGTGAGCTTTTGTCGCCATCATCGACGCGGCTTTTGCTCGATACCATGTCGCGCACCACCAGCGGACCAAACCGCCTGAAGGCTGGCGTACCTGCGGGCTGGCGTTTTTTGCACAAAACCGGGACCGGACAAATTCTGTCGCCCGTTTCGACAGGGTATAACGACATCGGCATTATGACTGCCCCCGACGGGACGCGCTACGCCGTTGCCGTAATGATGGGCGACACGACCGCTTCTATCCCCGATCGGATGGCTTTCATGCAGTTTGTTTCAAGGACCGTAGCGACCTATCACCAGCGGTAGCGTCTTCGATTATTTCTGTGGTTCGGCTTGGTATTGCACGGCTTCATTATCCAGCTTCGCTGCGGCTTCATCAAGCGCTTTGGCATCTTCTGCGCTCACGCCACCTGCGCCGCGAGCGTTTGATGCTTCGCCGCAACCAGTTAGAAATGCCAGAAAAACCAAGATTGGAATGACCGATTTCCTCATGCGCCAGTCAATAGCCTGAAAATCGGCAAAGAAAAAGGCCGCCCTGCAAGCAGGACGGCCCTTTTTGATTTAGCGTAAGCTAAAGCGCGAATTACTTCGCAGCTTCCTTAGCAGCGTCAGCCATTTCGCCAGCCTTAGCAGCAGCGTCGGTTGCAGTTGCAGCAGCGTCGCCAGCCTTGTCAGCCATTTCACCAGCCTTAGCAGTTGCGTCGGTTGCAGCGTCAGTTGCAGTTGCAGCAGCGTCGGTAGCAGCGTCAGCGCCTTCTACAGCAGCGTCAGCAGCTTCAGTGGTTGCTTCTGCAGTTGCATCGGTAGCTTCAGTGGTTGCTTCTTCAGCGCCTGAGCATGCAGCCAGACCGAGCGAAGCGGCGAGTACGAGAGATACAGCAATTTTCTTCATTTGGGAAAACCCCCTAGCAAAACTTATTGAAAAACCTGACAGGCACACAGCAACACGTGCAGCAATACCTGCGGTTCGTCCCTCTAGCCCCTTCATATTTTCATGGCAATCGGGTTTTTTGTCGGCAAGCGACGATCGGACATAGTTTTGAGGCTAACTCTACCAGAAAGGTAGAAAACACAGGCATTTCGAGCCGATTGACAACATATAAAGAATTCTTTATATGTATACAGGATGATCGATTTGCTTAACATTACGCGCGCTCTTGCCGACCCGACGCGTTTGCGAATCGTTTTTTTGGTTCTTAAACTCGAGCTTTCTGTTGGCGAACTTGTACAGATTTTGGGCCAAAGCCAGCCGCGCGTTTCCCGCCATGTGAAGATATTGGACGAAGCCGGGATTTTGGAACGTCGAAAAGAGGGAAGCTGGGTGTTCATGCGGCCAGGTCCGGTAATGACCGATGGGAGGCTGGCTCCTCTATTTGCAAGCACCGATATCACGCAGGCCAAAGCCTTTCAGCGCGACTTGCTAAAGCTCGAAGAAGTCCGAACAGCCCGTACCACCATGGCGGCGGCGTATTTTGAAGCTCATGCGAACGAATGGGACTCGTTACGATCGCTGCACGTAGCTGAATCGGAAGTCGAGGCCGCAATAGGTAAGATACTCCGCACAGAACCGTTGGGTACGGTCCTCGACGTGGGAACAGGCACCGGCAGGATGATGGAGCTTTTTGCCGCTAATTCTGACCATTTTGTTGCATTGGATAACAGCACGGAGATGTTGAGGTTGGCACGCGCCAAACTTGCCAATATCGATGCTACGACGGCCAAAAATGTCAATTTCATGCTCGGCGATTTTAATGCGCTCCCACTCGATGACGGTGTTTTTGATACCGTTATCTTTCATCAGGTGCTTCATTATGCGCAACATCCAGAAGGTGTCATCGCCGAAGCGGCTCGCGTGCTTGCTGCCAAAGGGCGACTATTAATCGTCGATTTTGCTGCGCACGACCGGGAAGAGCTTCGGACGGTTCATGCTCATGCACGGCTCGGGTTTTCTGATGATTTGATAACCAAGGCATTTCAAGCCAGTGGTGTACATCTGGCGCATCATGTCACTTTGGGCAGCGGTGCACTCGCCGTAAAGGTCTGGATGGGCCGGAAAAACGGGCTGGCAGTGGCTGCGCCGAACAATAATTTGAGGATAGTTGCATGATACTCCCCCTTGCCCAGATGCAAGAAGCAAGCCGCGCTGTGGCAACCCCTTTATTTGCGGGGCTTTCTGGCGACTGCGAGATTAGCTTCGAGTTTTTCCCTCCAAAAACCGAGAAAATGGAGGAGCAGTTGTGGGATTCGGTGGTGACGCTAGCCCCGTTAGAGCCGCGTTTCGTTTCGGTGACATATGGTGCAGGCGGCACTACGCGGGAGCGGACGCATAATACAGTAGCTCGGATAGCGCGCGAAACCAATATTCCGGCAGCAGCGCATCTCACCTGCGTCGAAGCATCGAAGGACGAAATTGCCGACGTCGCCAATGCTTATTGGGAGGCTGGAGTGCGTCACATCGTCGCGCTACGCGGCGATGCCCCGAATGCTGACGGTAAATTTGTGCCACATCCTGATGGTTATGCCAGCGCCGCCGATCTTGTTGAGGGTTTGCGCAAACTACATCCGTTCGAGATTTCGGTCAGCGCTTATCCCGAAACCCATCCCGAGGCTTTGTCGGCCGCAACGGACATAGATTTCCTCAAACGCAAGCTGGATGCAGGTGCCAGCCGCGCCATCACGCAGTTCTTCTTTGAGCCAGAAACCTTCTTTCGTTTCCGCGACGCTGTCGCAGCGGCAGGCATTGATGCGGAAATCGTTCCGGGAATAATGCCGGTGTCAAATTTTGGAGCAATCACGCGTATGTCAAACATG
>JANMQN010000038.1:0-44597 GCA_031370535.1 Sphingomonadales bacterium | reverse complement strand
CCATCTTCAAAGTTTAATCGTGCGATTAAATTTCGACAATCAGGAGAGAAAAAATGGCAGACGCCTATATCGTAGACGCGGTGCGTACCGCAGGGGGCCGTCGCGGCGGCAAGCTGGCCGGGGTGCACCCGGTCGATCTGGGCGCTGCCGTCCTTGACGCCATCGCCGACCGCAATGATTTCGATCCCGCAGCCATCGAAGACGTCATCATGGGTTGCGTCATGATGGGCGGCGAGCAGGCGGGTGACGTAGGCCGCAATATCGTGCTCGCGTCCAAGCTCCCCAATTCGATTCCATCGGTCAGCATCGACCGGCAGTGCGGATCGTCGCAGCAATCGATGATGTTTGCTGCGCAAGGCGTGATGTCGGGCACGCAGGATATCGTCTTGGCCGCTGGTATCGAGAGCATGACCCGCGTGCCGATGGGTTCGACCTCGATGCTGTTCAAGAAGGAAGGTCTCGGCACCTATAAAAGCCCGCGGCTGGAAGAAGCCTATCCCGGCATCATGTTCAGCCAGTTCATGGGCGCCGAAATGCTTGTAAAGAAGCATGGTTTTAGCCGCGAAGACCTCGACCAGTTCGCGCTGGAATCGCACCAGAAGGCGATTGCCGCGACGCAAGGCGGGTTGTTTGCCAATGAAATCGTCGGTGTCGAAGTCGAGACGCCCGAGGGAAATATCATCCACAACAGCGACGAAGGCATCCGATATGATGCAACCTTCGAAAGCCTGTCCGGCGTAAAATTGCTTCAGGAAGGCGGCTCGATTACTGCCGCCAATGCCAGCCAGATTTGCGATGGCGCATCGGCGGTTCTGATCGTGTCGGAAAAGGCGCTCAAGGAACACGGCCTCACCCCGCGCGCGCGCATAGTCAACCTGACGGTGACTGCGGGTGACCCCGTCATCATGCTCGAAGAACCTTTGTTCGCCACCGACCGAGCATTCCAGCGTTCGGGCATGAAGATCGAGGATATCGACCTGTATGAAGTCAACGAAGCCTTCGCACCGGTACCTTTGGCTTGGCTCAAGCATGTGGGCGGCGACCGTTCAAAAATCAATGTTCACGGCGGCGCGATTGCGCTTGGGCATCCGCTCGGAGCGTCTGGCACCAAGCTGATGGCGACCTTGCTCAACGCACTCGAAGCACGTGGCGGCAAATATGGTTTGCAAACGATGTGCGAAGGTGGCGGTCAGGCCAACGTTACGATTATCGAGCGCGTTTGAACGGCTCTAATTCCAATACGAAGGATATAAAATGAAACTGGATTCCACTATCGCAGCCGTTGTTACTGGCGGCGCATCTGGCCTAGGCGAGGCCACCGCGCGCGCACTTGCCGCCAAGGGCGTGAAGGTTGCCTTGTTCGATCTGCAGGCCGAAAAAGGCGAGGCCGTCGCGGCTGAAATCGGCGGTATTTTCTGCGAAGTCAATGTCACGAGCGACGAGAGCGTCGACGCCGGTTTTGCCAAGGCACGCGCCGCGCATGGCCAGGAGCGAATCCTCGTCAATTGCGCCGGAACAGGCAACGCGATCAAGACCGCTAGCCGCTCGAAAGAAGACGGCTCGATCAAGCATTTCCCGTTGGACGCCTTCAACCGAATCATCCAGATCAACCTTGTCGGCACATTCCGCTGCATCGCCAAATCGGCGGCTGGCATGTTGACCTTGGAACCGATGGACGACGGCGAACGTGGCGCGATGGTTAACACGGCGTCGGTTGCGGCTGAAGACGGTCAGATGGGGCAAGCAGCCTATTCGGCGTCGAAGGGCGGCGTCGTCGGCATGACTCTCCCTATTGCCCGCGACCTGATGAGCGAAGGGATTCGCGTCAACACGATCCTACCGGGCATTTTCAACACGCCTTTGATGAACGGCGCCCCGCCGCAGGTGAAGGAAGCGCTGGCGGCGTCGGTGCCGTTCCCCAAACGCCTCGGCAATCCGGAAGAATATGCTATGGTTGCCTTGACGATGATCGAATGCGGATATTTCAATGGCGAAGACGTTCGCGTCGACGGCGCCATCCGCATGGCTCCACGCTGAGGCAATGACCAAATTCACGCAGATCCTCTACGATGTCACAAACGGCATCGCGACCATCACACTGCATCGCCCGGAAAAGATGAATGCGTTCACCGGCACGATGATGCAGGAAATGTGTGCCACGTTCGATCTCGTTGACGCCGATGACGATGTTCGTGCGGTCATAGTGACCGGATCGGGTGAACGCGCCTTTTGTGCTGGGGCGGATTTGACGCCCGATGGCGGCGGGCAGGTTTTTGCTAGTGGTTCGGCAGTCGAAAGCCTGTCCGACGAGCGCGTGCGCGATTCGGGCGGGCGGCTGACATTACGAATCTTCCAATGCAAAAAGCCGGTCATTGGTGCGATTAACGGTGCTGCCGTAGGTATCGGGGCCACTATGCAACTCCCGATGGACTTCCGCCTCGCGAGCGAAACCGCACGTTTCGGGTTCGTCTTTGCCCGGCGTGGCATCGTGCCCGAGGCTGCTTCAAGCTGGTTCCTGCCTCGCCTTGTCGGGATGCAACAAGCGCTTGAATGGTGCATGACGGGACGGGTGTTCGACGCGGCGGAAGCGTTGCAGGGTGGCCTTGTCCGTTCGGTGCACGCCGCCACAGACCTTTTACCCGCAGCACAGCAACTCGCGCGCGAAATTGCCGACAATACCGCGCCCGTTTCCATCGCGCTCACGCGTGCGATGCTGTGGCGGTTGCCGTCCGCCGACCACCCGATGGCTGCGCATCAAATCGACAGCCGCGCCATCTATCGCCGCTCGCGCTCGGGTGACGCAGCAGAGGGCATTTCGAGCTTCCTCGAAAAGCGTGCTCCTTCTTATCCAGATAAAGTATCCATAGATTTGCCTGACTTCTTCCCTTGGTGGGACGAACCTGCTTATAAGTGACGTTAGGGTAAGGGGAGCATTATGGCGACGACAGGACCGAAGCTGGTGGGGGAAAATCAGGACAACGCAAACGCGCGCGATCAATTGATCGAGGCTGCAAGCCAGATCATGCGCGAGGGCGATACAATTGACCTAAGTTTAAGCGAACTGTCGCTGCGCGCAGGGCTCAACAGCGCGCTGGTCAAATATTATTTCGGCAACAAGAACGGGCTGATGCTGGCGCTGCTGGACCGCGATATGGGCAATATCGTGCACAGCCTTGAGGCATTGGTCGCAAAGGACATGCCTCCGCAGGAAAAGTTGCAACTGCATATCGGCAAGGTCATCGACACCTATTATGCCTTTCCCTATTTGAACCGCCTGCTGATGCGCACGGTCCGCGACAGCGCCCCGGTCGAGGCGGCACGCATCGCCGAGCTCTATTTGCGGCCTATCGCCAAGGCCTATGAAGACCTGATCAGCGAAGGCGTGAAGGCAGGCAAGTTCCGCAAGATCGACCCTCAGTTTTTCTACTTCACCGTAACCGGCGCAGCGGACCGTTTCTATTCATCGCGGCTCGTGCTGCGCCATTGCTATAATCAGGATGATTTCAACGAAAATATGCGCGATGCTTACCGCGAACATACGATTGAACTGATCATGCGGGGGTTGCTCGTTTAATCTCCAACGCGGCCCTGATCTCGTCCCCATCGGCATCAAGCATCGGTGGGTGCGCGTAGTTCGTCACTGGCGTTCCAGCATAATGCACCGGATGTTTCATGGAACGGTATCTGCCAAGATCGGGGCTCTCATGCTCCTCGAAAAAGCCGACGTCGACCAGATGCGGGTCGACCAATACATCGGCCATGCGGTTATATTTCATCGCCGGAATGTCATGCTCGGCCAGTAGGTCTAGCCACTCGGCGGTGGTGCGCGTCGCGCTGACTTCCTCGATCAGCGCATATAGCTCGCCGGTATGTTTGGTGCGTTCCTGATAAGTAGAAAAACGCGGGTCGTCGAATATGTTGGGCCGGCCGCCCAGCTCGAAAAACTTTGCCCATTGCCGGTCGTTGTAAGGCACGATGGCGATATAGCTGTCCTTCGTCGGATAAGGCCGCCGCCGCGGGTTGACCGATCGGGTGTAGCCCATCTTGCCATTTCCCGGGATAAAGGTCTCGCCCCACAGATTTTCGACCATATTGAACCAGGTAAAGCATTCGAACATCGGCACTTGGACGAACTGCCCGCCTTGTCCGCCTGCGCGGGCCAGCAATGCCGCCATCGTTGCGTTTGCAGCAAACAGCCCGCTGACTTTGTCGGCCACCAATGAAGGAGAATAAGTCGGGCGGCCACCATCGCGCTGTTCACTCAAAGCGGCAAAACCCGAAGCGGCCTGGATCAAGTCATCATAGGCCTGCCGCTCGCCATAAGCACCGCCCGCGCCAAATCCGGCGCAGTGTACATATACGATATCGGGGTTGATCGCCTTGACCTGCTCATAGCCAAAACCCAGCCGCTCCATCCCCGCCATCCGGACATTGTGGATGAAGACATCGGCTTCTTCGAGCAAAGCCTCCAGCACCGCCTTGTCATCGGGCTTTTTGATGTTGAGGTTGATTGCCTTTTTGTTGCGGTTGAGCGCGGCGAAAATAGGTCCATGCTGCTTCGTCGGCGAATCGCCTGCGTGACGCATCAGGTCGCCCGGCGTATTACCCTCGCTATTCTCGATCTTGATGACTTCGGCACCGAGGTCGGCCAACTGAACTGTTGCATAAGGGCCGAGCACAACGGTCGCCATATCGACCACCTTTATACCTTTGAGCGGCCCGGTCGGTTCCTTGTCCCATTTGAGTTTCGGCCACGCTGCCATCAATGCTCTCCTTTATCCTTGCATCGACTGCTAGCATATTTAAGCGTGCAGTTAAGAGGTAATCGAGAGGAAATCATGGCTAACTTCGACGCAAGCGCACCCGTCATCATTGGTGTTGGCGAGGCGAGCCGAAAGACGGTGCCGGGCGAATGGCCATCGCCGCGCGACATGGCTGGCGCAGCGATCAAACAAGCACTCGTTGACACCGGCCAGCCGCAAGCGGTTGCTGCCGCCATCGACACCATTGCCGCGATCCGCACGTTCGAGGACAGCGGCGTATCGATGGGCACTGGCTCGCCCGATAATGTGCCCGAAGCCTTTGGCATGGGTGGAGGTCTCAGCGCAAATCGCCTAATCTATGCTGATATCGGCGGCCAAAGCCCCCAGGCCATGGTGAATGAACTAGCAGGCGAAATCCGGCGCGGCGAGACGCAGGTCGCGATCCTCGTTGCCGCTGAAGCCAATGGCACCGCTAAGCGCGCGCGCAAGGCTGGCGTCGAACTTGACTGGAAACTGCCGTCGGACACGCCGTTCGACAACCGGCTTTCCAGTTTCCCGATTCTAAGCCGAACAGAAATCCGCCACGGTATCATCTCGATGCCGCTCGCTTACTCGCTTCTCGAAAACGCCCGGCGATTGAACCTGAAAATCTCGCGCGAGGACTACCTCGTCCGCATGGCGGAACTCGGCGCGGCGATGTCGGTTAAGTCACTGACCCGAGAACACGCTCAATTCGCCAAGCATTTCACTGCCAGCGATCTCGTCCGCGAACATGAAAGCGATTACGCGATCACGGATATTTACCGCCGATGGCGCGTGGCTCAGGACGCAGTCGATCTTGGCGGGGCGATTATCTTAGCGAGCGCCGGCAAGGCACGCGAACTCGGCGTCGCGGATGACAAGATGGTGTATCTGGCGGGTGCAGCCGAAACCAAGGAGCCGCCTTATTCCGAGCGCGCCGACCTTGTGAACCCGCTTGCGCTGGACCACGCCTTGCACGCTGCGCTCGACCAAGCCGGGTTCGCGCCAACCGATCTTGGCCCTGTCGATATCTACAGCTGCTTTCCGGTTGCGGTGTTTGCGGCCGTCGATACGCTCGGAGATCCTGCGCGATGTCTCGGCGATTATACACTCACCGGCGGACTCAATTTTTTTGGCGGTCCGGGAAATGGTTATGCTATCTACAGTATCGCCGCGATGGTCGACGCGCTGCGCAAGGACGGCTCCAAGCCCGCGCTCTTGACAGCCAATGGCGGTGTGATGTCGAAACAGGCCGGAGCCGTATACACCGGACAGCAGCCCGCACGACCGTGGAACGGTGAAGTCAGTACCGACTATCAGCCAAAATCAGTCGAACTGGACGACGCCCCGCAAGGCAAAGGCCACATCCTGACTTACGCCCGCCCGGTGTCGAAGGGCGTCATGGGAGCCGCCACGCTTGTCCTCGAAATGGACAACGGCGCGCGCGCGTTGGCAGTGCTGGAAGGCGCCGACGACATCGATCTCGGCGGTATGACCGTCAATGTGGTGCCAGGCGATAAGCGTCACATCGCGATGCTGATTTGATAATACCCTGTTCAGATCATTTGCGCTAAGATGCAGCCAAGGAGACACTTTATGCGATCCGTTTCACTAGCTGCATTTGCTCTAACACTGCCGTTCCTTGCTGCGTGCGCGCAGGTGGATAGCACCCCCAAACCACTTACCGACAAACAATCGGAATTGCTGACCAAACAACTTGTGGGTAAAGTTGCGGGCGCGCCGGTCAATTGTATCAGCGATTTCAACGGTACGAACGTCATCCGTATCAGCGATGACATCCTACTTTACCGCGTTTCGGGCAATCTCGTTTACAAGAACAATTTGCGAGGCAGCTGTCCGGGTCTTTCACGAGACAGCGACATCATAGTGTCCGAACAATTCGGCGGGCAGAAATGCCGCGGCGACATCATCAAGCTGGTTGATCGCGTCAGCGGCATGCAAGGGCCGGTCTGCAGCCTTGGCGAATTTGTTCCCTACCGCAAGGATAAGAACCCCGGTTAAATCCGTTCACTGATCGCGCAAAAATATCGCCTCAATTGGCATTGCAAACACATCGGATATCCGGAAGGCTAGCGGCAGCGACGGGTCGTATTTCCCCGTTTCGATGGCATTGACCGATTGCCGCGATACGGCGAGCGCGTCAGCCAGATCCTGCTGGCTCCACTCTCGCTCAGCGCGAAGGACCTTGAGGCGATTTTTCATGCCTTCCAACGCACGATGGGAGCAGCAAGGCCAAGCATCGCAAACCAGATCACACCCATCCATTGCGGACCAGTTGCGACCACATCATAAACCTGCAGAAACTGCCATACCGTAACGATCACTAGAGTCGCAGCAGTGGCGAGCAATGTCTGCTTGGCAAATAACAGGCGTTGATATTCGTCATCGGTTTCAACCAGCAGCCTGAATATTGCCCAAAACATGCCGATAACCGGGAATGCGGTAATCAGCGCCAGCCCGATAAGTGTGGCCTGCGAATGCTCCAACCCGCCACGCGCGAAGGCAAGGCTGCTGGTCAGGATGATGATATAGGACGAGACGAAAAGCAGAATCCTGATCGTGTAACGCCGCATATAGGGCGCTAGGTTGTTCCAATAAACCATGTAAAGCTACCTTTTAAATAAGACAAGGGTGCTTTACCATTTCCGCTCAGATGTGTCAA
Organism: Sphingomonadales bacterium; assembly: GCA_031370535.1. Taxonomy (GTDB): domain Bacteria; phylum Pseudomonadota; class Alphaproteobacteria; order Sphingomonadales; family Sphingomonadaceae; genus Sphingorhabdus_B. Next base: position 37,130 of record JANMQN010000038.1, on the reverse strand, counting down.
GTGTCCTTTCCATTTAATCGTCGCTATCTGCAAAATGGTACGCAAAGGCTGTTTTCCTGCGGGGTTGCGGCTTTTGGCTTTGGCTGGCAAAGGGACGGCACATTTACCTAGAAAGTCGTATGCTCCAATGTCCGAGATGATCCGCATAACCCTTCCCGATGGCTCTGCCCGTGAAGTCGCGCGCGGAACCACCCCTGCGGATATTGCGGCTGCTATTGGCCCCGGTCTGGCGAAGGCGGCGATTGCTGCCCGCGTTGATGGCGAGCTGCGCGATATTATGCGTCCGATAGACTCTGACGCACAGTTGGCTTTGGTAACGACGCGCGACGAGGCTGACGCGCTCGAGCTTGCGCGGCATGACTTTGCGCATGTGTTAGCCGAGGCGGTGCAGTCGCTGTTTCCAGGCACTCAGATTACCTTCGGCCCGTCGACCGATGACGGCTTCTATTACGACTTCGCCCCGCCTGCTGATCGCGGACCATTTGTCGATGACGAACTGCCGCTTATCGAGGCGGAGATGCGCCGCATTATTGCCGCCGATCAGGCTTTGATCCGCGAAGTGTGGAGCCGCGCTGACCTGATTGCCAAATGGCAGGCCGATGGTGAGAAATTCAAAGCCGAGTGGGCTGCTGAATTGCCCGAAAATGAGGAACTGACGGTCTATCGTTCAGGGGACTGGATGGATATGTGCCGCGGTCCGCATCTGGCCTCGACCGGCAAGCTCGACCCGGCGGCGTTCAAGCTGATGCGCGTGTCGGGCGCCTATTGGCGCGGGGACCAAAAAAATGCGCAGCTGACGCGGATTTACGGCACCGGCTGGCTCAACAAGAAACAGCTCGACGCGCATCTGATGCGATTGGAAGAAGCCGCCAAGCGTGACCATCGCCGTATCGGACAGGATATGGACCTGTTCCATTTGCAGGCCGAAGCGCACGGTTCGGTGTTCTGGCACCCCAATGGCTTCGTCATCTACCGCGCGCTGGAGGCCTATATGCGCCGCCGTCTCGACGCAGCTGGTTATCTGGAGGTCAAAACCCCGCAGATCATGGACGCGCGGCAATGGGAGCAATCGGGCCATTGGGGTAAATATCGCGAGAACATGTTCGTGATCCCAGATGAAGTGCCGAACACCGAAGACGAGGGTCCAGTTGTGTCGGACAGGGCCGAATGGATGGCGCTGAAGCCGATGAACTGCCCTGCGCATGTGCTGATTTTCCGGCAGGGGATCAAATCCTACCGCGACTTGCCTTTGCGGCTCGCCGAAATGGGCTGCTGCCACCGCAACGAACCACATGGCGCGCTGCACGGACTGATGCGCGTCCGGCAATTCACGCAGGATGATGCGCATATCTTCTGCCGCGAAGACCAGATTGTCGATGAAGTCGCCAAATTCTGTGACCTTTTGGACGTGATCTACAAGGATCTGGGTTTCCCCGATTACGCCATCAAACTGGCGCTGCGTCCGGAAAAGCGATTCGGCAGCGACGAGATGTGGGACTGGTCCGAGCAATCTTTACGCGATGCGGTCGCGGTGACCGGGCGCAATACGGTAGAATGGGGATGGGAAGAGCTGCCCGGAGAAGGTGCATTCTACGCCCCTAAACTGGAATTCCACCTGACCGATGCAATCGGCCGGACATGGCAGGTCGGCACGATGCAGACCGACACGGTGTTGCCCGAACGGCTCGACGCGGCCTATATCGGCGAAGATGGCGCGAAGCATCGCCCGATCATGCTTCACCGCGCGATTTTGGGATCGTACGAGCGATTCATCGGCATCTTGATCGAGCATTATGCCGGGCGCTTCCCTGTCTGGCTAGCGCCGGTACAGGCGGTGGTGGCGACGATTGTGTCCGATGCAGATAGCTATGGCGCGGAGGTGACCGGCAAGCTGAAAGTGGCGGGCATCCGTGTCGAAAGCGATTTCCGCAACGAGAAGATCAACTACAAGGTGCGCGAACACAGCCTCGCCAAAGTCCCCCATCTGCTAGTCGTCGGCATGCGCGAGGCCGAGGAAGGCAAGGTTGCAATCCGTTCGCTGGGCTCGGATGGCCAGCGGATCATGACGCTGGATGATGCAATAGTCATGCTGACGGCCGAAGCAACGCCGCCCGATTTGCGGGGCTGATGCTCGATCCCGCAGCTGCATTCGCAGGTGTCGAACCGTTGGTGATGGCCGGCGCTGCTGCAATGACTTTCGGCGCGGCCTATATTCGCGGGCTGACCGGATTTGGCATGGCGATCATCCTTGTGCCGCTGCTCGGGCTGATCGTGACGCCGGGCGAAGCGGTGGTGTTGGGTATCTTTTTGCAGGTGCTGATCGGGCCGGTTGGATTGAAGATTATCTACGCCGATGCGCATCGGCGGAGTGCGCTGACAATTGCTGCGTTCGCGGTGGTAGCGACCCCGCTTGGCATCTGGCTGCTCAAGCAAGCCACGCCCGACGTGGCGCGTTTGCTGATTGCGGCCATTGCCATTGGTGCATTCTTGCTGGTGTTGCTCCCGCAGCGACCCGGTGCACGACCGGGGCTCAAAGAAACCGCAGCGACCGGGATTGCATCGGGTATCCTCACCGGCTTTGCCGCTATGCCAGGCCCGGTTGTTGTGCCTTATTATCTGCGTCAGCCAATTCCGCCGGCAGAGGCGCGCGCTTCGATGATGCTGGTGTTCTTTGCAACCGCGATTGCCGGGACACTTTCTTCCTTTGCGCTGGGCCTTGGCAGCTGGCGTCTGGTCTGGCTGTCCATTCTGCTGTTTCCAGCGGTCTTGCTCGGCAACTGGGTGGGCGGGAAAAGCTTTGGCAAAGTACCTGCGCCGTTGTGGCGGACATTTGTGGCGGCGGTGCTGGGCCTAGCAGGTATATCGGCGGTAATACGACTGCTGAACTGAAAAGTTTAGGTCCGTTAACCAAAGACCTTAGCTCAGTGTTTACCATCGTGCGGTATCGCAAGCGCTATGAGGGGCATAATTCTATCTTTGTTACTTGTCGCAGCGCCTGCCGCCGCGTTGAACGAAGGTTTGCAATGCGTCCCTTACGCCCGCGCGTTGTCGGGTGTCACCATCTTCGGCGATGCCCATACTTGGTGGGATCAGGCGGCGGGCAAATATGAGCGCGGAGATTCACCTAAGGTCGGCGCGGTTCTGGCGTTCCAGCCGCACAGCAATATGCGCCTAGGCCATGTCGCAGCGGTGCGACGCGTGCTCGATGACCGCACAATCATCATCAGCCACGCTAACTGGTCGACCATAGGCGGCGTGCGTGGCCATATCGAGGAAGACGTTCGCGCCGTCGATGTGTCCGAAAACAATGACTGGAGCCAGGTTCGAGTCTGGTACACACCCAATGAAGCGATGGGCGGCACCGCATGGCCCGCGTACGGTTTTATCTATCCTAAACAGAAGCGCGGCGACACAGAAGCGCGCAGGGCCGTAGCGCTGTTGTTAAAGGACCGCGTCATGCCAAACGTGCCGACGGCTGCGCCGGTGCGGATGGCGTTGGCAACCACGCCTGCGGGCAATGCCGGTTTTGGCCTGTCGCGTGATCTACTCAAGGACATTGACCGTAAGGCGGTGAAGGAAAACAAGCCGGCTGCGCCTGTCGCTAAAGGGGTAATGCTGGCATCGGTTGAAAATCTGATCGCAAAACTGCCGAAGGGTTAGCACCGGCGGTTATGTTCTCCGCTATTTGATACTGATCAATGACAACCTGAACAGAATGGCCGAAACCCGGCGGCACAAAGGCCAAAGGAGTTGTGCCATGCTAAAAGTCGAAGCAGATGCCGCCACCGGGTTTATCGAAATTACCGTCGATGGTACGATCAGCCGAGAGGAATATGAAGCGGTGGTCATCACCGTCGAAGGCCTGCTGAAAACGCACGATAAGTTGAATGTGGTCGAGGTGGTCAAGGAACTTGGCTGGATTGAACCTGAAGTGTGGTGGAAAGATATCCTGTTTCACCTTTCGCACCGCGATTTCATGCATCGCTGCGCAGTGGTCAGCAACCGCGGATGGGTGGGGCCTGTAACCCGCCTGTTCGCCCCGCTCTATCCTGCAGCGATCCGAACCTTTGCCGAGGCGGAACTGGATGAGGCACGGCGATGGGCAAGGGTCGGTGATATATATCAGGCGGCTGATTAGCGCCCAAATTTACGCTGCGTCTTCCCGTACCGCATCTTACGCGTCCCCGGCTGGCCTTCGGTCGCTCTGCCCTTGGGCGCGGCGACTTGGCTGGAGGGCGGCAAGCCAAGCTCGGTCGCTTCCAGCGAGCGGATTTCGTCGCGTAATCGTCCCGCCTCCTCGAACTCCAGATCGGCGGCGGCGGCGCGCATTTTCTTCTCTAGCTCTTCGATATAGCCGCGCAGATTATGGCCGACGAGGTTATTCGCGCCATCAGCTTCGATATCGACCAGAACGCCATCGCGGCTCGCGGTGTCGGCGACGATATTGTGGATGTCGCGTTTGATAGTTGCGGGAGTGATATTGTGCAGCAGATTATACTCGCGCTGCTTTTCACGCCGCCGGTCGGTTTCGCGGATGGCGCGTTCCATGCTGCCGGTCATGCGGTCGGCGTAGAGGATCACGCGGCCGTCGACGTTGCGCGCGGCGCGGCCGATCGTCTGTATCAGGCTGGTTTCGCTACGGAGAAAACCTTCCTTATCGGCGTCCAATATCGCGACCAGGCCGCATTCGGGAATGTCGAGCCCTTCACGCAGTAGGTTGATGCCCACCAGCACGTCATAGACACCGCGCCGCAAATCGCGGATGAGTTCGATGCGTTCGAGCGTCTCGACGTCGCTGTGCATATAGCGCACCTTTAAGCCCGCCTCGTGCATAAATTCGGTCAGGTCTTCGGACATGCGCTTGGTCAGCGTGGTAACCAACGTGCGATAGCCCGCCTCGGCGGTCTTGCGGCATTCGTTGATGCAATCCTGCACCTGATCCTCCACCGGCTTGATCTCGACCGGCGGATCGATCAATCCAGTAGGGCGAATGACCTGTTCGGCAAAGACCCCGCCCGATTGCTCCATTTCCCACCCGCCGGGGGTGGCGGACACGCACACTGTCTGCGGGCGCATGATGTCCCATTCGTTGAACCGCAGCGGCCGGTTGTCGATGCAGCTTGGCAAGCGGAAGCCATATTCGGCAAGTGTCAGCTTGCGCCGATGGTCGCCCTTTGCCATCGCGCCGATTTGCGGCACCGTCTGGTGGCTTTCATCGACGAACAGCAAGGCATTGTCGGGTAAATATTCGAACAACGTGGGTGGAGGCTCGCCGGGCAATCGCCCTGTCAGGAAGCGCGAATAATTCTCGATACCAGCGCAGCTACCGGTCGCCGCAATCATCTCCAGATCGAACTGCGTACGCTGCTCCAGTCGCTGTGCCTCGAGCAATTTGCCTTCGCCGACCAGTTCCTTCAGCCGCTCGGCCAGTTCGAATTTGATCGCCTCGCTCGCCTGCTTCATCGTCGGCCCCGGCGTAACATAATGTGAATTCGCATAGACGCGCACCGTGTTCAGCTTCGCGCCCGTCGTTCCGGTTAGCGGATCGAATTCGGCTATCTCCTCGATCTCGTCACCGAAAAAACTGACGCGCCACGCCATATCTTCATAATGCGAAGGGAAGATTTCCAGATTGTCGCCGCGCACACGGAAATTGCCGCGTGTGAACGCGGTGTCGTTGCGCTTGTACTGCAACGCGACCAGCTTGCGTATCAGTTCCCGCTGATCGACGCTCTCGCCCTTTTTAAGGTCGAAAATCATTGCCGAGTAAGTTTCAACAGACCCGATACCGTAAATGCACGACACCGAGGCTACGATGATCACATCGTCGCGTTCGAGCAATGACCGGGTCGCCGAATGGCGCATGCGGTCGATGGCTTCGTTTACCGATGATTCCTTCTCGATATAGGTGTCGCTGCGCGGGACATAGGCTTCGGGCTGGTAATAGTCGTAATAGGAAACGAAGAACTCGACCGCATTGTCGGGGAAGAAGCTTTTGAACTCGCCATAAAGCTGCGCCGCGAGGATCTTGTTGGGTGCAAGGATGAGCGCAGGTCGCTGCAATTCCTCGATAACCTTGGCCATCGTAAAGGTCTTGCCCGACCCGGTAACACCCAGCAGGACCTGGTTCTTCTCGCCCGCCAGCGCGGTGGTCGTCAGCTCGCGGATCGCGGTTGGCTGGTCTCCAGCCGGCGAATAATCGGACACGATCTTGAACGGACGCCCCCCTTCGGCCTTGGGCGGGCGCTCGGGCTTGTGTGGAGTGAAGCTCCCGACAGTATCGGGTTCTTCCAGCCCTCGACGAATGATGAGTTCAGCCATGTTCTCTTTATGTGCTTTTTGGGCCTTGGGGGCAAGGGGTGGTTCAGGGTGCCTCTATAACCCGCTTGGTCAGTGAATGTGCCGGGCCGAAACCGATTAACCCCGCCCCGATGAACGGCAGGGCGACAACCCACAGCCGCACGCCGGTAATGCCCATCGGGCTGGCGATACTGATCGCTGCGGTTGTGGCGAGGCCGGTGCAGACCAGCAGTAGACCTGCGATTAACTTCCAATGCGGGACCGGCGTGTCGCGCTTTGAGCCACTTTTTGCCCGTTCAAAGCGCGCAAACAAGATAATGAGCGGGAACAAAGCGGCGATGTAGAGCGCAAACCAGACGGGACGTATGAGCCACCATTCGCCGCTGCCCGGCGCGGCATGAAGGCCGATGCCGCCGAGCAACCATGCGGCAACCATGACGAAGACAAAGGCAGTAAGGTGCCACAGATAGATGGTCATGATCATGCCATTGACCAGCACCACGGCGGTCCAGACCTTGATATTGTCAAGCATCCGTCGCGCCGGAGCTTCGAGCGCAAGCGCAAACCCGGTCTGCGCGATACCAAGCGCCAGCAGCGCCAATGTCGGCGGCATCGAATTGCTAAGGTCGGACCCTGGCACGCCAATCATCGCCACCGGATACGGACCAAGATAGACCAGCATTTCAAGCGCGATCGCGCCACCAACCGCCCAAGCCCAAGGATTGCGGATTCGCCCCTGCTGCCACGCATAGCCCAGCTGATGGATAGCCAGCCAGACAAAGAGGAAGTTGAGGAAGTTTATATAGGGCACGTCGAACTTCAGGCTGGCTACATCGACCAGTACTGCGCCAGCGACAAAGCCCCAAAAGGAGCCAAGCCCGAAACGCTGCCACAATCCCCAAGTCCACGGCACGACCGCAGATACGATCAGATAGACTGCCAAAAACCAAACCGGAACCAATGCCAATTGCGCTGCCATCGATACAATCTTGCGCTCGACGCCCATCGCGGTGCCGAAGGCAGCAAACAGCGTCCAGATCAGGAATAACGGCATTACCGGGTTGATCAGCCGTTGTACGCGTCCGCCGAACCAGTCGGCATAATGGCCATTTTTTCTCTGCGTCGCCGCCCATGAAACGCCGTTGGAAAAGCCGCCGACCAGGAAGAAAATCGGCATCACCTGAAAGCCCCAGGTCAGCCATTGCGTCCAAGGGATAATGCCTAGCAAATGCCCACCCTCGACTGCGCCACCTTTCATGTAGGGCGCGGCGACCAGCCAGTGGCCCACCACCACAGCAAGGATCGACAACGCGCGCAGGAAATCGACGTAGCGGTTCCGTTCCGGGCGGGCCTGCATCGCCACATCGCGGGCGCGGGACCAGAGTGTCGGCTGCTCGATGCTTTTGCTGTCCATGCCGCTCCTCCAGATATGCTCTAGAGGCAACTTGGTAGCGGAGCATCTGACGTAAGCCAAATGTCTTTTGCGTTTTCTTCGGCTGGGCTACAGAAGGCTGAATCAATAAGCCTCCGGAGGTACAAAGATGCGTAAATTTCTGATTTTGGGCGCTGCGGCGCTTGCGATTTCGGCCTGCTCAAACAAGGGCGCTGATGCTGATGGTGATGGCAAGATCACCGATGCCGAGGCGAAGGCCGAAATGTCGGCTGGCGGCGCGATGGCCATGAAACCCGGGCTTTGGGAAGTGAAGATCGGCTTTGACAAGATCGATGCACCCGGCGTTCCGGCCAATGTGCAGGGCAAGATGAAAGAGCAGATGGGCAAGGGCATGACCGAGAAAAGCTGCCTGACGCAGGCGCAGGTCGACAAGCCCGGTGGCGATTTCTTTGGCGCACCACCCGAAGCCAATTGTAGCTTTGAAGAACTCAGCCGCTCGGGCAATACGATGAAGGTCGCAATGACCTGCAAGCCCGGTGGCAATATGACGATCAAGAGCAAGATGGACGGCAAGTTTGCCGCCGAAACCTACACGATGAATATCGAACAAAGCACCGAAGGCACGCCGATGGGTGCGGTCAAGATGACCGGCAAGATCGAGGGCAAACGGGTCGGGGATTGCCCGGCATGATAAAGCTCAGGGTCGCAGCTGGAGCTTTAGTGGCGTGCATCGTGCTCGCATCTTGCTCGGACAATAGTTCCGACAAGGATGGCAATGGCGTGGTCGACAGCGAGGAGCGCGCTGCCGAAATGGACTATGATGCCTTCATTCCGATGAAATCGGGGCTTTGGGAAACCAAGTTTGTTTTCACCGACATCAACGTACCGACGCTGGGCAAGTCGCAGAAAAAGCAGATCATGGACGAGGTTGCGAAAAGCGCCTCTAACCGGAGCTGCCTGTCGGAAGCCGATGCCAAAAAGCCGGGCGCCGATTTTTTCGGCGGCGATGGTGCGGAGAAATGCGTTTACAAGGCGTTCGATGTGTCGGGCCAGAATGTCCGCATGAAGCTTTCCTGCGGTATGGACGGCATGGGGAGCGTCGATATGGAGCTTGCCGGCGTAATGGGCGAAACCGAGTTCAACTATGAAAGCGAAGTCGCCGTTCGCCTGCCGATGATCGGCAAGGTCAAGATGACCGGCAACGCGATTGGCAAGCATGTCGGGGCATGTCCGGCGGCATGAAGTGGGGCGGCGCATTACTCGCAAGCATCTTGCTCGCAGGATGCGCTGCATCACCACCGGTTGTTTCTTCTGCGACAGCGGGAATCCAGCCGGCACGGGTTAAGATAGACTTTACCGCGAACCACATAACAACGGACTTCGCCGAGGGTAACGCCGGGGTGGCGGGACGGCTTGTAACCATCGACGACCCGGCGCGCGTCGCCTCGATCTCCAAGCTGGTGGTCGCCTTGGGTGCGATGCGGCTAGTGGAGCAGGGTAAGCTCGACCTCGACCGCGATGTTGGCGCGTATCTCGGCTGGCAGGTGCGCAACCCAGCCTTTCCCGATGCTCCAATCACGATGCGGCACTTACTGTCGCACCGCAGTGGCCTGCGTGACGATATCGAATATATAGTGCCATTGGATGGCGATCTGTCGCAGGTGCTGGTCCAGAACAAGGCGTGGGAGTTGCGCTATCCACCCGGCGACTATTTCAGTTACGCGAATATAAACTCGCCCCTGATTGCGGCTGTCATGGAGTCCGCAACCGGCGAACGCTTTGACCGGCTGATGGCGCGATTGGTGCTGAGGCCACTCAAGCTCGATGCCTGCTATAATTGGGGCGATGGATGCAGCGACGGCCGGCGCGCGCAGGCGGTCACATTATTGCGACCCAATGGCGACCTGGCCAGGGACGCGGCGATCACCGGCAAAGACCCATGTCCGGTCTATGCCGCGACCGACGGCGGTTGCGATATCGAGAAGCTGTACCGACTTGGCCGCAACGGTTCCGCTTTCAGCCCGCAGGGCGGACTGCGGATTTCGGCGCATGATTTGGCGAAAGTCGGGCAGGTGCTGCTAAAAGATGGCAAGCCGCTATTGTCGAAAAAGACCTTTGCCGAAATGATCGGCCCGGTGTGGATCTTCGATGGCAGCAATGGCGATGACGACAAGGGATATTTCAAGGCATACGGCCTTGGCGTCCACTGGCTAGAAGATGGAAAAGGCGAGCAATGGATTGGCCATGTCGGCGAGGCCTATTCGCTGCGTGCCGGGTTCTGGATCAACCGCAGGCAAGCCCGTGGCTTTGTCCGCTATGCAACGATGGTCGATGAATTTGCACCGGTCGGGCACTGCTTCGAGACTTGCCCCTGATGGCCCGAAAAAGCCGCGATTGGGAAGATGAGGAGACGGAGGTTCCGCCCACCGCGACCTGTTGGCTATGCAGCCGCCCGATAGGCGAGGTCACCGTTTGGCACCACCCTGTTCCCAAGTCCAGAGGTGGACGCGAGCAACAGCCGGTGCACCCGATCTGCAATAAGACGATCCACGCCAATTTCACTAACAGCGATCTGGAGAAGCGCTATTCGACCGCTGAAGCACTGCTTGCACATGAAGAAATCGGGCGGTTTGTGGCGTGGGTTGCCAATAAACCGCCCGACTTTGATGCGCCGACCAAAAGGCGGCGCTAGGACTTAGCCGCGGTCGAAGAAGTCCACCGCGCCAGTGTCGAGGTCGTAATAAGCGCCGACAACCTTTACTTTCCCGGCCTTAATGGGATCGGCGAGGATAGGGTCGGACGATTCACGCAGTGCCCTGGCGACATGACGGACGTTCATATGAATCGCGTGATCAACTAAATCAGATTTCGTGCCAAGCGTCGCCCGCGCATCAAGTACCGCTGGCAGGATGGGCTGGACCATCCGCGTAAGTGACGGCGGTAACTGACTGTTATTGGTTACGAGCTTGGTCGCCGCGTCGACCGCACCGCAGCGTTCGTGGCCAAGCACGACAATCAAAGGCGTGCCAAGTGCCGCGATGGCATAGGCAATAGAACCATAGCCTGCGTCATCGACATAATTGCCGGCGGTACGAACGATGAAAAGCTCACCCAAGCCGCCGCCAAAAAGATGTTCCGGTCCTACGCGGGAATCGGCACAGCCGACAAGCACGGCGAACGGCGATTGACTTTTGGCAATCTCCAACCGGCGCTTGGTTGAAATATCAACGGCGGGGGCTTGGTCGGCAACAAACCGGCGATTGCCGTCGATCAGTTTGGCCAAAGCCTGGTCGGGCGTAATCGCGGGCTTTGCCATTGCCTTGGCATCATCCGCAGCGGCAATAGCTGGGCTGGCGGCTGCGACCATAGCGGCGCTTGCGGTCAATGCAGTAAGACCAAGCATGGTGCGACGGTTGGTCGCGGGCATTTCTACTTTCATTGGAGATCTCCTGTTAGTGGTTAATGCGTTAAGGAACTGGCGGACTGCGTGTCGCCCCGGGTTTTCCAGAGCGAGAATAATATGCCTCCCAGGATCAGCGCGAAGGTAACGCCAAGGCTCAGCACCGGCGGGAACTTATCTCCTACCATCAGGAAGTCGGAGACAAATATCTTAGAGCCGATAAAGACCAGAACCAACGCCAGCGCATATTTGAGATAATGGAAGCGGTGCACCATCGCAGCAAGCGCAAAATACAACGCGCGCAATCCCAGAATGGCCATGATGTTCGACGTGTAGACAATGAACGTATCGGTAGTGATGGCAAAAATCGCGGGGACCGAATCCACAGCGAACACGAGGTCGGCAAGGTTGATGACGACGAGGGCCAAAAACAATGGCGTCGCCGCGCGCACCATTTTGCCGGTTTTCTCGTCGGGCACCTTCACAAAAAACTTCTCGTTATGAAGCTCTTTTGTCACCCGCATGTGTGTCGAAATATATTTAACGACCGGGTTTTTGGCGACGTCCATTTCTTGGTCACCGGTGAACAGCATCTTTACGCCGGTCGCGATCAGGAACGCAGCGAATATGTAGAGCGTCCAGTAATATTCCTGCACGATCGCCGCGCCCGCAGCGATCATCAATCCGCGCAATACGATCACCGCGATGATGCCCCAAAGCAGTGCCCGATATTGATATTTGCGGGGGATGGCGAAGAAGGTGAAGATCAGGCTGATTACAAAGACGTTGTCAATCGACAGCGCCTTTTCGATGAAGAAGCCGGTATAATATTTCATCCCTAGGTCGGCGCCTTTCTGGAACCAGACCCACGCTCCAAAGGCGAGCGCAATGCTGATATAGAAAGCCGAGAGCTTAAGGCTTTCGCCGATGCCCATTTCCTTGTCTTCCTTGTGCAGGAAGCCCAGGTCGAACGCGGTTAGCGCTACGACGATGCCGATAAAGCTCAGCCAAAACCAGACAGGCGTTCCCAGCCAGTCCATCATAAGAAATTCCATGGATTAATTCCCTGTTGGCGCTTCTCAGATGGCGCCGCATGGGTTGCCCATACAGCGCCGTTGAGAGCGTCTAAATTCAGATTTTTTGGAGACGCAGGCGTTTGCCAAAAGTCTTGGTTGCACTCGCCGACAGCCGGTCCTTGACCGCTAGTTTAAGCCGCTTCAGTTTCTGGATGCGGAATATATCGGGCCAGCGCCGGGCCCGTTCGGCACGCAATTCGGAATCGAGTTTCTGGTGATATTGCATCAAACGGAATGACGAAAAGTTCATATAAATATCCTCTTGAACGGTGTTAAGTCCAATCGGATGTTCCGGCCACCGGAAGGCGCGTTTCGGGGGTTTGAAGGACCGCCTGACCAGTGCACCGGAATCATCCGATGCGGCCGACATCACGTTCCTTCCGAAGAAGCGAAGCGCCAGAGGGGCCCGGTCCGCTCTTACGTTATGGAGTAATTCGTTCTGATTTGCAAGTATTAGATTACGGATGCAGTTCGGGGTGCCGACCTAGTCCCTCAACAGATCGTTGATAGCGGTCTTGGCCCGCGTTTGCGCATCGACCCGTTTTACGATTACCGCGCAAGACAGGCTTGGTCCGGGGCTGCCGTCGGGTAGCGGCTTACCTGGCAGGGAACCGGGGACTACAACCGAATAGGCGGGTACGCGGCCAACAAAGATTTCTCCCGTGGTCCGATCGACGATCTTGCTGGTTGAGCTGATGAAAACGCCCATCGAAAGGACCGCGCCTTCCTCGACGATTACGCCTTCCACAACTTCAGAACGCGCTCCAATAAAGCAATTGTCCTCGATAATGACCGGTCCTGCCTGCAAAGGCTCAAGTACGCCACCAATCCCAACGCCACCCGACAGATGGACATTTTTGCCAATTTGCGCACAGCTGCCGACAGTGGCCCATGTGTCGACCATCGTTCCTTCGTCGACCCGCGCGCCAATGTTTACAAAGCTTGGCATTAGGACGACATTTTTGGCGATGTGGCTTCCATGCCGCGCAACCGCGCCGGGAACCACGCGAAACCCGGCTTCACGGAAACGGTTTGCGCCCCAACCGGCAAATTTAGAAGGAACCTTGTCGTAGGCAGGCGCTCCACTTGCGCCGCCATCGACCACGAAATTTTCATTGAGACGGAAAGACAGCAGCACCGCCTTTTTGAGCCATTGATTGACCTGCCATTGGCCATCGCGCTTTTCGGCGACACGCAAAGAGCCGTCATCGAGTCCGGCAAGCGCGGTCTGCACCGCGTCGCGGACTTCGCCTTGGGTGACGCTTGTGATCCCGTCACGTGCATTCCACGCGGTGTCGATGATGGCTGAAAGTTGCTCGTTCATATCGCCCTTTCAAGGTAATGAATTGACGACAGCCATTCGGTGACGTCGGCAATCTGGTGGTCAATGTGCTCTTCGTGGCCGCTGCTATCAGCTTCGCCTGCATGTTTCACCCAAATTGTTCGCATGCCAAGTGCTTTGGCTGGAACGAGATTTTGCGCGGAATCCTCGACGAAAAGCGAACGTTGGGGGGCAACGCCGAATTGTTCACACAACGCTGAATAACTAGAGGGGTTCGGCTTGGGCACATGCTCCATGCGGTGGATGTCGAATATGTCTTCGAATAAGCCTGTCAGCCCGCGCGCCGCGAGTACGCGGTCGGCATAAGGTGCATCGGCATTCGTAAAAATCAGCTTGCGACCTGGCAACGCCTCTATAAGCCCGCGTAACGCGGGTGCGGGTTTCAGCAACGACATGTCAACATCATGCACAAAATCAAGATATCCATGGGGCTCGACAGCGTGTTCCGCCATCAGCCCGCCGAGTGTGGTCCCATATTTCTGCCAGTAGTTGTAACGGATGCCGTGCGCCGCTTCGGAGTCGACTTTGAAATAATCCTGAACGAACAACGCAATCCGGTCTCGAACCTGTGCCATGATATTGGCTTCCGGGGGATATAGCGTGAGATCGAGATCGAAAATCCACGTATCGATATGAGAAAAAGCTGCGTCCATTTGCGCCGCGTAACGACCTGTTAGCATTATCTCAACAGTCGAAAGTAATGTTAAGTTTTGAGAAAGCGAATTCTGGCTATATGTTTTGGTTTATAAGAAGGGTCGCACCGTTATGAATCCTGCAAAAATCGACCGGAAAATTGCGGTCGGAAGTTCTGTGATATTTGCGCTCACGCTGTCGGCCTGCGGCGGCAGTGGTGGTGGCGTAAGCTCCACGCCTGCTCCCCCGCCTCCTCCACCGGTCGTTGCGCCACCGCCCGCACCGCCACCGCCTCCTCCCCCGCCGCCAACGACAACCAATTTTGCAACGGCAGAATTTAACAGATCGGATGGTCCGGGGTTTCATAACGCGATCACCGCCTATCAGGCAGGTGCGACTGGCGCCGGAGTTACCGTGGGGGTTATCGATTCAGGGATTGATCCCAACAGCCATGAATTTACCGGACGCATCCATCCGCAATCGGCCGACGTTACCGGTGGCAACCGTGGTTTGGGCGATGACGATGGTCACGGCACAGCGGTCACGCGCGTGATTGCGGCTGCAAAAGACGATCGCGATGTCCATGGCATAGCCTTCAACGCCACAATATTGGCACTACGTGCAGATCAAGCGGGTAGCTGTACAACGCCCGGCGCTGGCGAAACGGAGGCCAATTGCTCGTTCTTTGACTCCGCAATTGCTGCAGGGATTAATCGTGCCGTCGATGCAGGCGCGAGGGTTATCAACATTTCTCTGGGTGGCGCTGGGGGCGCCAACACTACGCTGCGCAATGCTATAAATCGAGCGACGTCGGCGGGCATTGTGGTGGTCGTTTCCGCCGGTAACGAAGCAAATGACGCCGCGCCGGCATTCGACCCCAATAACCCAAGTCCTTTTGCACAAGCGCTGGTCGCCAATGGCAATGGTCTGGTCATCATCGCAACATCGGTAAATGATCAGGGTGTCATCTCCGATTTCAGCAATAAGGCCGGAGCATCGCAAAATAATGTGCTGTCGGCATTAGGACAGGGCATTTGTTGCGAATACCAGAATGATGCCATTTTTCGCTTTGACCAGAACGGTCAGACTTTTGTTCGCGTGTTCAACGGGACATCTTTTTCTGCCCCGCAAATTGCAGGCGCTGCGGCTTTGCTGGCTCAAGCATTCCCCAACCTGACGGGACAGCAGATTGTCAATCTGTTGCTCACCAGCGCAAGGGATGCCGGTGCGGCCGGCATCGATGCCATCTACGGTCGCGGCATATTGGACATCGGCCGCGCCTTCGCGCCTGCGGGTACGACGTCGCTGGCAGGGACGACCACCATAGTCCCGGTAGCTGGCGATGGCGGCACCACGTCGGGGGCAATGGGCGACGTGGCGCTTTCCAATCGCGCGATCGACGCGGTCATTCTGGACAGCTATGGACGAGCTTATGACATCGATTTGGCGCATGGCCTAAACGCCACCGCGCCGCGATTGCGGTTAACTCCAGCGTTGGTAAATCAGGGCAGGTCAGTCAGTTTAAGTGCTGGAACGACAGAGCTTGCATTTTCCATCAGCGGGAACGGTGCAGGTGGGGCGCAAATTCTGCCTTTGGCATTGTCCGATGGGCAGCAACGCCAGACGCGGATTTTAGCCGCACGGGTGAGCGCGGCGATCTCGAAAGACATGCGCTTTAGCCTTGGAATCAGGCAAGCGGCCGCAGGACAGGTCTCAGCGTTGCAGGGCATGCGCAATGGTGCGTTTCTGGCCTCGACCGAGGCGCGTATGGAAAATGGATTTGAACAGCGTCCTGGCAACTCATTCGCTCTTCGACAGCAGGTCGGCCAATTTGGTCTGACTGGCAGTATCGAAATTGGCGAAGCACAATTGTACGAGCGCGCTGGCTTAGAATTCGCGCGTAACGGCACCCATCGCTATCCCTATTCGACGATAGCCATGTCGGTTGACCGCCAAATTGGCCCGGCCAAGCTAGCGTTGGGCGCAAGCTGGATGCGCGAGGATGAAACGATATTGGGTGCGCGCTTTGCCGATTTTATCGGGCAGGGCGGCGCCCGCAGCCTGTTGGTCGATGGCAATGGCGAAATCCGTCTTGACCAAAACTGGTCTTTGGGCGCGAGCTGGAGGCAGGGGTGGACGTATGCCAATGCCGGTGCGTCGCTTTCGGGGCAAAGCCTGCTCAAGAGCAACGCTTTTTCGTTCGATGTAAGTCGTACCAATGCACTCTTGAACGGCGACCGGTTGGCGTTTCGCGTTGCCCAACCTTTGCGGGTGACGAGTGGCGGTCTTTCGCTCAACCTGCCAGTTGCTTATGACTACGCGACGTTGACCCCCACCTTCGGCGTTCGCCGTTTCAGCCTCGCGCCGACGGGTCGGGAGATTTCGAGCGAAGTGGCGTGGGTAGTGCCGCTCGACAGTGGATATTTCTCGTCGAATATCTTCTGGCGGAAGGAGCCCGGCCATTTCGAGAGCGCACCCGATGATGTCGGTGTGGCGTTCCGGCTGCAGTTGGACTTTTAGACGGTGAAACTCTCGCCGCAACCACAACTACCGGTGGCGTTGGGATTGTTGAAAACGAAGCCGGCGGCGAATTCATCTTCGACCCAGTCCATGACTGAGCCGACCAGATAGAGCACAGATCCGCCGTCGATGTAGAGCACACCGCCGCGGGTCTCGATCTTTTCGTCGAAAGCAACAGCTTCGGTCACATAATCGACTGAATAGGCCAGACCCGAACACCCACGGCGCGGCGTCGACAGTTTGACGCCAATGGCGTCTGCCGGAGCCTTTGACATAAGTTCAGCAATCCTCGCCTCGGATGCTGCCGTCAAGGTGACGGCGGCAGGGCGCATTCTGATTTTGACTTCGGTCATAGCATTCCAAGCTCCAGGCGGGCTTCGTCGGTCATATTGGCAGGCGACCAGGCCGGTTCCCAAACTAAAACGACTTCGGCATCGCCAATGCCCGGTACCGCCCCGACACGCAGTTCGACTTCACCGGGCATGCTTTCCGCGACCGGACAATGCGGCGTGGTCAGCGTCATCGATACGAGTGCATGGCCGTTGTTAATTTCGACGTTGTAGATCAGGCCAAGGTCGTAAATGTTCACCGGTATTTCGGGGTCGTAAATTTCCTTCAGTGCCTCGATCACGGCTTCATACAAATTACCGTCCGGCTCGCTCGGCGAAGGCGTAGCAGGTTTCTGCGCGAGAAAACCTTCAAGATAATCCTTCTTTCGCTCAAATGTCTCAGCGGGGGTTTCTACCCGCGCCTTGGGCGGCTTTTCCACGCTATCGACTTCTTCAATCCGGATTTGCTCGTTCATCCGAAGATCCTCTTCACTCGTTCAAGCCCGCGCACCAGCGCCGAGACATCATTTTCGTCATTGTAAATTCCAAAGCTCGCCCGCGCGGTGGCGGAGACGCCTAAATAGTCCATCAGCGGCTGACAGCAATGATGCCCGGCGCGGATCGCCACGCCCTCTTCGTCCAATATGGTGCCGATGTCGTGCGGATGCACTCCCTCCATCGAAAAGGAGACGATGCCAGCAGATTTTTCAGGCCCGTAGAGCGTGATCGAATTGACCGAGCTCAACGCTTCGCGGGTTTGCGCGGCGAGCGCGCTTTCGTGCGCGAATATCGCCTCGGGGCCAATGGCATCGACATAATCGATAGCGGCGTGCAGGCCGATAACTTCGATGATCATCGGCGTGCCAGCCTCAAAGCGCGAGGGGGCAGGCGCGTAAGTCGTTTTTTCAAACGTCACCCGGTCAATCATCGCACCACCGCCCTGCCAAGGTGGCATTGCGTCTAGCGTTTCGGCTTTGGCCCACAGAACACCGACGCCGGTGGGGCCGTACAGTTTGTGCCCGGAAAGCACGTAAAAGTCGCAGCCGAGTTCGGTCATATTGAGCCGCATCCGGGGGGCGGCCTGGCAACCATCGAGCAGCAGCTTTGCGCCCACCGCATGCGCTGCCTTCGCCGCGCGCTTTGCGCCGAGGATTGAGCCAAGCACATTGGACACATGCGCCAGCGCGACCAACTTATGCTGCTCAGTGAGGTTCGCCTCAAGCCAATCGAGGTCGATTAGGCCGTCCTCGGTAAGCGGACACACATCGATATGCGCGCCGGCCTTTTCGGCCAGCATCTGCCATGGCACGATATTGCTGTGATGCTCTAGCTGCGACAGCATGATTCGATCGCCAGCCTTCAGGTTCGCCGGACCCCAGCTTTGAGCGACCAAATTGATCCCCTCGGTCGCGCCGCGCACGAAGACGATTTCGTTTGGGCTGGCGGCACCAATGAAACGCGCTACTCGGTCGCGCGCGGCCTCAAACGCGACCGTCATATTCGCTGAGCGTGCATAGACACCGCGATGGACAGTGGCGTAATCCTCCCCGCCGGCGCGCATCATCGCGTCAAGTACGACCTGCGGTTTTTGCGCGGTCGCGGCGGTGTCGAGATAATGCCAGTCCCGCACGCCAGGGAAGTCCTGACGACGGTCGTGCGCGACGGTGCCCCCTTCATTCTCCCAACGGGCAACGGCACGTTCGGTCGGGATGGCAAGGTTGGTCACAACAGTTCGCCCAACTTCTTGAGCGCCGCCTCAGTGAGCACAGTTTCATCGGCCGCGCCTTCAAACACGCCAGCAACAAAGGCTTGCAGCATCAGCTTCTTCGCATCCGCAGGGGCAATACCGCGTGCTTGCAAATAGAACAGTCCCATCAGGTCCAGCTCACCAATCGCGCAGCCATGCGCACATTTGACGTCGTCGGCGTAGATTTCGAGTTCGGGCTTGGCATTGGCGGTCGCACTTCGGTCGAGCAGCATTGCCTTTACCGACTGCAAGCTATCGGTCAGCTGCGCGTCGCGCGCGACGGCTACTTTGCCGAGGTACGTGCCGGTTGCCTTGCCTGCCAACACCGAGCGCACGATCTGCGAAGACGTTGCGCCGGGTTCAGCGTGAGTGACGGTGGTGACAATCTCCAGCGTCTGCTCGCCGCCGCCAATCTGCACCGCTCCGAGTTTGAAATCCGCCTTTTCGTGCAGCGTAACATTCAACTCAACCCGTCCATAATCGCCACCAACATTAAGGATATGTATCGCGGCAGTCGCGCTCTTGCCGATCGCAATGTCGAGTTGGTGAATACTGCCGCTGTTCTGAATGACCGTGCGCATGAAGTTTCCGTCCGCTGGCACGACAATACTTTCCGCCGCAGGCAAAGGCCAAGCGCGCGCTAAAGCGGCAATGTCGCTGTAGCGCCATGCTTCATCGCGGCCGGTTGGAAGCGCCTTCATATGCGCCCCAATCCGAAACGAAACGTCACTCGGCTGCGAAAATCTCCGCAAGCTCTGTGTTTTCGATTTCCTCTGCGTTGATGACACTCGTATTCTGCAACATTTGCAAGCGACGGATCAACATGGCGATGGCATGATGCGGCAAGTTCACCACATCGTCGCGATCGCGTTCCGACGATTTCTGCTGGCGAATGATAACGCCATTCTGTGCCGGATAGACCGCCACCGCCTGCACCGGCTGGACGACCAGATCGGCCTCCGTCCAATTGAATTCTAGAATGCGTGCCATCATTTTTTCTCCGGGCAAAGCTTGACCGAGAAACAGCATAAGACAATGCGGACGGGCTGCATGTCCCCAGTTGCGGACTAGCCCAAAATATTTGCACAAAATCGTTCATCAGGCTGCAATCTCGCGGTAACCATCGCGCTCCAGTTCGAGCGCAAGTTCCGCGCCGCCAGTGCGTGTAATCCGGCCGCCGTCGAGCACATGGACAAAGTCCGGCTTCACATAATCGAGTAACCGCTGGTAATGGGTGATCAGCAGCACCGCTTTGTCGGGTTTGCGCATGATGCGGTTGATCCCGTCGCCGACCACGCGCAGCGCGTCGATGTCGAGGCCGCTGTCGGTTTCGTCCAGGATCGCGAGCGCGGGGTTGATGATGCCCATCTGCACCATCTCGTTGCGCTTCTTCTCGCCACCCGAAAAACCGACATTCACCGGGCGCTTGAGCATGTCCATATCCATGCCGAGCGCTCCTGCCTGATCGCGTGCAACCTTCAGGAATTCACCGCCCGAAAGCGGAGCCTCGCCGCGATGTTTTCGCTGCGCATTCAGCGCTTCGCGCAGAAACTGCACGTTCGACACGCCGGGGATTTCGACCGGATATTGAAAGCCGAGGAACAACCCTGCGGCAGCGCGTTCGTGGGGTTCGAGTGAGAGCAAATCCTGCCCGTTAAACGTCACCGAACCCGCGGTAACCTCATAACCGGGCCGCCCCGATAGCACGTAGCCCAACGTCGATTTCCCCGCGCCGTTCGGTCCCATGATCGCATGGATCTCGCCTGCACCCAGCGAGAGGGTGAGGCCCTTCAGGATCGGCTTGTCGCCAACATTGGCGTGGAGGTTAGTTATTTGGAGCATTAGATAACTTTCATATCCTCGGTCGCGCGGATTTCTGCCCTGACCGAGAAAAAGTGCTGATATGCGTCGCTGATCAGCCGTTCATATTGTTCGGGTTGGAGATGATCGAACCCCTCGCCCGTCATCTTCGATGCGCAGTCGGCCAACACCCACGTAAAGATAACTTGATCCTTGGCTGGAACCTGACCTGGATACCAAGAAGGCGGCGCTGCCGGTTTATCTTCGGAAAGATACAAATCAGACCGCTCGTCAACGCACTGAACCCAATGAGCCTGAGGCCCGACAGAGTATCGCATTGCTTGCCAACGGTCATAGCTTTGCTCCCAATGTCCGGCACATCCGGGCAAGGAGAGCGCGCAGACCGCCAATGCCAGATCGCGCTCGATCACCCAACACTCCCCTCAAGCGAAATCCCAAGCAGTTTCTGTGCCTCGACCGCAAATTCCATCGGCAGTTGCTGCAGCACTTCCTTGGCAAAGCCGTTGACGATCAACGCTACCGCTTCTTCGGCATTCAGCCCGCGTTGCATCGCGTAGAACATCTGGTCGTCGGAAATCTTCGAAGTCGTCGCCTCATGCTCGATCTGCGCACTTGGATTGCGGACTTCGATATAGGGCACGGTATGCGCGCCGCTCAGCGACCCGAGCAGAAGCGAATCGCACTGTGTGAAGTTGCGCACGCCCTCCGCATTCGGCGCGACGCGCACCAACCCGCGATAGGTGTTATTGCTGTGCCCCGCGCTGATGCCCTTCGACACGATGGTCGAGCGCGATCCCTTGCCATTGTGGATCATCTTGGTGCCAGTATCGGCTTGCTGGTAATTGTTGGTGACCGCTACGGAGTAAAATTCGCCAACGCTGTTCTCGCCGTTGAGCACACATGACGGATATTTCCACGTAACCGCGCTGCCGGTTTCGACCTGAGTCCAGCTGACCTTGCTGTTCCGCCCCTGACACAAAGCGCGCTTGGTGACGAAATTATAGATGCCACCTTTGCCCTCCGCATCGCCCGGATACCAGTTCTGCACGGTCGAATATTTGATCTCGGCATCATCAAGCGCGACCAATTCTACGACCGCCGCGTGAAGCTGGTTCTCATCACGCATCGGCGCGGTGCAGCCTTCGAGGTAGGAGACATAGCTGCCCTTGTCCGCGACGATCAATGTGCGTTCAAACTGGCCGGTGTTTTCCGCGTTGATGCGGAAATAGGTGGAAAGCTCCATCGGGCAGCGGACGCCTTCGGGGATATAAACGAATGTCCCGTCGGAGAAGACCGCGCAGTTCAATGTTGCGAAATAATTGTCGTGCATCGGCACGATTTTGCCGAGCCATTTGCGGACGAGGTCGGGATATTCCTTGATCGCTTCCGAGATGCTGCGGAAAATCACCCCCGCGCGTTCGAGTTCGGCGCGGAAGGTGGTGGCCACCGACACGCTGTCGAACACTGCATCGACCGCAACCTTTCGCGCGCCTTCGACGCCGGCCAGCACTTCCTGTTCGGCAATCGGAATGCCCAGTTTTTCGTAGATGCGCAGGATTTCAGGATCGACTTCGTCCAATGATCCAAGCTTTGGCTTGGCTTTGGGCTCGGCGTAATAATAGGCGTCCTGATAATCGATCGGCGGGATGTTGAGCTTGGCCCAATCGGGCGTCTCCATCGTCAACCAATGGCGAAACGCCTTCAGCCGCCATTCGAGCATCCAATCGGGCTCGTTCTTCTTCGCCGAAATGAAACGAACAGTGTCTTCGGTCAGCCCCTTTGGCGCGAAATCGGTCTCGATATCCGACGACCAGCCATGCTCGTAATCGGCAACCTTTTCGGCGGCATCCCATGCGGCCTTGTCTTTAATATCGATTTCGTCGGTCATCGCACTAGTCCCGCCAAATTAATTTCGGCAAGGGCCCCACGCACAGCGCCGTTGACCAAAGCCCAATGCGGTTGGACATGACAACTGCCTTCCATCGCGCAATCATGCTTGCCGGTCTCGCAGCAGGCAGTCATGGCGATCGGGCCTTCGACGGCCTCGATAATATCAGCCATAGTGATCGCTGCCGCCGGCCGGGCCAGTTTTATGCCTCCACCGGTGCCGCGTACCGAGCGCAGCAGGCCAGCCTTCGTCAATATGCTCACCAACTTTTGCGTGGTCGGCAAAGCCAATCCTGTTTCCGCCGCCAGATCAGTTGCCGACACACGCGCAGAACCGCAATGGCGCGAAGCCGCGCTCATAACCACTACTGCATAGTCCGCCATATTGGACAGGCGCATCGGAGAATCCTAATCAGACAAATTCATTCTGATTTCCGAAATGGGCGCTTATCTTACAAAAATCAACCCGGAAAGGTCTCGATATCTCGGTAATTGTCCTTTGACAGCCACATACGCAGGATTCGGCTGTCGTTCCCGTCGAGCGCGCCGGGTGTGCGCCCGGCAAATTGCCGGATTTCACGGATCATGTGCGGCTGGTCGTAAAACAGAGATTCGACGTTGGCGCGCAGTTCCGGCGTACAATTTGGATCGATTAAGATCGTGGCCGCTCGTAATGCCCGGTATTTGCGCATCAATGCTTTGGGTGCACATCCGAAATAGCGTGTAATCAACCGCGCCGCCGTGCTGCGTGACATGCCAAGTTGCCCGTATAAATTGTCGACATTGGGGTCGAGGTCGCTCGACAACCAGTTGACGACGGTCTTGATCATAACGGCATGTGCCGCAGGTACGGGGTGGATGCGGTCCAATAGAAATGCGCTGGCCTTTTCAACCAGCTCAGCAATGCGCAAGGTGCCGTCGACATGTCCGGCGCTCAGTGTATCGGCAAGTTTCGCTATTTCCTGCCCGTACAGCTCGACCGCTGGCACTGCACGATCGGCGAATTGATTCGCGGGCTTGCCGGTCAGCGCGGCAAAGCCGAGCGGCGTCAGTGCGAAGCCCAGAATATGCAATGGACCTTCGAGTACAAATTCGGCCGACGCCAGCGCTGGACCATATTGCATTGCGCCCCTCACCGATACATTTTCCCCGCCATGGAATTTCACGACCCCACCTCCCCGCAGGAAAAACATCAAATGGCCGAGCGCAGCAGGCTGGCGGTCCCGGGTGGTGCGCTCTTCGCACCGGAAAAAGTAGATCTGTGTGACATAAGGCGCCAGCGCGGCGGCCGGGATGAACTGTGCTACATCGATTTTGTCCGGCGAGACGAAATCATGGTCCAGACCGGAGTCCGGATCATACTCTGCGCCCATTCCAGCCAAATGGCTCTCTTGCATTATTGCAATCCCGACAGACCTGTTTCCCATGTTGTTCTGTGACTAAGCCTGTTGGCGCGAAGTTAGGGCAGACCAGCCATGCTGACAAGCCTAAGCTCTCGGTTCTATTGCATAAATCGCGATTGCTCCTCCCGCATCCGGCAATTCGCCCAATGGTTCGGTTCTCAGTTCAGGCGAAACCGACAAGATTGCACGTGCGGAATATGCATCGGCGATGACCGTTCCGGCCGTAGCGCATTGCGCCATACGGAGAAGCTTTGCCAGATGGGCTTTCTCGACATCACCGCCCGTATTAACAGCTGCGACGCGCACGGCTGAACGCGCATCGGGTGCACGATGCATTAGCGCGACCAGCATCGCGTCTACAGAAGCAATAGAATCTACGCTGCGTGCATAGAAACCATTTGCAATAGCCGTCCAACTGCCGGCCTCGGTTCCCGTCTGGTCGGTTGCCAACGTGACGAGCATGTCGCCTTTAACCAGCGTTGCGGGCGGCAGCAGTGCACTTCGCTGGAGCGGCACGAATATATCAGCAGCAGTTTTAGTGTCCGGTGCCGCACCGTCGTTTAGTTGCAATCCTATCGCGCGGCTTTCCAGCCTTTCGGCATTTTCAACCGCTGCGCCTTTGGCAACCTGAGCTGCAAAGGTGATGGCCGCCTCGGTCAGCGTGTCTCCATCGGCGACAATAGCCACCGAGACTGCCTGTTCGAACAAGCTGTCAAAGCGCTGCAGCCACGCCTCGCCATAAGGTGCCACCGATTGTGCACGAAATGCCGATGACAAGATAGGTAATATCAGATGGAGTGCCGCACCATTTTCGATGAGCGCCTCGGCAATCAATATGTCGGCACCCGCTGCAAGCGCACCATAACCGAAGCCTGCCTTGCTATGCCTGACCGCTTCCCGGGCCAGATCGGTGGCGCGGTGATCATCGGGGGCAATGCCAATCATACCCCTGAAATATAAGGATGAAGGAGGCGCGTAATTTGCCAGCCAATCGCAGGATCTGTCTCGAAATTCAGCGATCTGCCGAAACTGCTTTAGTGTTACGGCACGATCTTCCCATGCCGCAGGAGCCGCTTCGATCGCTTTGTCGAGCGCGGCTTGTGCCTCTACCTGCCGATCGAGCAATAGCAGTGCCTCCGCCCGCGTAGCTTCGTGCCAATAAGCCGTCTCGCCAATGCCGATGCCGATATGCAGCATATCGAGCACATGTTGTGCGAGCAACGCCATATGGTCTGGCTGCCCGGCAAAGAGCGACATCGTTGCTGCATTGATGAGCGGATAACTGTCGGGATGAAGCGCAGCGGCGTCGGCATAGGCTTTGGCCGATTGGAGATAGAGTCTTGCCGCCGCCGCGCCACGCGCTTTGCGTGCCTGATCCTTGAGCAGGCGCCCTTTGAGCGTCAGGATGTTAGGATCGGAAGTCGACTGCTCAAATCCTGCAGCTACAAATGCACTCCACGCCCGCGTTACAGCCCCCAGACGGACAAGAGCGGATATCTCCCGAAAGTTTTCTCCTGCCATCATCGATATCGACGCTAGCCCTTAGGGCGCGCCATTACCACCGGGATGCCGAACATCAGGGTCGATAATGATTGGAATTCGGCTGTCGATGCTAGGTCCGTCCAACTCTAGCAGATCAATATGGATATTGAAGCGATGCTGAAACCCGCCCTCCGCATCGATATCGAATTTGGATGGATCGACGATGAAGTAGGCGAACTGGCAGCCGTCTGCTTGCGTTGAATTGCCGATCACCGCTCCTGACGCATCGAACCGCCGCGCCTCTAAAAAGCAACCCTTTCCCTGATCTTTTCTATCCATCATGAAGGGGGCGGTAGTACTGCTAAACTGCCAGTTCCGACGCGAACTCAGCTTCAGAACGACATAGCTCACGGGCATTTTATCGAAATTCATCGACAGATGCGTGTCTTTGGATCGACCGGCAGGCCCGGCATTATCATCACGTGTTCGTTTTGGCCGAACATTACCGATGTTGCCGTTCCCGTTGTTAATGAGATCGGCCATCTTCTTTTTGAAATCTTCTTGACCGGATAATCCTTGCAACACTTTCCTCGCGGTATAGCGGAGCTCGATGTCGCGCCCGGGAGTTGCGATATCCAAGCGATAAAGCACAGCCTCGCCTGGCTGCGGGAGGGAACCAGCGCGCTCATCCATCGGCACCGCATCTTGCGGGTCAATCATGAATTTTACATCGTCAGTCATTCGGAATTTCCCATTTTGTCGAGTATTTTTTCAAGACTATTTGAATAGTTCTGCCAGTTTTTGTTTTGTGGATCGTAGGCGACCATCTGCGCTATCTGCCTGCGCGTGGTCAAAAGGCGACTGCGCGCGGTGGTCGTGGCACCCACGGCGAGCTCTGCCTGAGCTAACGCCGTTTGTGCTGCAACCCACATATCGCGATAATCATAGTTATCCGGTTCTAACGCGATCAACTTGTCGACCAGCGCCTTGCCGGTAGCCCGCATTTCGACCTCCTTCGAACGGTCGCCTGCCGCTCGATAGGCATCCGCAATCCAAGCATAGCGATTGGCCACATCTAACATCACTGACGGATCATCTGGCCGTAGGGCCAATATTTGAAGCATGCGCTGCAGTGCGGATCCGCATATGGAAAGGGCTACGTTGGCGTCGGCGCGGGTCTCAAAGCTTAATGTGCAAAGATTGCCTTCGGCATAACCTGCCTCGCGAAGCCAGTTAGCGTTTGATGGATCCAAATCCACCAATCGAAGCGCAAGCTTCTGATAAGCAGACCAATGCCGGTTTGCGGTTTGCGAATCTTTGTTCAGGTAAGCTGCATAACCGACCCAATATTCGCTTTGAGAGTGGGCAAATATCCGGTCGGCATTTTTGGGTTCGCGAAGCAGTAATGCTTCGGTTGTCCGGTGCGCTTCCAGAAATTTAGCAGCCGCTTGTCCGAGATCGCCGCTCTTCTCGTCATCTTCCCCCATGGTCTGTAACAGCCGGGCGCGTCGCTCGAGGCTGTCCGCAGGGAGATGAGCTAGATCACCTTGCGCACGGTAATGAAGCATTGCTCGCTCATTGACCGCATCCATGATCTCGAGACGCCCGACCCCCCGCAACTTCTCCCGTAAATCGGTCAGCATATATTCGACCATTCCTTCGGCGGACGCCCTTTGCCGGGCGGCTTCGTTGCGGGCTTGGAGGGCGAGGGCGGTCATGATGCCCATGATTAGCATTGCTGTGAGTGCGCCTACCGTGATGGCGGTCACGCGGCGGATTCGGCGCTGCGCGTCGCGTTGGATGAGGGTATCGAGCGGAACACCGGCGATGCCCGCAACGATTTTCAGGAACCCAAGTTGCGTGCCATCGCCTTTTGGTCGCAGATCGGCAGCAAGGGGTTCATTGCCATTTGCGGTGAGTGTCGCCGGGAATGACGTCGCCGGGTCCCCTGACAGCAAAACCGCGAAAATGGGCTTGTCGGGATGATGCACGCGGAAAAGGTCGATTTCAGCTGCAACCCACGTTGAGGAAACCGCATTCGGTGAACATAGCACTATCAGTGCCTCTGCCCGTGCTATCGCGTCGCGGATTGCATCGCTCAGGCTGGATGCGACAGCGAGGTCTTCGCGATCACGGAATATCGGACCGAGCGCCTGCGCCGAGTTGGCCCGCGCTTGTGCAACTCGTTTGGGCAGACGGTAGCGTTCCAGTCTGCGTTGCAGTTTGGATGCTGCATCGGCGTCGGCATGGCTGTAGCTTATGAATGCAGTGAACCGGCGCGTGTCGCCCGGCACCAACTTTGTTGTACTGCTAGCGTCCCCCATCGCACCCTTTCCTTGGCGTGATGCGGCATCTTTTACAGCATATTAGACACGGTCAAACCGATTCTTTGGCTACTTTACCGGCAAGATAAATTTCGAGTTTGGCTACTTCGTCGTCAGAAAAGCGCAGTCCTAATTTGCTTCGCCGCCACAATATGTCCTCGGCAGTCCGAGCCCATTCGTTTGCGATAAGATAATCGACTTCTGCTGCAAAAAGGCCGTGACCAAAATCGTCGCCCAGTTCAGAAACCGAACTGGCCGATGCGAGAAGGATCCGTGATCTGGTGCCGTAACTCCGTACCAGTCGTTTGATCAATATTTCTGGTAAAAACGGATATTCGTTGCCAATCGCCTGTGCGAGCGCAGTCGCGCCATCCATCGGGAAATCACCGCCCGGGAGTGCTTTGTCGAGCGTCCAACTTTGTCCGGCCAACATCGGCAGATATGGCGCTAATTTGCCGACGGCACTTTCAGCCAGATGGCGGTAGGTAGTGATCTTGCCACCAAAGACAGAGAGGATAGGTGCCTCGCCACTTTGATCGGCATCGACATCGAAATGATATCCGCGCGACGCAGTTTCCGGCTTGCCTGATCCGTCGTCGACGAGCGGACGCACCCCTGCATAGCTGTAAACGACATCGGCTGGGGTGAGCTTCTGTTTGAAATAGCCATTGGCCGAGTCACAAATATAGGCGATCTCTTGGGGAGTTGCAGTGATGTTGTCGAGCGGGCCCTTGTGATCGGCATCGGTGGTGCCAATCAGTGTGAAGTCATCCTCATACGGAATAGCGAAGAAGATGCGTCCATCGCGGTTCTGGCAGAAATAGGCTTGCGGCGTATCGAATAGCTTGCGGACGACAACATGCGAGCCTCGCACGAGCCGAATGCGCTCACCGGCATCGCGCTGGTGCCCTTTTGTTCGCGCTAGAAGGTCAAGCACCGCAGGGCCTGCTGCATTTGCGACGGCTTTGGCGCGGACAGGTGGCTGGCCAGCAACTTCGATATGCCAGAGTCCGTCGCGCCTTTCGAGATGCGTGACTTCCGCGCGCGTGCGAATATCGGCCCCTTGCTCCGCGGCATCCATAATGTTCAGCACAACCAAACGCGCGTCATCCACCCAGCAATCAGAATATTCAAAGGCCTTGGCGAATTCGGGTTTTAGCGGCTTGCCTGACGGTTCGTGATGTAGGTCGATCGTGCGCGTGGCCGGCAATTTTTTTCGTCCGCCAATATGGTCGTATAGAAACAGCCCCAAACGGACCAACCAAGCCGGGCGGATGCCTTTTTGATAAGGCAGCACGAAGCGCATCGGCCAGATAATATGCGGCGCGATTGCCCACAGGCGTTCACGTTCAACAAGTGACTCGCGGACCAGCGCAAACTCATAATGCTCCAGATAACGCAGCCCGCCATGGATCAGCTTGGTAGATGCCGATGACGTTCCACGCGCAAGATCGCCACGTTCGAGCAATATGACCTTGGCACCGCGCCCCGCTGCATCGCGTGCAATGCCTGCGCCATTTACGCCGCCGCCAATGACCGCGAGGTCGTAGATGATCTCGCTCACAGGAAGCCCCAAGCAAAAGCTGCGGAAGCCGCAAAGGCCGTTAACGTCGCAAGCACCACCGGCAACAATGCGTTCCAGCCTTGGCCCAATAAAAGGTCAAGCCGCGAACGCATCGCGGTTGCGGTCACTGCAAAAAGCAACATCGCCTTGGAGGCAACCAGACCATATTCTGCGACCCAATCGGGCGCTTCGACCAGAGAGTTGAGCGCCACCGTGCCGAAAAAGGCAAGGATGAACCATGGAAGTTTGAGTTTTGCTAGCAAGCTCTTCGGCTGGCTTCCGCTGCTTCCTATCGCAAGGCCAATTAGCGCAACGGCGGGGGCCAGCAATGCAACGCGCGACAGCTTTACGATTGTCGCGGTTTCGCCTGCGCTTTGTGAAAAGCTATACCCGCCGCCCAAGGCCTGTGCGACATCGTGCACGGCCGCGCCCATTAAAAAGCCTGCCTGTTTGTCGGTAAAATCAAGATAGGCAGCAATCAGCGGATAGAAGGACATGGCGATTGCGCTGGACAGCGCGACGCCGACCAAGGTCAGCGTAAATTGCGTCTGGTTCAATCGCTCCCGGCCTATGACAGCGTAAATCGCAAGCGCTGCCGATGCGCCGCAGATTGCGGTGGCGCCGCCAGCCAGCCAACCTGAAAAACTGCTTTGACCGCCAAGCTTTGCGCCAAGCAGGCCCGCGCCGATGACGAGTGCCATAATGCCGATCAGCCCGAGAAAAGCCAGTCCGCCAAGGCTGCCTATCTGCATAGCGGTGACCTGGGTGCCCAGCAAAACTATGCCCCACCGCAGGCAGCTGGTGCCGCAAAAGTCGAGACCCGGATGCACTTTCTGTTCTGCCGACACGAAATTGAGTGCCAGACCAAGTAGCAGCCCCGCCAAAATCACCGGCATGCCATAATGTTCGGAAAACCAGGTCGCCGCTGCCGAAGCGATGGCAACAACTATAAAGCCTGGAAACAGCGCGCTGAGCGCAAGCCGCTTTCGAGGCGCGGGATCAACATCGGCGAGATAGGTTTCGCCATAGAGGTCCGCAATGTAATTCGCGTTTATGTCTTGCGGTGTCATATGGCCTTCTATAGGCATCTGTGAGAGGAGTTCCAGCGTAAAGCAAGACGGTCGATAGGCCAAGCGCGGACACTGATTCAGTGGGGAGGACCGAAATGAAGCCGATCACGCCGACGCTGCGATGGATATTGTTCGGGCTGCTGTGCGTTGCCGGCATTTTTAACGCAATGGACCGGCCGGTTATCGCGATCCTCAAGCCCGACATGTCGGCAGACCTTGGCTGGAGCGACAGCGATTTTGCCAATCTCGCTTTTGTAACACAAGTTGCGGCTGCGCTGTCGTTTCTGTTCACCGGATGGCTTGTCGACAAAATCGGCGTGTTGCGTTCGATGATCTTCGGAGTGACAACATGGAGCCTTGCCGCGATGGCACATGGCTGGGCAATTGCGGGTTGGCATGTCGTCGCCGCTCGGATCGGACTCGGCGCGACCGAGGCGGTGCAGACGCCGCTGACGATCAAGACAGTGGCGACGCTGTTTCCACCAGATAAACGTTCATTTGCTTTTGGCGTGGGCACCGCGATTGCGGGGCTCGGCACTATCTCGATGCCGTTTTTTATTCCGGTGATTGCCGCGATCTGGGGATGGCGCGGCGCGCTGATTTTCGGCGGAATCGGCGGATTTGTGACGCTCGCGCTCTGGCTATGGTTTGCACGCGGCGTGAAGTTCGACGATAAGGCAGAGGACTCCAAACGCGATTTCTCCGATGATAGCGCGCCTTATGGCCCAATTTTGATGGAACGACGGACATGGGCAATTGTCATTGCAAAAGCGCTGTCCGATGCGACCTGGTGGCTGATCAACTTTTGGCTGCCCGATTTTTATCGCAAGGAGTTCGGGCTGACGACGGGCGAACTCGCTATACCTCTCGCCCTCGCATTTTTCGGGTCCGGCGCTGGAGCATTGTTCGCAGGCTGGCTATCGACACGCCTTTTGGAGGCCGGCTGGAGCGTCAACCGAGTGCGCAAAACCGTGATGTTCGGATCGGCAGCGATCGTCGTGCCATTGCCGTTCGTGCTTACGCTCGATTCATTCTGGCCGGTGGCGATCATGATGGGCGTAGTAATGGCTGGACATCAGGGATTCTCGCTGTCGATCTTTTCGATTATCACTGACGTCGTGCCGCGCGGCAAGGTCGGGCGGGTAACCGCATTCGGTGCTTTCATGGGCAATATGGGCGGCGCATTGATCCAGTTGGTGACTGGCGCTGTACTTGCGGCGGGGCTTGGCTTCACCCCTTTGTTTATCTTTGCTGCTGCGTCTTATCTGCTCGCGCTCGGCTGGATGCACATGCTGTTGCCGAATATCCGTCGCGCCGAGGCAGATCCTGCGCTAGCTTAGCTAGCTTTCGCCAGTCCTTGGGTTTCAACCATTTCCTGAAGCTCGCCTGCTTCGAACATCTCCATCATGATGTCCGAACCGCCAAGAAATTCACCCTTCACGTAAAGCTGTGGGATCGTCGGCCAGTCACTATAATCCTTGATGCCAGCTCGGATTTCCATGTCCTGCAACACGTCGACGCTCTCATAAGCGACGCCCAGATGATCGAGGATAGCTATCGCTTTGCTCGAAAATCCGCATTGCGGAAACAAAGGTGTGCCCTTCATGAACAGCACCACGTCGTTGTTCTTGACCAGCTCGTCAATCCGCTCGTTTACGCTCATAATCTTTACTCCAAAAATCTTAGGGTATGGCCGTGGTTAATTGAAGCGCGTGCAAAACGCCGCCCATTCTGCCACCCAACGCATCGTATACCGCTTTATGCTGCTTCACACGCGGCACCCCGCGAAAGCTCTCGCTCACAACGCGCGCGGCATAATGATTGCCGTCGCCGGCTAGGTCGGTAATTTCGACCAGCGCATCGGGCAACGCCGCCTTGATCATGCTTTCGATATCGACGGCTGCCATTGCCATCAGGCTGGCTCGATAAACTGGCGGCGGGCTTCGACCATTTTCTCTTCCAAAGCGGCGCGAATCATAGCATCATCGGCTTCAATACCAGCCGATGTGAGATCGCCGAGCACTTTCCGGATCACGTCTTCGTCGCCAGCCTCTTCGAAATCGGCCTGTACAACTGAGGTTGCATAGGCAGTGGTTTCTTCAGGCGTCAGACCCATTTTCTCGGCTGCCCACTGGCCAACCAGCTTGTTGCGGCGGGCGGTGATCTTGAAATGCAGGTCGGCATCGTGTGCGAACTTGTTTTCAAAAGCATTCTCGCGGTTGTCAAAGGTCGTCATGTGGCGGTTCCTGTTTGCTTAAATTCAAAGATAATGACTTGGCCCTGCATCAACAAGACCAGCCGTGTCAAATGTGCACAACCAGCTTGCCTACAGCGGCACGGTTGCCAAGCCTTGCAATTGCCTGACCTGCATCCGCTAACTCGAAAGTCTCCGACACGCGGGGCTTGATCTTGCCTGCCGCATAAAGGTCGAACAATTCTGCAATGTTGGCATGATTTTTCTGCGGTGCGCGCGCAGCAAATGCGCCCCAGAAGACACCACAAACGTCGCAGCTTTTCAAAAGGGTCAAATTAAGCGGCAACTTTGCGATCCCGGCAGGGAAACCGACTACGAGAAACTTACCCTCCCAGGCGATGGAGCGCACAGCCGGTTCGCTATAATCGCCGCCGACAGTGTCGTAGATGATGTTGAAACCATCCTTACCCGCAGCAGTCTTGAACATTTCCGCGACTGCTTTTGACTGGTCCTTGTCGAACGGTTGGTGCGGATAGACAACAACCTCATCTGCACCAGCTTCGCGCGCGATTGCTGCTTTGGCGTCGCTCGATACGCCTGCAACCACGCGGCCACCAAAGGCTTTGCCCAGCTCGATCGCCGAAATCCCGATACCGCCCGCGCCGCCCAGCACGAGAACGCTGTCGCCCTCTTTCATATGGCCACGATCCTTGAGCGCATGGATCGACGTGCCGTAGGTCATCAACAATGCCGCGCCGTCGTCGAACGACATCGCATCTGGCATTTTGAAACAGTTGAATGCCGCGACCGCGACCTTCTCGGTCAATCCGCCATTGCCGCATAGCCCGATGACCCGGTCGCCGACCGCGAAACCGCTCACGCCTTCTCCGACGGCCTCAACTACGCCTGCGATTTCGCCACCTGGGGCAAACGGACGTGGCGGCTTGAACTGGTAGAGGTCGACGATCATCAGCGTGTCGGGGAAGTTGATCGAGCAGGCCTTAACCGCCACCACGACCTGTCCAGGACCCGCCACAGGTTGGGACAGTTCGCCCATGACAAGAGTTTCAGGGCCGCCGGTCGCGGTCGATAATAAGGCGCGCATGTCTCTCTCCTAGGCTGAGTTTGGTACCAGCCACGGCTGGCTTGCGGCTGTTTTTGTTTCAAATGTAGAAATCGCATCGCTGCTTTGTAGCGTTAGGCCGATTTCGTCGACACCATTCAGCAAGCAGTGTTTGCGAAAAGGGTCGATCTCAAATTCGAAGCGATCCTGAAACGGCGTAGTGACCGTCTGTGTTTCCAGATCGACATGGATGGGGTCGGTCTTTGCGACCTCCATCAGCCGGTCGATTGCTGGCTGCGGCAATACGATCGCAAGCAATCCGTTTTTGAATGCATTACCTGAAAAGATATCGGAAAAGCTTGGGGCGATAACCGCAGTAATGCCCAAATCCGCCATCGCCCAGGCCGCATGCTCGCGGCTTGAACCACAGCCGAAATTGTCGCCGGCGATCAGGATTGGCGCGCCTGCATATTCCGGGTCATCAAACACGTTGCCCGGCACGGCCCGCAACGATTCAAACGCCCCTTTGCCAAGCCCGGTGCGGCTGATAGTTTTCAGCCACTCAGCCGGAATGATGATGTCGGTATCGACATTTTTGAGGCCTAGCGGATAGGCACGACCTTTTACTTGGGCGATCGGCTGCACTGGCGATCAGTCCGTTTCGCTTTTAGGTGTTGTTTGGGTCATGGGTTCGACCTCGGGCTCCGGGGATAGCGGTTCGAGCTTGCCCTTTTTGCGCGTCAGGCTGCGGCGTCCGGCATAGAGCAAGGCTGCCATTAGCGCTGCCGAACCAACGGCTGCGCCCACTTTGGCGCTCGTCGACCAGTTGTCATCGTCTTCGGGTTTGGATTTTTTGTCGGTCATGGGGCGTGTCCTTTAGTGCAAACAGCCTTAGCTTTGGCCGTCGGGACAAGTAAAGGGTCTATGGCGCTATTTGTTGCGCGTGCCGGTAAGTTGCCGCCAAAGCGAAGGCTTGCGTTTTTGCGGTAAGGACTGGCCCGTTGCATCGAGCAGAAACTTTGCGAGCATCAACGCCTGGCTGTGAGTCATCAGGAAATGATGGCTGTCGACCCGGTTTTCGTCGAGCGCAGCACGCGAAACCGTGCTCTGTATCCGCAAATCGATCGAGGAACCGAGATCATTATGCGTCCAGCCAACGACGACGCCGCGATGCTCGGCAGGTTCGTCGCTTTCCGATTTCATCTTGGCTGGCCGCTTTGCCATTCACTTCCTCCCACTGCATTTTACATTCCGCACGGCAGATGTAGAGTCAATATGCCGAAAGCCAGATGTGCCGTGCCGGGACTCAGTCCATCAGTTCGCGTACATCTGTCAGCCGCCCTGTAACAGCGGCTGCCGCTGCCATAGCAGGGCTGACGAGATGGGTCCGTGCACCCGGGCCCTGCCGGCCAACAAAATTTCGGTTGCTGGTTGAGGCGCAGCGCTCGCCCGGCGGAACTTTGTCGGGGTTCATGCCCAGGCAAGCCGAACAGCCCGGCTCGCGCCATTCGAGGCCGGCGTCGGTGAAGATACGGTCGAGCCCTTCGGCTTCTGCCTGCTGCTTCACCAAGCCAGATCCCGGCACGACTATAGCCCATTTGACGTTGGCTGCTTTGTGCCGCCCCTTTAGGATGGCAGCGGCAGCGCGAAGGTCTTCGATGCGGCTGTTGGTGCAGCTGCCGATGAAGATATTCTGTACCTCGATCTCAGTCATTGGCGTGCCGGGGGTGAGGCCCATATAATCCAGCGATTTCTGCGCTGCCGCCTGTTTGGACGGATCGGCAAAACTCATCGGATCGGGGATGCTGCCGGTTATTGGCAAAACATCTTCAGGGCTGGTGCCCCACGTGACGCTCGGTGCAATATTGCCCGCGTCGATGACTAGCGTTTTGTCAAAAATCGCACCCGTATCCGTCGCCAGCGAACGCCAATAAGTGACAGCCGATTCCCAAGCCGTCCCTTTCGGCGCCATTGGACGGTCCTTGAGATACGCGAATGTCACATCATCCGGCGCAATCAGGCCAGCGCGCGCACCATGCTCAATCGCCATGTTGGAAATCGTCAATCGGCCTTCAATACTGAGTGCTCGAATAACCGCGCCGGTATATTCGATCACGTAGCCAGATCCTCCAGCTGCGCCTAGGACACCGGTGATATGAAGCACGACATCTTTAGCCGTCACCCCGGGACCAAGCTCGCCATCGACGCGGACCTCCATCGATTTTGATTGCTTCAGTTGCAACGTTTGCGTTGCCAGTACATGTTCGACTTCGGAAGTACCTATCCCAAATGCCAGCGCGCCAAGCCCGCCGTGGCAGGCGGTGTGGCTATCGCCGCAGACGATAGTTGTGCCGGGTAGCGAGAAGCCCTGCTCGGGCCCCACGACATGGACAATCCCCTGATTGGCGTCGGTTGCGTCGATATAGCGGATGCCGAATTCGGGCGCGTTCTTCTCCAGCGCTGCCAGTTGCTGGGCACTTTCGGGGTCTGCGATTGGGATGCGGTTGCCGCCTGCGTCCAGTCGCGCCGTCGTCGGCAGATTATGGTCAGGGACAGCCAACGTCAGGTCGGGCCGCCGCACCTTGCGTCCGGCTACGCGAAGTCCTTCGAAAGCTTGCGGACTGGTGACTTCATGCACCAGATGTCGGTCGATGAAAATAAGGCTGGTGCCGTCATTACGCGTCTGGACAACATGCGCGTTCCAGATTTTTTCATAAAGAGTTTTGAGCGTTGACGACATAATATATCGCCGGTGGCCTGATTTGACTGGAAATGCAAGTGGGGCCGTTTGCGGTGGAACTGCTGATAGGAGATTTCCACTTGGCAGAGCGACGATCTTCAATGCGCGCAAAGAACCGGACTTCAATATATCGTTTCACCCATATTGGCTGCGTCTATCTTTATGACCATATGCAGCCTATATTTAGTCATGCATATATCCGCTCGAAACCCTTCTCCGTCCAGTGACGCAACAATAGGCCTGACATATGCTGGACTGATGTTTGGCGTCTGGATCGGTGTTCACATCTGGGCGATGTTCTTCTTTACGGTCCGCCTATCCGATTGGCCTTTGGTGATGGCGGCAATTGCTCTGCAATGCTGGCTTTCGGTGGGGATGTTCATTGTTGCACATGATGCGATGCACGGATCGCTCGCGCCCGGTTGGCATCGAACCAACGGGGCAATCGGGAAAATCGCCCTGTTTTTATATGCAGGTTTTGGCTGGCGGCGGATGCGCGATGCCCATTTCGCGCACCACCGCCATGTCGGCAGTGCCGATGATCCGGATTTCAACGCTGACGATAGTCGTTCGTTTTGGCCGTGGTATATGTTGTTTTTAAAGCGGTATTTCGGTTCGCAGTCGATCATGTTTATTTCGACGATTGTTATCACATATTTCTTTGTCCTGAACGTCCCATTGCAGAATATCACCCTGCTTTACGCGGTGCCTGCCATCGCCTCGTCGCTTCAACTTTTCTATTTTGGCACCTATCTGCCGCACCGCCATGACGATTCAGGTTTTTCCGACCAGCACAATGCGCGTACCAATGATTTCGGCAACATCGCATCGCTTTTCAGTTG